>NZ_JAFCWC010000005.1:0-277482 GCF_049897365.1 Brevundimonas sp. DC300-4
CCAGGTCATATCCAACCTGATCAGCAATGCGGTGAAGTTCACGGAAACCGGCGGGGTCCAGGTCACCGCCCGGCGGCATAGGGACCGGGGGCTTTGTCTGTCGGTCAGCGATACGGGCGCCACCAGCGCCCCGCTTCAGGCCGTCATCGACAGCCTGGGCGCCCCGACGGCCGGACCCGCGCTGGACCCGAACGGCTTGCTGCCCGCCGGCCGCGACTTCTTCCGATATGAAGGCTCACTCACCACCCCGCCGTGCAGCGAGACGGTGGACTGGGTCGTGCTGTGCGCTCCCATCACTGTGTCGCAAGACCAGGTCGATGCTTTCGAGCGACTGCATCCTGGCAATACCCGCCCGATCCAGCCGCTGCACCGCCGCTTCCTGCTACGTTCCGGACACTGAGCGACGCGACCGCCAGCCGTCCTCACTTGATCATATAAGCATATCTTTATATGTCTCCGGCCAACCCCGCCCGCACAGGGCTGCTCGGAGCGATCCCCTTTGTCCCGTTCTTCCTTCCTCTTCACCTCGGAAAGCGTTTCCGAGGGCCACCCCGACAAGGTCGCCGACCGTATCTCGGACACCGTCGTGGACCTGTTCCTGTCCAAGGATCCCTATGCCCGCGTGGCGTGCGAGACCCTGACGACGACGAACCTGGTGGTGCTGGCCGGCGAGATCCGCGGCCAGGGCATTATGGACACGGACGGAAACTGGGCCCCGGGCGTCGAGGCTGAGATCGAGGCCGCCGTGCGCGCCGCAGTCAAGGACATCGGCTATGAGCAGGCTGGCTTCCACTGGGAGAAGTTCGAGTTCATCAACCGCCTGCATGGCCAGTCGGCCGACATCGCCGTCGGCGTCGACGCCGCCGGCAACAAGGATGAGGGCGCGGGCGACCAGGGCATCATGTTCGGCTACGCCTCGAACGAGACGCCGGAGCTGATGCCGGCCACCCTGCAGTACAGCCACAACATCCTGAAGCGCCTCGCCGAGGTCCGCCATGGCGGCGACACCCGCCTGGAGCCCGACGCCAAGTCGCAGGTCACCATCCAGTATGTGGACGGTGTGCCCGTCCGCGCCACCTCCATCGTCCTGTCGACCCAACACGCCGCCGGCCTGTCGTCCGAACAGGTGGCCGAGATCGTCAAGCCCTACATCCTCGAAGTGCTGCCCGAAGGCTTCGCCGACGAGAACACCGTCTGGCACATCAATCCGACCGGCATCTTCGAGATCGGCGGCCCGGACGGCGACGCGGGCGTGACCGGCCGCAAGATCATCGTCGACACCTACGGCGGCGCGGCGCCGCACGGCGGCGGCGCCTTCTCCGGCAAGGACCCGACCAAGGTCGACCGGTCGGCCGCCTACGCCTGCCGCTACCTGGCCAAGAACGTCGTGGCCGCCGGCCTCGCCGACCGCTGCACGATCCAGATCTCCTACGCCATCGGCGTGGCCAAGCCCCAGTCGATCCACGTGGACCTGCACGGCACCGGCAAGGGTTCGGTCACGGAGGCCGTGCTGGAAGACAAGATCCTGGGCCTGATCGGCGGCGCCACGCCCCGTGCGATCCGCGAGCACCTGGGCCTGAACAAGCCGATCTACGCGCGCACCTCCGCCTACGGCCACTTCGGCCGCACGCCGGACGCGGACGGTGGCTTCAGCTGGGAAAAGACCGACCTGGTCGACCAGTTGAAGGCCCTGGCCTGATCCTATCTGACCGATCCCTTTCGGGATGTTGACGTGGTCCGGGCCTTGCACGCATGTCGCGCAAGGCCCGGCGATGTCCGCCTGGTCGGGGGAATGACTATGAAATCCATAATGATGGGCGCGTTCGCCGCCCTCGCTCTGCTCTGCGGCGCCGCTCCGGCCTCGGCTGCTCCGGTTCAGGACGGCGACTACTACACCTTCGACCTGGTCAACGGCACGCCATGGACCATCCTGACCTTCCAGACCGGCGAGCCGAACGGCACCTACAGCCAGGACTGGATGCCGAGCCGCATCCTGGCGTCTGGCGACACCGTCAACATGCGCTTCTACGATTCCGAAGACGCCTGCGAATATTACGTCAAGATCGTCTTCGAGGACGGCGACGCCTGGCAGCAGAAACTGAACTTCTGCGAGCTGGAATACGTCGTGGTCAATGAAGACGGCACCATCGAAGGCATCGAATAGGCCTCCGCGCCTTTCAACGGTCGTCGTCGCAGGCTACAGGCGCGCGATGACGACCGATCCTTCCGCCCGCTCGCCTGACGCCCCGCTCCGTTCCTTCGGACGGATCAAGTCGCGGGCGATCAAGCCGCGCCAGGCGGCTCTGTTCGATACATTGATGCCCTCGGTGACGCTTCCGGATCCAGCGGCGGGACCGATCGACGTTTCCGCTCTGATGCCAGGTGCCAAAGAGGTGTGGCTTGAGATCGGGTTTGGCGGTGGCGAGCACCTCGCCGCCCAGGCCGCGCGCAACCCGTCCGCCCTGATGATCGGCTGCGAGCCCTTCCTCAACGGCGTCGCCTCGGCGCTGCGGCATATCGAGGAAGGGGGCCTCAAGAACATTCGCCTGCATGCCGATGACGCGCGAGCCGTGGTCCAGGCCTTGCCGGACGGATCGCTGGACCGGATCATGATCCTGTTCCCTGACCCCTGGCACAAGGCGCGGCACAACAAGCGCCGCCTGATCCAGCCGGCCTTCGCCGCCGAACTCGGGCGCAAGCTCAAGCCCGGCGGTCGCCTGCGTTTCGTCACGGACTGGAAGGACTACGCCGGCTGGGCGCTGGAGCGGTTCCTGGCCACGCCAGGCCTGGTCTGGCTGGCCGACGAGACGGCAGACTGGAAGGTCGCGCCGGAGGATCACGTGGTGACCCGCTATGAGGAAAAACGCCTCGGCGACACCGACCCTCTGTTCCTGGAATTCGAGCGGGTCTGACCCGCCCGACCGCGCACCGACCGCGCTCAAGCAGCGAGCCGCCGCGCGGCGAGCGGTAGCGCCCTAAATCATGCCTGCCTGAAGCCCAGCACATCCTGCATGTCGTAGAGTCCCGGCCCGCGCGTCCGCACCCAGGCGGCGGCGGCGACCGCGCCCTTGGCGAACAGGGACCGGTCGATGGCCGAGTGGCTCAGGGTCAGGACCTCGTCGTCCGAGGCGAACAGCACCGTGTGTTCCCCGACGAGGCCGCCCGCGCGGATCGAGGAGAAGCCGATGGTCCCGGTCTTCCGTTCCTCGGAGATGCCGTCGTAGGGCGCGCTGCGCAACTCCGACAGGTCATGACCGCGACCGCGCGCGGCAGCCTCGCCCAGCATCAGTGCGGTACCGGACGGGGCGTCGATCTTCTTCCTGTGATGGGCCTCGGCGACCTCGATGTCCCAGTCGCGGGCGTCCAGCCGAAGGGCCGCATGCTCGACCAGGCCGATCAGGATGTTGACGCCGAGCGAGAAGTTGCCGCTGCGCACGATGGCGAATTTTTCAGCCGCAGCCTGGATGGCCGCGTCCTGCTCGGGAGTGAAGCCGGTCGAACCGATGACGAGGGCTGGACCGCCGCGCTCGGCGCAGGTCTGTGTCAGGGCGACCGAGGCCTCGGCGGTGGAGAAGTCGATGACCACGTCGCAAAGGCTCAGGTCCGGCGTCTCGCCCCAGTCGAAACGGACCGAAACCATGACGTCCTCGCGCGCGTCCAGGGCCTGGGACACGGCCCGACCCATCCGGCCGCGCGCGCCGGAAATCCCGACGTGAAACAGTTCGCTCAAGACGAGGCCCCTCCGGCGAAATTCACTGGGCGTTCTCGCGCGCCGACTTCGCGTCTTCTTCCGAGCCGAGGATGTCTGCCCAGAATCGCTTGGCCTTGCCGGCGAAGGACGAGTTTCGCGGATTCTGGCTGTCGCCGAACGAGGCGGCCAGTTCCTGCATCAACTCCTTCTGGCGGGGCGTCAGGTCGGTCGGTGTCTCGACGAACAGCTCGACCACCAGGTCGCCGCGCTGGCGGCCGTTCAGATGGGGCATGCCCTTGCCGCGGATGCGGACCGTCTTGCCGGTCTGGGCGCCGGCGGGAACGCTGACCGGAGCCTTGCACTGGCCGTCGCAGGCCTCGGATACCAGGCAGGGGGCATCGATCTCGCCGCCCAGGGCCGCGACCGTCATCGACACCGGCACGGTGCACAGCAGATCCAGGTTGTCGCGCTCGAACAGATCGTGCGGTGTCACCGACAGGAAGACATAGAGGTCGCCGCGCGGGCCGCCGCGCGTTCCGGCATCACCCTCGCCCGACAGGCGGATGCGCGAGCCGTCATCCACGCCGGCCGGAACCTTCAGCGACAGTTTGCGCGTCTTCCGCACCTGGCCGTGGCCGTGGCAGGTCCCGCAGGTGTCGGCCGCCGACAGCCGCTGTCCCTGACCGCCGCAGGAGGGGCAGGTGCGTTCGACCTGGAAAAAACCGTTGGCCTGACGCACGCGTCCCGCACCCTGGCAGGTAGAGCAGGTCGTCGGCTTGGCGCCGTTCCTGGCGCCCGAACCCTCGCAGGTCTCGCACGCCGCAGTCGTCGGCACGGAGATTTCCACCTCGGCGCCCTGATAGGCCTGCTCCAGGGTGATCTCGAGGTCGTAGCGCAGGTCCGAACCGCGACGCGGGCCGTTCGACTGGCGCCGCCCGCCACCGCCGAAGACGTCGCCGAACGCGTCGCCGAAGACCTGGGAAAAGATGTCGTTGACGTCGTGGAAGCCCTGCTGACCCCCGCCGCCTCCGCCGTTCACGCCCGCATGGCCGAACCGGTCATAGGCGGCGCGCTTCTGGTCGTCCGACAGGACCGTATAGGCCTCGGAGACTTCCTTGAACCTGGCCATGGACTCTTCGGAACCGCCGTTGCGGTCCGGGTGGTGCTCCATCGCCAGCTTGCGATAGGCGGACTTCAGGCCGGCGGCGTCGATGGTCCGCTCGACCGACAGCACCTCGTAATAATCACGCGCCATGCGCAGACGTCCTCAAACCAACCCCTGACAATCCGATCACGTCGCTTTTTCGAGCGTGCAAGCGGAATGGCGGCCCACGCAAGACATGGGCGCCGGGTGCGGTGATGCAAGTTTCATGAAAGCCACGGTCCTCCCCTGGATCGCAGGGGAGGACCACGACGCTTAGGCGCTCTTCTTCTCTTCGTCGTCGCCCGAGACTTCCTCGAACTCCGCATCGACCACGCAGTCGTCGGCGGGCGCGTCGTCACCGGACTGACCGGCGCTCTGGGCGTACATCGCCTCGCCCAGCTTCATCGAAGCCTGAACGAGCGTGTTCGTCTTGGTCCGGATATCTTCCGAATCGGCGCCGTCGCGAGCCGTCTTCAGTTCCGCCAGACCAGTCTCGATCGCCGCCTTTTCGTCGGCGCCGACCTTGTCGCCGTGTTCGGCCATGGCCTTCTCGGTCGAGTTGATCAGGCTGTCAGCGGCGTTCTGGGCCTCGACCAAGTCCTTGCGGATCTTGTCGGTGGCGGCGTTGGCCTCGGCTTCCTTGACCATCTTGTCGATGTCGGCGTCCGACAGGCCGCCGTTCGCCTGGATGCGGATCGACTGTTCCTTGTTCGTCGCCTTGTCCTTGGCCGAGACGTTGACGATGCCGTTGGCGTCGATGTCGAAGGCGACCTCGATCTGCGGCATGCCGCGCGGCGAAGGCGGAATCCCCATCAGGTCGAACTGGCCCAGCATCTTGTTGTCCTGGGCCATCGGACGCTCGCCCTGGAAGACCCGGATGGTCACGGCCGACTGGTTGTCGTCGGCGGTGGAGAACACCTGGCTCTTCTTGGTCGGGATGGTCGTATTGCGCTCAATCAGCGGGGTGAAGACGCCGCCCAGGGTCTCGATGCCCAGGGTCAGCGGGGTCACGTCCAACAGCAGCACGTCCTTGACGTCGCCTTGCAGAACACCGGCCTGAACGGCGGCGCCCAGGGCGACAACCTCGTCAGGGTTCACACCCTTGTGCGGCTCCTTGCCGAAGAAGGCCTTCACGGCCTCCTGCACCTTGGGCATGCGGGTCATGCCGCCGACCAGGACGACTTCGTCGATGTCGGAAGCCTTGAGGCCCGCGTCCTTCAGCGCCTTGGCGCAGGGTTCGATCGTGCGCTGGATCAGGTCGTCGACCAAGGCTTCCAGCTTGGCGCGCGACAGCTTGATGTTCAGGTGCAGAGGGCCCGACGCGTTCATGGTGATGAACGGCAGGTTGACCTCGTACTGGGTCACCGAGCTCAGTTCCTTCTTGGCCTTCTCGGCCTCTTCGCGCAGGCGCTGCAGGGCCAGCTTGTCCTGGCGCAGGTCGACGCCCTGCTCCTTCTTGAACTCGTCGGCCAGATAGTCGGCCAGACGGACGTCGAAGTCCTCGCCGCCCAGGAACGTGTCGCCGTTGGTCGACTTCACCTCGAAGACGCCGTCGCCGATCTCCAGGATCGAGACGTCGAAGGTGCCGCCGCCGAGGTCATAGACGGCGATCTTCTGGCCGTCGTTCTTGTCCAGGCCATAGGCCAGAGCGGCCGCGGTCGGCTCATTGATGATGCGCAGCACTTCCAGTCCGGCGATCTTGCCGGCGTCCTTGGTCGCCTGACGCTGGCTGTCGTTGAAATAGGCGGGCACGGTGATGACGGCCTGGGTGACTTTCTCGCCCAGATAGGCCTCGGCGGCCTCCTTCATCTTGATCAGGGTGAAGGCCGAGATTTGCTGCGGCGAGTAATCCTTTCCGTTGGCGCGCACCCAGGCGTCGCCGGTCGGACCCTTGACGATCTCATAGGGCACCATGGCCTTGTCCTTGGCCACGACGGGATCGTCGAAACTGCGGCCGATCAGGCGCTTGATGGCGAAGAAGGTGTTGGCGGGGTTGGTCACAGCCTGACGACGGGCGGGCTGGCCGACCAGGGTCTCGCCGCCGTCCTGGATCGCGACCACCGACGGGGTGGTGCGGTTGCCTTCGGCGTTTTCGATCACCTTGGGGTTCTTGCCGTCCATGACGGCCACGCACGAATTGGTGGTGCCGAGGTCGATACCGATAATCTTGGCCATGAGCCTGTCTTTTCTCCGTCTGGCGGGCGATGCGGCGGCCTTGTCAGAAAGCGCCGCGCGTGACCGCCCCCGTTTTGGTTGCGCCGCCTCTCGGGGGCGAGAGCGCGGCAGGTTGTCTGTTTTTCCGTGAAACCCCACGGATTGCGGGGTCTCTCGGGCTGGTCGGGATATGGGAAAGTCGTCATGCCCCGCAAGGCCTTGTTTCAGGACGAGGCCCGATTCAGGCGGAGTCAGGGGTCATCAGGTGCGTTCAGGCTCCCGTTCGGGCACTGTTGGACCTGGTTGCGGGTCACGGGCCCGCCAGTTGCAGGTCCCGATGATGCGCTCCCCGCCTCGCAAGCCCCGCCGGTTCACACCAGCCCTGATCCTGGGCCTGACACTGCTTGGCCTGTCGGGGGCCCAGGCGATGGCGGAATCGGCGTCAAAGCGGGTCGTGGCGGTCCATGCGGTCACTCCGGCGCATCCATCGCAGGACGCCTACAATCGCGATGTCCGCATCCATAACCAGACCGGCTGGTCGATGACCTATCTTTACGCCTCCAGCGGCGGGGACTGGGGCGACGACCTCCTGGGTTCGGGCACCCTGTCGCCGGGCCAGAGTGTGGTGGTGACCATCGACGACGGCTCCGGCGCCTGCCGCTACTCGCTGCGCGCAGAGTTCGACAACGGCCAGAGCCTGCAACGCAGCGGCATCAACGCCTGCCAGGTCGCGGACTATTATTTCACGCGCTAGACGAAGGCGATGGAGCCCTTCCCCGACCTTCCCGGATTTCACTACTGGCCCGGCCGATTGCAGGAGGCCGCGCAGGCCTCCCTTCTGGCCGAAATCGACACAGCCCTGGCCATCGCGCCCCTCTATCGACCGGTGACCCCGGGCGGGAAGCCGTTCTCGGTCAGGATGAGCAATCTTGGCGCGCTCGGCTGGGTCTCGGACCGTGCGGGCTACCGCTACCAGCCGACCCATCCCGAGACCGGCGCGCCCTGGCCGCCGATCCCGCCCGTCCTTCTGAACCTGTGGGCCGAGCTGACCGGCTGGCCCGGGCCGCCCGACGCCTGCCTTATCAATCTCTACCGTGAGGACGCCCGCATGGGGCTGCATCAGGACAGGGACGAGGCCGACCTCTGCGCCCCGGTCCTGTCGGTGTCGCTGGGCGACACCGCCGTCTTCCGCATCGGCCCGGCGGGCAAGGGGCCGACCCGGTCGTTGAAACTGGCGTCAGGCGACGTCTGCGCCCTGACCGGCCCCGCTCGACTGGCGCGCCATGGGATCGATCGACTGGTGGCCGGCTCGTCGCGGCTGATGCCCGGCGGCGGGCGGATCAACCTGACCCTTCGCCGGGCGGCGTAAGGTCACAGGGCGGTGACTCGACGGAACCGCGCGGTCTCGTCACAGTCCGCCACGGAAAATCCCGGAGGAAGCGCCCATGACCATCCTGATCCGCCCCGAAGGCCAGAACGCCGACGATTTCCGGTTCTCGCGCCGATCCCTCGGCGGGCTGACGGCGGGAGCCATGTTCACCGGCTATGCGGTCGCCGCCCTGGCCCAGGAAGCCCAGCCGATCACGACCGATTCCGAGGGCCTGGCGACGGCGATGGTCTCCTATCCCTCCGCCGACGACTTCGACCTGCCGGCCTATGTCGCCCGCCCCGAAGGCGATGGCCCCTTCCCCGTTGTGATCGTCGTGTCGGAAATCTTCGGCCTGCACGCCTATATCCAGGACGTCTGCCGCCGTCTGGCCAAGGCCGGTTACGTCGCCATCGCCCCGGCCTTCTTCGTCCGCGTCGAGGATCCGGCCCCGCTCGCCGACATGCAGCGCATCCAGGCCATCGTCGGCGCCGCTGGCTACGAACAGGTCATGGGCGACATCAACGCCACCCTGGAATGGGCCTCGGGCCAGCTGTGGGCCAATGTCGACAAGGTCGGGATCACCGGCTTCTGCTGGGGCGGCAAGGTCGTATGGCAGGCCGCCGCCCGCTTCGCCGCGATCGACGCCGGCGTCGCATGGTACGGCCGTCTGGCCCCCTCGCCGACCGCCACGCCCGAACAGGTCGCCGCGGGCCAGCCCTTCCCGGTCGATCTGGCCGACGACCTGAAGAGCGTCGTCATCGGCAACTACGGCGGCCAGGACCAGGGCATCCCCAACGATTCCGTCGCCGCCATGCAGGCGGCGCTGGAGGCCGCGGGCGCCACCGAGAGCGGTATCAAACTCTACCCCGACGCCCCCCACGGCTTCCACGCCGACTACCGGGCTTCCTATCGCGCGACCGAGGCCGCCGACGGTTGGGCCCGACTGCTGGCCTTGTTCGAGGCGAAGCTTAAGTAGAATTCCTCCCCGTTGGGGGAGGGGGACCGCGGAGCGGTGGAGGGGGCCGGCCGCAGACTCCGCATCTGAACCGGGGCCCCTCCGTCTCTACGCTTCGCTTCGAGCCACCTCCCCCATTGGGGGAGGATCGGGACTACGCCTTGCCGTCGAAGGACCCGCCGTTGGCCCCGGGCGCTGCGCCATAGGGATTGCCGCCTTGCGGACCCGACCCCTTGGCCGCCACCACGACCATGGCCGGACGCACGGTGCGGCCGAACAGTTCGTAGCCGGCCTGCATGGTCACGAGGATGCTGCCGCCCGGAACCTCGGCCGAGGGCTGTTCCATCATGGCCTGGTGCAGGTGCGGGTCGAAAGCCTCGCCCGGCCCCGGGGCGACGCGCTTCAGCCCGTTGGTCTCGAAGGCCTGCAACAGGGACTTCTGCGTCAGCTCCAGACCGGTCACCAGACCGGCCTCGCCGGCGTCGGCGTCCTTGGGCGCAGCCATCAGGGCGCGCTCCAGATTGTCGGCCACGCCCAGCAGGTCCTTCGCGAAGCGCTGGATCGCGAAGGCGCGGGCGTCGTTCATCTGGGTCTCGGTGCGGCGCTTGACGTTGTCCGCCTCAGCCGCCGCCCGCATGGCGCGATCCTTCCACTGGTCGCGCTCGGCGATCATGGCGTCCAGCGGGCCGAGATCGTCCGCCGGGCCAGAGTCCAGACCTGCCTCGGCGTTGGCCAGGGCTTCGTCCAGCTCGGCATCGTAGTTCGGGTCTTGGGTATCGGTCACGTGTCTTGTCCGTCCAGGATGCGCCCCAGCACCCGCGCGGTGTAGTCCACCAACGGGATGATGCGGGCATAGTTCAGTCTTGCGGGTCCGATCACGCCGATGGCGCCCAGAACCCGTTGTCGGCCCGTCATATAGGGCGCCGCGACGACGGCGGAACCCGAAAGCGAAAACAGTCGCGTTTCCGCCCCGATAAAAATCCGCACTCCCTGCGCCGCATCGACCCCGTCGAGCAGGCCGATCAGCTGTTCCTTCTGCTCCAGATCGTCGAACAGGACCCGGACCTTTTCCAGATCCTCAGCGGCGCCAGCGTCCTGCAACAGGTTGGCGCGCCCCCGCACGATCAGCGACCGCTGACGATCCGCCCCGCCCGACCAGGCCGCCAGCCCGTCCTCGACCAGACGGGCGGCGGTGGCGTCCAGTTCGCTGCGCGCGGCGGCCAGTTCCGCCCCCATCTCCAGACGCGCCTCGGACAGGAGCCTGCCCTTCATGCGGGCCGAAAGGAAGTTCGAGGCCTCTTGGAGGATCGACGGCGTCACGCCGGCGGCCAGCGGCATAAGCCGGTTCTCGACCGTCCCGTCATCGGCAACCAGTACCGCCAGCGCCTGACCCGAGCCCAGGGCCACGAACTCCACATGTTTGACGCCCGAGTCCCGCACCGGACTGGCGACGATGCCGGCCCCGCCCGCCAGACCCGACAGCAGGGCCGTGGCCTCGTTCAGCGCCTCCTCGAAGCCCTTGCCGCGCCCGAGCAGACGGGCGTCGATTTCGCGTCGCTCCTCGGTCCCGACGTCGCCGATCTCCAGCAGGCCGTCCACGAACAGGCGCAGGCCGGCATGGGTCGGGATTCGCCCCGCCGAGGTGTGCGGCGCCGCCAGCAACCCCGCCAGAGTGAGATCCTGCATCGTGTTGCGGATCGAGGCGGGCGACAGATGCACCCCGCCTTTCGACACAGTTCGCGACCCCACCGGCTCCCCGGTCTCGAGATAGGTCTCCACCACGCTCCTGAAGATATCCCGCGCCCGCTGGTCCAGCGCGGCCAAGCCGGCGTAGTGGGGCGTCATCAGGGGGCTGAGCGGCGGCCTCACGGGCGGCGACCCGATCGCACGGGGAGGTTGGGGGGATACAGGCTCACCCTTTCAGGATAAGCACCGCCGCTCGATACGCCAATGCAATACCGACCTTCAGGATACCCGTCATGCGACCCTCCGAACGCACCCCAGACCAGCTCCGCGCCGTGACGCTGGAGACCGGCGTAAACCGTTACGCCGAGGGCTCCTGCCTGGTCTCGTTCGGCCATACCAAGGTCCTGGTCACCGCCTCGATCGAGGAAAAAGTGCCCGGCTGGATGCGCAACACTGGTCAGGGCTGGGTCACCGCCGAATACGGCATGCTGCCTCGCGCCACCCACACGCGCGGCAAGCGTGAGGCCGCCGCCGGCAAGCAGTCGGGCCGCACGCAGGAAATCCAGCGGCTGATCGGCCGCTCCCTGCGCGCCGTCGTCGACCTCAAGGCGCTGGGCGAGCGTCAGGTGCTGATCGACTGCGACGTCATCCAGGCCGACGGCGGCACCCGCACCGCCTCGATCACCGGTGCCTGGGTCGCGATGGCCTCGGCGCTGGGCTACCTGCGGGCCGAAGGCGTGCTGAAGGCCGATCCGATTCTCGATCAGGTCGCGGCCATTTCCTGCGGCATCTTCGCTGATACGCCCGTGGCCGACCTCGACTACGAGGAGGATTCCAACGCCGAAGCCGACGGCAACTTCGTCCTGACCGGCTCGGGAACCATCGTCGAGATCCAGGCGACCGGCGAGAAGCGCGGCTTCTCACGCCCCGAATTCGACCGTCTTTTCGAACTGGCCGAGGCGGGCTGCAACGACCTGTTCAAGCTGCAGAAGGCCGCGGTGGACGAGGCGCTCGCCCGCCAGCGCTGAGCTTCCACCCCGGGTGTGAATTTATTCTTGTCCACGCCTTGCGGATGCGCGGTCGTATCCCATATCTGGGGGGGGGGGGGTCTTTGACAATCCAGCGCCGTTTCGTCCGCCCTGTCGGAGAACCCTCCGGGGAGTGACAAGGCTCGAAACAGCAACCTTCTGATTCTGTTGAGAAAGACCAAAGGTTTCGTCCGTTAGGTCCGTTTCGTCAGGGTGTTTTTCGCGGACGAGAACGGGCTTTCCAGCAACGGAGAACAGCGTCATCGTCGCGCCTTCCAGATCGCCCGGAGACGCCGCCATGGTTCGTGTGCCCGCCGCCCTTGCCCTTGCGTTCGGCCTGTCGCTCGCCGCCTGCGGCTCGCCCGAGACGGCTCCGGCCGCAGAAGAGACCGCGACCGCGGAAGCCACCGTCGAACAGACGCCGGTCATGCCAGACGACGCTCCGCCCCAGGAAGAAGCCTCGTCGCCCGAGGGCGAGCTGTTGGGCGCCGCCGATCGGACCTGCGCGGACAGCATCGGCGAGGCCGCCGCTGTCAGGCTGGCGGAGCGCTGCACCATGGTCAGCCCGGCCAGCCACCCGCCATGCAATCCCGCCAACGCCTGCACCCTGATCCAGGACGAGATCGACCGCTCCTGCGGCCAATACGGTCCGGGCGAGGCCCGGCCCGCCGAGTGCTCGGCCTGACCCCATAGAAAAAGGCCCCGCCGTTGCCAGCGGGGCCTCGTTCATTTCAGGGCTAACGCCGACGTTTAGTCGCGACGCGGACGGCTGCGACCGCGATCGCCTCCACCGCCTTCACGCTTCTTGCCGCCGCCGCCGGTGTCCTCGGTCAGGGCAGGCTCGCCGCGTTCGGCGCGTTCGGCATTGATCTTGTCCGTCAGGTCTTCACCCGTCGACTGGTCGACGACCTTCATCGAGAGCTTGGTCTTGCCGCGATCGTCGAAGCCGAGGAACTTGACCTTGACCTCTTGACCCTCGGACAGGACGTCGGCCGGGTTGGCGACGCGTTCCAGCGAGATCTGGGACACGTGGACCAGGCCGTCCTTGGCGCCGAAGAAGTTCACGAAGGCGCCGAAGTCGACGACCTTCACGACCTTGCCGGAGTAGATCATGCCGGGCTCGGGCTCGGACACGATCGACGAGATCCAGTTCTTGGCGGCGTCGATCTTCTCTTGATCCGAGGCAGCGATCTTCACCGTGCCGTCGTCCTCGATGTTGATCTTGGCGCCGGTCTTTTCGACGATCTCGCGGATGATCTTGCCGCCGGTGCCGATGATGTCGCGGATCTTGTCGACCGGAACCTTGATGGATTCGATCTTCGGCGCGTATTCGCCCAGTTCGGTGCGGGCGCCGTCGATGGCCTTGTCCATCTCATCGAGGATGTGAAGACGACCGGCCGACGCCTGGGCGATGGCCTTCTTCATGATCTCTTCGGTGATGCCGGCGACCTTGATGTCCATCTGCAGCGAGGTGATGCCGTCACGCGTGCCGGCGACCTTGAAGTCCATGTCGCCCAGGTGATCTTCGTCACCCAGGATGTCCGACAGGATGGCGAACTCGCCCGACGGCTCCAGGATCAGGCCCATGGCGATGCCCGAGACGGGCTTCTTCAGGGGTACGCCCGCGTCCATCAGCGCCAGCGAGGCGCCGCAGACCGAAGCCATGGAGGACGAACCGTTGGACTCGGTGATCTCCGACACGATGCGGATCGTATAGGGGAACTCTTCCGCGGTCGGCAGCATCGGACGGATCGCCCGCCAGGCCAGCTTGCCGTGACCGATTTCCCGACGGCCCGCGCCGCCCATACGTCCGGTCTCGCCGACCGAATAGGGAGGGAAGTTGTAGTGCAGGAGGAACTTCTCCTTGTAGGTGCCGGCCAGCGAGTCGACGTATTGCTCGTCTTCGCCGGTGCCCAGGGTGGCGACCACGATGGCCTGGGTCTCACCGCGGGTGAACAGGGCCGAACCGTGGGTGCGCGGGAAGATGCCGACTTCTGAAACGATGTCGCGGACCTTGTCGAGTGCACGCCCGTCGACGCGGTGGGCGTTGTCGATGATGTCGCGACGCAGGACGTGGGCTTCGCATTCCTTCCAGGCGACGCCGAACTTGGCGGAATCGACGCCGTCCGGGTTCTCGTCGGTCTTCACCAGAGCGGCCGAGGCCTTCTTCTTGGCGGCGCCGACGGCTTCATGACGGGCATGCTTGCCGGGATGGGTGTAGGCGGCCTTGATGTCCTCGCCGACCAGCGACTGGATCTGGGTGACGACGCCCGAGTGGTCCTCAGGCGAGAAGTCGAACGGATCCTTGGCGGCGTGCTCAGCCATCTCGATGATGGCGTCGATGACCGGCTGCATGCCGCGATGGGCGAACATCAGGGCGTCCAGCATGATCTGCTCGGACAGTTCCTTGGCTTCGGACTCGACCATCATCAGGGCGTCCTTGGTGCCGGCAACGACAAGGTCCAGCTGCGAGTCGGGCAGTTGGTCCAGCGTCGGGTTCAGCACGAACTCGCCGTCGATATAGCCGACGCGCGCGGAGCCGATCGGGCCCATGAAGGGCACGCCCGACAGGGTCAGGGCGGCGGAGGTGGCGACCATGCCGACGATGTCGGGATCGTTCTCGAGATCGTGCTGCAGCACGGTGATGACGACCTGGGTCTCGTTCTTGAAGCCCTTGACGAACAGCGGGCGGATCGGACGGTCGATCAGGCGAGAGACCAGGGTCTCCTTCTCGGTCGGACGGCCTTCACGCTTGAAATAGCCGCCCGGGATCTTGCCGGCGGCGAAGGTCTTTTCCTGGTAGTTGACGGTCAGCGGGAAGAAATCCAGGCCCGGCTTGGGCGCGCGACCGTAGACGACAGTGGCGAGGACGATGGTCTCGCCATAGGTGGCCAGAACGGCGCCGTCGGCCTGGCGGGCGATACGGCCCGTTTCCAGGGTCAGCGGGCGGCCGGCCCAGTCGATCGTCTTGCGTTTGATATCGAACATGTTTCGTCTTTCGTAGCCCGGGCGGCGTATTCCGCGCGGGATCCCATCAGTGGGGCTGGATGCGTCGGGCGTTCAGTCCTTCGATCCATGGACCGCCGCGCCATCGCGATCGATCCGGGAGTTAAAGAGGACCGCTCTGGCCCTCGCGTCTGCACCAGTAAAAACCGTGGTGCGCGGCTGGTCTCTGGATGCGGAAAGAGGCGCGGACGTGGCCCGCGCCTCGAAACTGTTCCGCAGAACTGCGCTTAGCGGCGCAGGTTCAGCTTGGTGATCAGGGCGGTGTAACGCTCCTTATCGACCTTGGTCAGGTGGTCCAGAAGGCGACGACGCTGCGAGACCATCTTGAGCAGGCCGCGGCGCGAGTGGTTGTCCTTCTTGTGCGTCTTGAAGTGCTCGGTGAGGTTGGCGATGCGTTCCGAAAGGATCGCGACCTGGACCTCGGCCGAACCGGTATCGCCTGCAGTGCGGGCGTTCTCGGCGATGACTTCGTTCTTACGCTCTGGCGTAATCGACATCGTGTTTCTCCAGAATTAGAGATTGAATACGCGGTCGGGTTCTAGCCGGCCGGCCCGCATCTGACCGAGAGCGACGAGGGTCTGGCCCTGAAAGGCGGAAACGGTGCGAGAGCCGTCCCGGAGGCGGCTCTTGAGCGTCTCGACCTGTCGGGGGAGCAGAACGATCGGTCGTCCCTGACGAAGCGAGAAGGCGTCCTGTTCCGTGACGGCCAGTTCCGGGATGTCGTCCAGGGCGGTCGAAACGGGCAGTAGGCCTTCCAAGGCGGCGTCCCTATGCACCAGATCGGTCAGGAAATCCAGCGTGACGCTGTTCTCGACTGAAAACGGCCCTACCCGCTCGCGTCGGAGGGCCGAGACATGCCCCTCGGCGCCCAGCATGACCGCCAGATCGCGGGCCAGCGAGCGGACGTAGACGCCCTTGCCGGTGCGAATGGTCAGTTCGACATGGTCGGCGTCTGGCGCATCAGTGACCTCGGCCTCGTGGATGGTGACCCGGCGGCTCTCCAGCTCGAAGTCCGCGCCCTCGCGGGCCAGGTCATAGGCTCGCTGGCCGTCGACCTTGATGGCGCTGAACCGGGGCGGGGTCTGGTCGATCTCGCCGACGATGGTCGGCAAAACCGCGCGGACCGCCTCGGCTGTCGGGCGCACATCGGAACGGGCAACGATCTCGCCCTCGCGGTCCACACTATCGGTCGATACGCCCCAGTTGATGGTGAAGCGATAGACCTTCTCCGCCTCCATCATGAAGGGCACTGTCTTGGTCGCCTCGCCCAGGGCGATCGGCAGGATACCGTTGGCAAGAGGGTCCAGCGTCCCGGCATGCCCGGCCTTCTGGGCATCGAACAGGCGGCGGACCTTCGACACGGCGTCGGTCGAGCCCATCTCGAACGGCTTGTCCAGACACACCCAGCCGTTGACGACCAGGCCCTTTTTGCGCCGGCCCATCAGGCCTGGCCTGCCGCGCCTTGCGCTGCTTGACGCCGGACCATCAATCCTCGTCCTCGTCTTCAACAGGCGGCACAAAGGAGTCGGCGCGGACGCGGGGGTCGTCCAGCAGCCGGTTCAGGCGTTCGGCGGCGGCGAAGCTCTCGTCGTGGCGGAAGCGCAGGTCCGGCGTGAAACGCATGTCGATATGGCGGCCCAGGGCGCCGCGCAAGAATTTAGCGTGTTCGTTCAACGCCTTGATGATCTCGTCGATGTGGCCGGCGGTGTCCGAGGTCTCGATCCCGGCGCCCAGCGGCTCGACGAAACAGGTGGCGTGCTTCAAGTCCGGCGACAGACGCACCTCGGTGACCGTCACGGAGACGCCGATCAGGGCGGGATCGCGGATCTCGTTCTCGCGCATCACCTCGACGAGGGCGTGGCGGATCATTTCCGAGGCGCGCAGCTGGCGCTGGCTCACGGTTCCGGCCTTGGCGGCGGGTTTGGAGGATTTTCGGTTGCTCATGGCGTTCGTCCTGTTCGCCGCCGGGGATCGGACCCGGCCGGGAAGCGACGCCGCGTCGGAGCCTTCTGACAGCGGCGAAACAAAAAGAGGCGCGGTCTAGTCCCGTCTGGCGCCGGTGTCCAATTCAGCGCGATCCACGGCGGCGATGACCTCTCCCGCCGTCACTGAACGCAATGGACGGACGGGCAGTCCCGCCGCATTCAACACCCGCACCGTCCAGTTGTTGCACAAGTAGCCGATCGAGAAATGCTCCCGGCTGGCGAAGAAATGCGCGCCGTCGCCGTCCCGCGCCGTGGACAGGCGGGGGTGGCCCTCGACGAGCGTCAGCGAATCCTGGACCCGCCCGCGCAATCCGGCGAAGGCCTCAGGCGACAGGACAAGCGTGCGGCGGTTGTCGGGCGTGAAACGCCCTGCGGGGTTGCCCTTCTCCGGGTCCAGCATGACGACCGAGGCATTGCCAGGCCAGAAAAAGGCCCGCAGGCCGTCGGGGAGCCGCTCTGCCATCGGAGACGTGTCGACGAAGAATTTCGCGTCGCCCCAGCCGATCAGTATCCAGTCGCCCGGTCCGATCGAGCGGGACGCCTCGGCCAGGGGCCCGCCGCCGGCCTCCAGCACCGCCCGGGGCACGGCGAGATCAGTGTGGAACCCATTGTTGAGAACGTGGACGGTGACGCCGGCTTCGGTATGGGAGAGCAAGGCCGGATCACCCGGACGGGTCCAGGTCCACAGGGCGAAGGCCAGTCCCAGCGCTCCAGCCAGGAGCATCGCCCCCACGATCCGCATCAGTCCGTCTCGGCGGCCGAGGCGCGGGGCGGCAGGCTCCATTCGCCCCGGTAGTCGTAGGACAGGGTTACGCAGTGCCGGAACGCCCCGTCCGGCCAGCGTCCTGCACCGTGCATGACGATCGGCCGCCCGGCGCGCACGCGCCCGAGCACGAGGAAGGCGGCGTCGGCCCCGGGGCAAAGGGCACGGGCCAGGCCTCGCCCGTCGCCTTCCTGTGCAAGAGAATAGACTGTACTCTCGGAGGCACCCTCGGGCAGGACCCGTCTCGCCTCATCCGGGCCGCCGCGCGCGATGGTCGCGGAACCGCGCGCCGTTGTGGAGATGATCCGCCGGACGCTGACTGCGCCGAACCAGCCGCGCTCCACCTCCAGCGTCACGCCGCGCGTCAGGGCGGTCGTGACCCGGTCGGACGGGTCGAAAGCGAGATAGCGAGTATCTGCCGCCGCCGGCGTAGCGATGGCGACGAGCGTCAGAACGGCGAGCATACGGTGTAGCATGGCATCACTTCAAACCGCGACTTGCGGCGGAAGGGAGGCCGACGCTGTCGACCTCCCAATCACACCAACCTCGCGCTCAAGCAGCGAGCAACCGCGTCGCGAGCGGTAGCGCCCTGCTAGAGAGTGCGCTGGATCTCTTCGACGGTGAAGCACTCGATGTAGTCGCCGACCTTGATGTCGTGGAAGCCCTGGAAATGCATGCCGCACTCCTGGCCCGACGGCACTTCGTTGACCTCATCCTTGAAGCGCTTGAGCGTGGCGAGCGTGCCCAGTTCCAGCACGACGATGTCGTCGCGGATAATTCGGACCTTGGCGCCCTTGCGGACGACGCCCTCGGACACCCGGCAACCGGCGATTTTGCCAGTCTTGGAGATGTCGAACACCTGCAGCACGGCTGCGTTGCCCAGGAAGGTTTCGCGTTGCAGCGGGGCCAGCATCCCCGAGAGCACGCCCTTCATGTCGTCCAGCAGGTCGTAGATGATCGCATAGTAGCGGATCTCCACGCCTTCACGCTCGGCAAGATCCTTGGCCTGTTTCGAGGCACGGACGTTGAAGCCCAGGATCGGCGCGCCGGCCGACTTGGCCAACTGCACGTCCGACTCGGTGATGCCGCCGGCGCCGGAATAGATGACCCGGGCGCGGACTTCGTCGTTGCCCATCTTCTCGAGCGAGCCCTGAATGGCCTCGCCCGAGCCCTGGACGTCCGACTTGATGAGGACCGGCAGCTCCGAAATCTTCTTGGATCCCAGCTTGGCCATCATATCGACCAGGCTGACCTGGTTGATGCCGCCGGTCGCCTTCTCGCGTTTGATGCGGGCGCGGTACTCGGTCAGCTCGCGAGCGCGGGCCTCGTTCTCGACCACGGCCAGGGGTTCGCCGGGGCTCGGAGCCTCGTCCAGACCCAGGATCTCGACCGGCACGGACGGACCGGCCTCGGTCAGCTGTTCCCCGCGCTCGTTGAGCAGGGCGCGGACGCGGCCGAAGCTGGAACCGGCGACAACCAGGTCGCCCTTCCTCAGCGTGCCGCGCTTGACGAGGATAGTCGCGACCGGGCCACGACCCTTGTCCAGCTTGGCCTCGATGACCACGCCTTCGGCCGAGCGTTCCGGATCTGCCTTGAGGTCCATGACCTCGGCCTGCAGCAGGATGGCCTCGAGCAGGCCGTCCAGATTGGTGCGCGCCTTGGCCGAGATCTCGACGATCTGGGTGTCGCCGCCCAGAGCTTCGCCGATGATCTCGTACTGCAGCAGTTCGTTGATGACCTTCTGGGGATCGGCGTCCGGCTTGTCGATCTTGTTGACGGCCACGATGATCGGAGCACCGGCGGCTTTCGCGTGCTGGATGCTCTCGATCGTCTGCGGCATGACGCCGTCATCGGCCGCCACCACCAGGATGACGATGTCGGTGACGTTGGCGCCGCGTGTACGCATGGCGCTGAACGCCGCGTGGCCCGGGGTGTCCAGGAAGGTCACAGCGTCGCCGTTCGGCGTCTTCACCTGGTAGGCGCCGATGTGCTGGGTGATGCCGCCGGCCTCGCCCGCCGCCACATCGGTGGTGCGCAGCGCGTCCAGAAGCGATGTCTTGCCGTGGTCCACGTGGCCCATGATGGCCACGACCGGCGCGCGGGGCGTCGTCGCCTCGTCGTCGATGTCGTCGGACAGGAAGCCGGCCTCGACGTCCGACTCGGACACGCGACGCACGGTCATGCCGAATTCGTCGGCCACCAGTTCGGCGGTGTCGGTATCGATGACGTCGTTGATCTTCATCATCAGGCCCTGCTTCATCAGGAACTTGATGATGTCGACGCCGCGCACAGCCATCCGGTTGGACAGCTCCTGTACGGTGATGACATCAGGAATGATGACTTCGCGCGGGCGGTTCGGCGCGTCGGTGGACCCGCCCTTGCGCTTCTCTTTCTCACGTTCGCGGGCGCGGCGGACCGACGCCAGCGAACGCATGCGCTCGGCCGTATCGCCGTCGCCGGCCACGGACTGGATGGTCAGACGGCCTTCACGGCGCTTGGGCTCGCCACGCGTGCGACTTACAGCCTTGCCGGCGTCGGAGAAACGCTTGTCGCGATCGTCCTCGGGCTTCAACGGTTTGGCGAAACCGCCGCCGGGCGCGCGGGCCGGGCGCAGAACATTGGCCTCTGCCGGAGGCGCGTTCGGGGCGGGACGACCGCCGGGACCGGTGCGCGGACCTCCCGGTCGGGCGGCGCCGGGGGCCGGACGCGGGTTCAGCGCAGAATAGCGAACGGGCTCGGCCGGACGCGCGGGGGCCCCGGTCGGACGGGCATTGGCCGGACGGTCGGAGTAGGATTTCTCACCACCCCCCATGGCTTCTTCGCGCGCCGAGCGAGCGCCGAAGGCAGGACGGTCGATGGGCGCTCGGGCCGGGTTCGGGGCCTTGGGTACACGCTGGCCGAAATTGACCACAGGACGCGCCGGCGGGGCCGGGCGAGCGGGGGCAACCGGCGCCGGAGCGGCCGGAGCCGGTTCGGGCGCGGCGGTGACCGGAGCGACGGGCTCCGGGGCCGGCGGCGGCGGCGCGGCGGCGGGCTTGGGAGCCAGCGGCGCACGAGCGGCAGGCTTGCCAGTCGGGGCGGGTGCGGCGGCGGTCAGCTTGGAGGCTTCGGCGCGTGCAGCCTCCGCGGCGGCGCGGGCGGCGGCGGCCTCGGCCTGGGCGGCGCTGGCGGCGGCGGCCGTAGCGGCGGCCTGATCACGAGCGGCGGCGTCGCGACGCGCCTGTTCGGCGGCCTGCGCGGCGGCGCGTTCGGCCTGGGCCTGGGTCGCCGTCTCGATGGCGCGACGACGGGCTTCCTGTTCCTCGTTGGACAGTCGGCCGCCAGCGGGCTGTTGCATTTGCGGACGCGGCGCGGAGGTCTGCGGAGCGGGAGCGTCGGAACGCGGACGCGCGACGTCGAAGCCCTGCGGGCGCTGATGCCCGCCGACCGGAGCGCCTGGACGACGTTTGATTTCGACCGCCACCGTCTTGGTGCGGCCATGGCTGAAGCTCTGGCGCACGGTGCCGGTCGGGACCGATCCCACGGCACGCGGCTTCAGGCTCAGAGGCGCCCGTGGTCCCGTCGTCGACGGGGTTCCGGTGGGGGCCTGCGGAGTCTGGCCGTCGTTGGTCTTGTCGTTCTCGTCGCTCATCCGGTCGCTTTACTCGAGGGCGGAGAATTCCGCCGCGTCTTAGTCAAAAGTCGTCTCGTCACGCCAAAGCCTGGAAACGCAAAAAGTCGTGCGGCGTCCGCCTCTCGAAAGAGGCATGACCCCGCCCGTCAATCCGCCCGTTCAGGCTCGTCCTTCGGGTCCTCGTTCGACCCGTTCCCGCTTGAGGAACCCGGATGGTCCGTGTCCCAGGCCGCAGGCCGAAGCGATCGAAATCCCGCCAGTCGTTCGACCTCGATGGTCCAGCGATCGGCTCTGCCGCCATGCAGCAGGACGGCGTGTATCGCATTTTCCAGCCCGAGGGCCAAACTCAAATCGTCCGCACTGAAAGCGCCGCAGACCTTGGTCGTCTGATGTCGTGCCAGGGCGACGAGCTTTCCGCGCCCGTCGGACGATCCGTCGGCGGCCTCGATCAGCCACGCGGCCTTGCCCGAGCGGATCGCTGCGGCGGATTTCTCGAAGCCGGAGATAAGCACGCCTTCGCGCCGGGCAAGACCCAGCTGATCCAGACAGCGCCGGATCAGCAGGGTTTCGACCGTGTCGGCGAGATCGGCCGACGGCTTCAGTTGGGCCTTGGCCGAGCGTGAGAACAAATTTTTCTTCACGGCGGCGTCAATCGAGGCCCGCGAGGCCTCCACCCACATGCCGCGACCGGGAAGTTTCCTTCCAAGGTCGGGGGCGACGGCGCCGTCCGGTCCGGCGACGAAACGGATCAGTCGAGATTCATCCATGGCCTGGTGGGTCACCAGGTCCCGGCGCTCTCTATCGATCGTCGCGTCGCGAAGGCTCATGAACGGCGCACCCCATCACGCGTCTGGGGTCGGCGCGAGGTCGTCTTCGACCTCGGCGTCATCAGCGGTGACCTCGGCTTCGGCGTCGTCCTCCGGGGCGGAGTCGAACACGGCTTCAGGATCGAAGTCGCCTTCGGCGTACTCGCCGCCTTCCTCGTACTCAGGCTCCGGCGGCTGCGGCAGTTCCGAGGCATCGATCCAGCCGGCGGCCACGCGGGCCTGGAGGATCAGCAGTTCTGCGTCTTCCTGGGCCAGGTTGAAGCTCTCCAGAACACCGGCGACCTTGGTTCGCTCGCCGTTCTTCATCTCGTAGCCGCCGCGGATTTCGTCGGTGGCCAGATCGGCCAGGTCCTCGACCGTCTTGACGCCGCCCTCGCCCAGGGCGACGGCGATCGGCAGGGTCACACCCGGAACGGCCATGACCTCGTCCAGCACGCCCAGGGCGACGCGTTTGGCGTCCAGAATGGCGGATTGCTTCTCGAGATAGTCGCGGGCGCGGGCCTGCAGTTCCTCGGCGGTATCCTCGTCGAAGCCTTCGATCTCGGCGACTTCGTAGTTCTCGACGAAAGCCAGGTCCTCGACCGTGGCGAAGCCTTCGGTGACCAGCAGCTGGGCGATGACCTCGTCAACATCCAGGGCTTCCTGGAACAGCAGGGTGCGTTCCGAGAACTCGCGCTGGCGACGCTCTGAGTCCTGCGACTCGGTGATGATGTCGATCTGCCAGCCGGTCAGCTGGGAGGCCAGACGGACGTTCTGGCCGCGACGGCCGATGGCCAGCGACAGCTGCTCGTCGGGCACAACCACCTCGACGCGGTCGGCTTCTTCGTCGAGCACGACCTTGGAGACTTCGGCGGGAGCGAGCGCGTTCACGATGAAGGTCGGCTCGTCCGGGTTCCACTGGATGATGTCGATCTTCTCGCCCTGCAGCTCGGCCACGACGGCCTGGACCCGCGAGCCGCGCATGCCAACGCAGGCGCCGACGGGGTCGATGGAGCTGTCATTGGACAGCACGGCCATCTTGGCGCGCGAGCCGGCGTCGCGGGCGGCGGCGCGGATCTCGATCACGCCGTCGTACACTTCCGGCACTTCCTGGGCGAACAGCTTGGCCATGAAGCCCGGGTGCGCGCGCGACAGCATGATCTGCGGACCCTTGGCCTCCGGGCGGACGTCGTAGATGTAGGTCCGGATCCGGTCGCCGATGTTAAACACCTCGCGCGGGATCGACTGGTCGCGGCGCATGATGCCCTCGCCCCGGCCGAGATCGACGATCGTGTTGCCGTATTCGACGCGCTTGACGGTGCCGTTGACGATCTCGCCGACGCGGTCCTTGAACTCTTCGTACTGGTTGGCGCGCTCGGCCTCGCGAACCTTTCCGGTGATGACCTGGCGGGCCATCTGGGTCTGCACGCGGCCGAATTCGAACGGCGGCAGGTCCTCGACATATTCCTTGCCGACGACGGCTTCCGGATCGCGCTTGGACGCATCGGTCAGCCGGACCATGGCGCTATCGTTGAACTCCTCCAGCTCGTCTTCCGGCATCCAGTCGTCCTCGACGATGGTCACGTGACGGGTCAGGGCCAGTTCGCCGGTCTTCGGGTCGATCTTGGCGCGGATGTCGTGATGGGCGCCGTAGCGCGACTTGGCGCCCTTCTGGATGGCTTCTTCCAGAGCCTCGATCACGATCTCGCGGTCGATGTTCTTTTCCTGCGCGACCGCATTGGCGATCTGCAGAAGTTCCAGGCGATTGGCGGAAATACCGGTCACGGCCATCAGGCGTCGTCCTCAGAAGTCTTTGCGTTGTTTTGGTCTTCAGGCGCGCCTTCTGGCAGGCCGTCGTCTTCGGGTTCGCCCCGCGCGGCGCGGATCGCGGCCCCGCGCTTCAAAAGGGCGTCGTTCATGACAAGCTTGGCGTCCACCAGCCAGTCAAAGGGGATCAGGGCGGTTTCTTCCTCGCCGTCCAGATCGATGGCGATGTTGTCGCCATCCGTGCCGGCGACGATGCCCTTGAAGCGCTTGCGGCCCTCGATCATCCGGTCGGATTCCAGTCGCGCCTCGAAACCCTCGTACAGGTCGAAATCCTTGAGCCGGGTCAGCGGCCGGTCGATGCCGGGCGACGAGACTTCCAGCAGATACTCGCCGGCGATCGGATCGGCGGCGTCCAGAACCTCGGACATGGCGCGGCTCAGACGGGCGCATTCGCCGACGTCGATGTCGTTGTCGATCGGGCGCTCGGCCATGACCTGAAGGCGGCGACGCAGGGTGCCGCCCATCAGACGCACGCGCACGATGTCCAGCCCGATCGATTCCGCGACGGGATCGATCAGCTCCAGGATCTGGCGGTCTTCGACGGTCTTGGCGCGCAAGCAGGGAAATCCGGGCAAAAGAAAAAGCGGTCGGCCATCCAAGGCCGCCGCTTTGAACGACGCCGTTGGACGCCGGTCTAACGATGTGGGAGTCCCTATAGCTCCGTCCCGTCGAAAGGGAAAGGGCGGACGCGAACGTCCGCCTTCCGGTTCCTAGTGGGCATGGGCCCGATGGCGATGTCCGCCGCCCACCAGGCTCCTGAGGAAGAAGAATACGGCGATGATCACCGAGAACGCCAGGAACAGGGCCAGGACGGTCATCCAGAAGGTCATGCTCATCAGATCCGGCAGGGCGAACGCGTCCCCGTCCAGCATCGGCCTCAGCAAGCCCACGATGATATAGACCAGGGTCGCGCCCAGGGCGGTGCTGAACAGGCTGCGCCACGCCGGCATCATGAAGGCGGCGATCAGAGCGATGACCAGGCCCACCACCTGGTTGACGCTGTCGAACCCGGTTTGGGTGAGGGCGAACAACCCCTGCAGCAGGTTGCCCAGCTGGGCGAAGACCTCTTCCATCACGCGACGCTCCGGATTGGCTAGGGCCCAGCTTGGCCGTCGGCAGGGTTAACGCCGGTCTGCGGGAATGGATGCGACCTTATCGGCCGGTGGAGCCGAAACCACCGGAGCCGCGCGCCGTGTCGTCCAGGGTCTCCACCTCGACCACGGTCGCCTGGGCCACCGCCGCGATGACCATCTGGGCGATGCGCTCACCGCGTTTGATGACGAACGGCTCCTGGCCCAGGTTGATCAGGATGACCCCCACCTCGCCGCGATAGTCGCTGTCGATGGTCCCCGGGGTGTTGGGCGCGCTGATCCCATGTTTCAATGCGAGGCCCGAGCGCGGCCGGATCTGCGCCTCCCAGCCCTGTTCCAGCGCGATCCTGAGCCCCGTGGGCACAAGAGCCCGCGCGCCCGGCTCCAGCGTCATCGGCGCGTCCTCGGGCACCGCGGCCCTCAGATCCATGCCCGCGGACCCGGCGGTCTCATAGGCGGGCAGGGCCAGGCCCTCGGCATGGGGCAGGCGCAGGATCCGAAGGGTGCTCAAGGCAGACTCTCAGGCTTTGGGAGAAAAATGATTGGCGATGCGGTCGGCCAGGCGGGTAGCCACTTCGGTCTTGGAAAGGCGCGGCCAGGCATCGGCCCCCTCCCTGGTCACCAGGAGGACCCTATTGCCGTCGGCGCCGAAGACATCGGCCGAGACGTCGTTGCCGACGATCCAGTCGCAGCCCTTGCGCGACAATTTCGACCGGGCGTTGGCCTCCAGGTCTGTGGTCTCGGCGGCGAAGCCGATCACCAGCCTTGGCCGGTTCACTCCGGGCGCGGCGATGCCCGCCAGAATATCCGGGTTCTCGATCAGGCTCAGCGTCGGCGGCCCGCCCGGCGCCTTCTTGATCTTGCCGCCGGCGACCGTGTCCACGCGCCAGTCCGCGACGGCGGCCGAAAGCACCGCGATGTCGGCTGGAAGCGCCGCCTCAGTCGCCGCCTTCATTTCCATCGCCGTTTCGACGTCGATCCGGGTGACGCCGACTGGAACCGCCAGACCCGTCGGCCCTGAAACCAGGGTCACCTCGGCGCCTCGCACGGCCAGGGCGGCGGCGATGGCGTAGCCCTGTTTGCCGCTGGACCGATTGGTCAGGCCCCGCACCGGATCGATCGGCTCGAACGTCGGACCCGCCGTCACCACCGCCCGCCGCCCCGCCAGCGCCCGTCGGTCGGGACCGGTCAGCAGATCGGTGATCGCGGCCAGGATCGCCGCCGGCTCGGCCATCCGCCCCTGGCCGAACTCGCCGCAGGCCATCTCGCCGTCGTCCGGCCCGACGACCGCCACGCCGTGGAAACCGTCAAACCCCTTCAACCGCGTGACATTGGCCTGCACCGCTGGATGCAGCCACATCCGCACATTCATCGCCGGCGCAAGCAGCACCCGCTTGTCCGTCGCCAGAAGCGTGGTCGAAGCGAGGTCGTCGGCCATGCCGTTCGCCGCCTTGGCGATCAGCCCCGCCGTCGCCGGCGCCACGACCACCAGGTCGGCCCAGCGCGACAGCTCGATATGACTCATTGTCGTCTCTTCGTCGGGCAGGAAGAGGCCCATCCGAACGGGATTTCCGGTCAAGGCCGCCAGCGACAAGGGGGTGACGAACTCCGATCCGCTCGCGGTCAGCACGGCCTGCACCTCGCAGCCGACCTTCTTCAGCAGTCGCACCAACTCCAGCGCCTTGTAGGCCGCTATCCCGCCCCCAACGATCAGCAGGATTTTTCGGGTCGTCAGAGCCGTGCTGGACATGACGCCGGTCTAGCCTCCGCGGGGCACGCCGTCGAGACGGTGAAAAAGAACATTGCAAGAACAAACAACCTGTGGCTAAGTCTCTTCTGCGGGTTTCAAATGGAGGGTGTGATGAGAGTTTGGATGACAACAGGCGTCGCCTTCGCAGCGTTGCTGACCTTGACGGCTTGCGGCAACGGGGATTCAGCGGTCGAAACGCGGGATCGAACGACAGAGGGGGCCGACGTTAGCCTGACATCGGGCGCGGGGTCTTCGACTGGAACAAGCTCGTCGGACACGGACGGGGCCGAGACGACGGTCCTGACCGCAAACCGCCGCGAGACGGTCGATGAGAAGATCCAGCGCCTCTACGACCGCAACGGCGCGGACTTTGGCTCGCGGTCGGCCGAAGACTTTCTGGACAAGATCACCGCTTTCACGTCGCGGCCGCCTGCCGGTACGGACACGGCGACGCGTCCAAACGGTGACGCCCTGCTTTATCAGGCCTCGACCAACACCTTCGCCGTCGTGGCGCGGGACGGCACGGCGCGCACCATGTTCAAGCCCGACGACGGCCCGACCTATTGGGCTGTCCAGAAGGCTGCGGCCCCAACCTTCGGCCAGCGGCGATCCCAAAACTGACGGCCGGGGCGTCGGGACGCATCGGGCGATGGCGGCCTGAACGGAAGCCTAGGCCTCTTCGGGCTTGCCGGTCATCTCGCGGATCATGTCCAGAGCCAACTTCTGCTGACGGCTGGACAGTTGCGGGGCCAACCGCGCGATCTCGATGGTGTATCGGGTCGAGGGGAAGTCGTGATCGAAGGCGGCCGCGCCAGCCTCGCCCTCCGCCATTCCCGGTTGAGCACTCAACCCCTGGAAGAAGTATCCGACGTCCACCTTGAAGAAGCGAGCGATGTCCCACAGCTTGGACGCCGAGATGCGATTGGCGCCCTTCTCGTATTTCTGGATCTGCTGGAAGGTCAGTCCCAGCGCCCGACCCAGGTCGCTTTGATTATAACCCAGGCTGATGCGCTTCTCGCACACCCGTCTGCCCACATGGCGGTCCACCGGGTGGGGACCATCCTCGCCGACACCTCTAACCATTGCTCGTCATACGCCTTGATTGAAACCGGCGACCTCATGCGCTCGTCCGGCCAAGCTGTCATCTGATTTCTGGGAAATGAAGATTACACCGACGCCACGCCCGCGACTGCGATTGTCGGTCACAACGAGACATCCCCTGACCTCAACGCCTTGATCGATTCGACGGCTCTCTCAGCACGGTCTTCGGGCGGCTTTGAAGCAGCGCGCGCAGGGACTGTGACCTTGCGGCCCAACCCGTCTTCTCTGGTCAAGCTGGAGCGCTTCTCATCTGTGGACCGCCCGGCGCGCCCTGACGAACAAGATCGCCGCCGGCGCCACCCCGCCAAGCACCAGCAGCCAGAAAAACAGGTCGCCGACCCGGCCGTAGGGGGTGATCCCCACCGGTTGCGGCAACAGGGCGTCGATGACCCCGCTCTCGCCGGGGTCCAGTCGCCGTCCGTCGATGACCCGGCCCCAGGGATCGATCATGGCCGAAACCCCCGTGGGCGTCGCCCGCACCACCGGAAGACCTGTTTCGATGGCGCGATAGCTGGCGAGGTTGAGGTGCTGGATCGGTCCCGAGGTCGCGCCGAACCAGGCGTCGTTGGACACGTTGACGATCCATTCAGGCCTGCCGCCCGCGCCCGGCGTGAACCCCGGATACAGACTTTCATAGCAGATCAGAGGCTGGACCCTGGGCGCGTTCGGCAGGTCGATCGGCGTCGGGAGGGGGCCCGGGCTGAAGTCGGCGGGCATATGCACCAGGCTGCGCACGCCGATCGCGCCCATCAAACCACCCAGCGGCAGGAACTCGCCGAACGGGACCAGCCGGTATTTGTCATAGACGGCGGTGACTCTCAGCCCGGCCGCGCCTTCATCGGCCATGGCGAACAGGCTGTTGTAGTACCGCGCTCGGCCATCGGGCCCTACCTCGCCCCGGGGCAATCCCATCAGCAGGGTCTGGCCCGGCTGGACGGCCCGCGCGATGGCCGAGCCGTCAGGTGAGTTGGGTGCGAAGACGTCGTTGAAACTGGCCGGCAAGGCCCCTTCAGGCCAGACGATCACATCGGGTTCGGCCGCGCCCGCGCGAGCGGTCAGATTGACGTAACGATCGACGATGGAGCGGTAGGTCTCCGGCGACCATTTGGACTCCTGCTGCACGTCGGCCTGGACGATGCGGACCAGGGTGTCGGTGTCGCGCACCTGCGCTCCGGCCAGCCGGACTGTACCGCCGATGACCAGGGCGGAGAGGATGACGATGCCGGTCAGGGCGACGCCCGCCCGCGCCTTGCGGGACCCTGGCGAGAACAGGGGGGCAAACGCGCAGGTCGCCGCGACCGTCACGAACCCCAGCCCGTAGACCCCGACCACTGCCGCAAACTGGGAGCCCGCCGAACCGGCGGCCCAACTGGCCCCCGCCGGGTTCCACGGGAAGCCCGTCAACACATGGCCGCGCAGCCATTCCAGCAGGGCGAAACAGGCAGCGAAAAACAGGACGCGGAGCAAGCCATCCGGCGCGAACCGGCGATATAGGGCCGTCGCCATCCCCCAGAACAGGCCGATACCGGCAGGTAACAGGCTGGCGGCGAACGGCGCCATCCAGGCCTGGGCCGGGTCGACAAGGAAGGCCTCGGCGACCCACCAACAGCCGACGCCGAAATAGCCGAACCCGGCCAGCCAGCCCATCCAGAAGGCGCCGCGCACCGACCCCGACCGTTCGGCGAGCAGCATCAGAAGCGGATAGCCCAACAGGCCGGGCAAGATACCGAATGGGGGATGCGCCAGGGCCGCCCCGATGCCGGCGATCAGCGCCAGGCCGATACGGGCCAGACGCCCATCCAGGGCCCGGTTCAGGGCGTCGCTGGATTTCTGGAGAAGCTCAGTCGTCATGCGAGAGCGTGTATGGGTCGGATACGCCAAGGCTGGCAAGGATCACGCGCTCCTCTCCCTCCATGACCTCGGCCTCCGCGTCGACCTCATGGTCGCGCCCCAGCAAGTGCAGAACGCCGTGCACCACCAGATGGGTCAAATGATTGCGCAGGGTCTTGGACTGTTCCCCGGCCTCAGCCGCGCAGACGCCGTAGGCCAGGACGATGTCGCCAAGCGGCGTCGGACCGGCGACGCCGGGCATTTCGGCGGCCGGGAAGGACAGGACGTTGGTCGGCCTGTCCTTGCCCCGGAACCGGTCGTTCAGGTCGCGCACCGTTTCGTCGTCGGTCAGCAGGATAACGATGCCACCCTCTCTATCGCCCAGAGCCGCCACCGCCGCCCGTTCGACCACGGCCTCGACCTCGACCTCGTCGATGGCGTCGGTCCAGTCCCCGGCCTCGACCTCGACCTCGATCATCGCGCCGGGTCTTCCAGGTCGGGCGCCGGGCGACCCGTCGCCGCGTCGGCGTCATAGGCGCGCACTATCCGCTCGACCATGGCATGACGCACCACGTCCTGGGCCTCGAATTCCAGAACCCCCACCCCCTTCACGTCGCGCAGGATGCGCAGCGCATGGGCGAGGCCCGAGTCACGCGGGTTCAGGAGGTCGATCTGCGAGGGGTCGCCGGTGACCACCATCCGCGCCCCCTCCCCAAGACGGGTCAGGACCATCTTCATCTGCAGACGACTGGTGTTCTGCGCCTCGTCGACGATGACGAAGGCATGGCTGAGGGTGCGGCCTCGCATGAAGGCGATCGGGGCGGCCTCGATCTCGCCCTTGTCGCGCCGACGCTGCACATCCTCGGCGCCGAGAATGTCGTTCAGCGCCTCCCAGATCGGAGCCAGATAGGGATCGACCTTTTCGTTCAGGTCGCCGGGCAGGAAGCCCAGCTTTTCGCCCGCCTCGACCGCTGGCCGGGTGATGACCAGCCGGTCCACCTGTCCCCGACGCAGAAGCGACGCCCCGTACGCGGCCGCGAGGAAGGTTTTGCCTGTCCCCGCCGGACCGACGCCGAAACTCAATTCGTGGTTGGCCAGGGTGTCCAGATAGCGCGCCTGAGCGTCCGTCTTGGGGACGATGGCGCCGCGCTTGCCGATAGGCAGTGCCATGGGATCGACGCGGCGCCCGCCGCCGGTCACCCCGGTGCGGGCCGAGCCGATGCCGGCGCGCACGTCCGCCTCGTTGACCTCGGCGCCCTTCGCTGCGCGTAGGGCCAGACCCTCGATCACCTGTTTGGCGCTGGCCCGGTCGCGAGCCCCGCCGTTGATCGAGATTCCGCCGCCGGGCGCCTCGATCAACACCTTGAAGGCATCCTCGATCAGGGCGACGTGGCGGCTGTTCGGCCCGATGACCGCCCGCAGCGACTCGTCGTCCAACGCAAGAAACTCGGATTCACGCGCCAACAAGCACACCTTTCAGACTGTTCTGGCTACCCTGCTCGATCTTCACCGGAACGATCCGGCCGAGCAGATGATCCGCGCCGGAGACATGCACGGATTGCAGATATGGGGATCGCCCGACCGCCTGCCCAGGATGGCGGCCCTTGCGGTCGAACAAGACGTTCAACGTCCGCCCCGTCTGCGCTTCGTTGAAGGCCACCTGCTGTTCGGTCAGGAGGTCCTGCAGCGCCTTTAGCCGGTCCTTCATCACCGCGGAGGGCACCTGGCCCGGCATGGTCGAGGCCGGAGTGCCCGGCCGGGCCGAATACATGAAAGAGAAACACGCCGCGTAGTTCACCTGACGCACCAGATCGAGGGTGTCCTCAAACTCCCGGTCTGTTTCGCTGGGAAAGCCGACGATCATGTCGCCGGCGAGCGCAAGGTCCGGCCGCGCCTCGCGGATGCGCCCGATCAGGTCGACGTATTTCTGGCGCCCGTGCTTCCGGTTCATCAACCGCAGGATCCGGTCCGACCCCGCCTGCACCGGCAGATGCAGATAGGGCATCAGGGCCTCGACCTCGGCGTGCGCGGCGATCAGGTCGTCGGACATGTCGTTGGGGTGGCTGGTCGTATAGCGGATGCGATCGAGGCCGGGGATGTCCGCCAGCGCCCGCGCCAGCTTCGCCAGGGTCCAGACCTTTCCGTCCGCGCCCTCCCCGTCATAGGCGTTGACGTTCTGGCCCAGCAGGGTGACCTCGCGTACGCCCTGGTCCGCCAGACCGCGCGCCTCAGCCAGAACGTCGGTGACCGGCCGCGACCATTCAGCGCCGCGCGTATAGGGGACGACGCAGAAGCTGCAGAACTTGTCGCACCCCTCCTGCACCGTCAGGAAGGCGGTGTAGCCCTTGACCCCGCGCATCGACGGGCCGCCCGCGTTCAGGGCGTCAAACTTTTCGTTGGGCGCGAAGTCCGCGCCGATCCGCTCGCCGCGCGACCGCGCCGTGCGCGTCAGCAGTTCCGGAAGCTGGTGATAGGCCTGGGGTCCGACGACGATGTCGACCGCCGGTTGGCGCAGCATGATCTCCTCACCCTCGGCCTGGGCGACGCAGCCGGCGACGGCGATCGTCATCCGCGCCTCGCCGCGTGCGATCTTGCGCTCACGCAGTTCCCGCATCTTGCCGAGCTCGGAATAGATCTTCTCGGCCGCCTTCTCGCGGATATGGCAGGTATTCAGGATGACGAAATCGGCGGCTTCGACCTCGTCGGTCGTGGCGTAGCCCAGCGGGCGCAGGACATCGGCCATTCGTTCCGAGTCATAGACGTTCATCTGGCAGCCGTAGGTCTTGATGAACAGCCGCTTGGGCCCCGGGATCGGGGCGGCGGAAGTGTCAACCTCCGGAGCAGTCAGGATCGCGGACATGACGCGCTCCTCGGTGTCGCGCCAAGGGCCTGCAAGATCACGAAGCCGGCAAGGATCAGGACAGCTGGCCGGGATCGACGCGAGCAGCGTTGCGCGTGTAGATCAGGCCCTCGCGCTTGGACGGCTCGGCGCCTTCAATGGCCTTGCCGTAAAGCTCCAGCTTGTGCCCGACCAGTTCGAAGCCGAGGCGTTCGGCGATCTCGGTCTTCAGCCGTTCGATCTCGGCGTCGAAGAACTCGATGACTTCGCCGGTTCTGGTGTCGATCAGGTGATCGTGGTGATCGTCGCCGGCCTCTTCATAGCGGCTGCGGCCGTCGCCGAAGTCGTGCTTCTCGACCACGCCCGCCTCTTCAAACAGTCGCACGGTGCGATAGACGGTGGCGATCGAGATGTGCGGATCGATGGCGGAGGCGCGGCGGTACAGCTCCTCCACGTCGGGGTGATCCTCGGCGCTGCCGAGAACGCGGGCGATCACCCGGCGCTGTTCGGTCATGCGCATGCCGCGCTCGGCGCAGAGTTTTTCAATCCGGTCCATGGGCTGTGAAGATAGAGGGGCGAACCCCCCGTGGGAAGCCGTTCAGACCAAGTTGAGAACCAGAAGCAGGGCATCTGCGGCCGGGCCGTCCGCACGCGGATAATAGCGCGGTCGTCGTCCCGCCGCCTCGAAGCCAAGCGCGCCGTAGAGGGAGCGGGCTGGAGCATTGTCCTCGGCCACTTCCAGGAACATCCGCGTCACGCCTATCGCGGCCGCGCGAACCGTCGCGTTACGGAGCAGACGGGCGCCCAAGCCCTTCCGGCGGGCGGCGGGCCGGACGGCCAGAGTCAGAATCTCCGCTTCGTCGGCGACGGTGCGGATCAGGACGAAACCGTCCGCGTCGCCTTCCAGAAAGACGCCGGCCTGACCCAGAAGTTCGGCGAAGGCCGTCGCGGGCCACGGCGTGTCGAACGCTGCCGCGTGCAGGCCAGCGAGCCCTCGGGCCAGATCGCCCGGATCGGCCACGGTCGTCATGCGCCCGAGACGACGGGGCGTGCCTGACCGGGCAGGCGCGTCGGCGGGGTCGCGTCGGGCGCGCGCAGATAGAGGGGGCTCGGCGGATGGTTCGCGGGGTCGAGCGCAACGGTCAGGGCGGCGAGTGCGGCCGGGTCGGGCGCGGTCACTGTCGAAACCTCGCCTCCGACCAGGGTCGCACCCGACCCTGTGATGCGCCAGGACCGGTCGGCGAGGCGCGCGATGGCGTCTTCCAGCGACACGGCCTCCGGCTCCGACGCCGGGTGACCTGTCTCAAACAGCTGCAGATAGACCTGCCCCCGGCGAGCATCGATCACAGCCGCCGTCGCTCCCTGTCCGCCATCGGCGGACCAGGCCAGGGCAGCCAGGGTCGATACGCCGACAACCGGCTGACCGAGCGCCGCGCCGAGTCCCTGGGCGAAGGCCAGTCCGACCCGCAGGCCGGTGAACGAACCAGGGCCGACGGTGACGCCGATCCGATCCAGCGCTTCGAACCCGCCGCCGGCCTCCGCCACCGCGTCGCGGACGAAACCGCCCAGCCGTTCGGAGTGACCGCGGGCCATGACCTCGGACCGCAGGCCCAGGGCGCGGCCCTCCTCGAACACTGCAGCGGTGCAGGCGTCCAGCGCCGTGTCGATGACCAGCACCCTCATCGGGCGCACCCGATCAGGACGCGGGCGCCAGGGCCTCGGTGATCCGCGCCAGGGCCTGTCTCAGGGTTCGATCGCGGATCAGCGGGAAGGCGGCGGCCACAGCTCGCCCTTCGGGCGTCGCGGTCATGACACGCAGACGTGACAGGTCGTCGCTCTCCGACGCGCGATCCGGAAACAGCGCGCCCGGCGCGACCCCCAGGGCGATTGCGATGTCGTTCAGACGCGACGCCGAGACCCGGTTGGCCCCCGACTCGTATTTCTGGACCTGTTGCGGGCTGACGCCGAGCCGTTGAGACAGGGCCGTCTGCGACAGACCCAAGGCCGCACGCCGCGCCGCAATGCGCTGTCCGACCAGGGCGTCGATGGCGGCGGGCGAACGGGGCATGCGGGCGGCTCCGGCTTTGCTGCTGACCGGATCGTTTCATGTCGCCGCGCAAAATGCAACCTTTTCGTTTCATTCCTCCAGCCTCGCGCGGACAGCCGCCACCCGGGATACCGAGTTGCGGTCCAGACTGGTCTCGGCCCCCAGTCCGGCCGGACCGCCCTTCACATACAGCCGGTCGCCGTCGGCGCTCTGGTACAGCCGGACCAGTCGCGTCCCGTCCGCCAGATCGATGACGCAGCCCTGGTCCCGGCGCGGCCAGCGGCCCGGATCGAACTCCAGCACCACCCCGGACGCGGCCCAGGGCGCGAGGTCGTCGTTTGAAAGCTGCATCCGTTCGGTCGCTTTGGCATGCCGCCCGGGCGGCGGACTGAAGGCACGGCCGAGGCTTTCGACGCCGGTCGCTGGCGGTGCAGGCGACGGACCTTCCCGCACCAGTATCAGGGCGAGATCCTCGGGTGTCGCGTCCAGGGCGCCCGTCAGGCGGCGCTGGACATCGGGGCGAAACAGGCCCGGCCGTTTGCCGCTTTCATAGAGACCCCAGCCCTGGCTGGTCATGCCGATGCGGGCGCCGGCCTCCGCCTGACTGAGGCCGACGGCGCGGCGCAGGGTCGCCAGTCCCTCGCCGAGGGCGGCGGCGTCCGAGTCGGATGCGAAGCGGGCCATGCCGGATTGTGCCTCAGACGCCAGTGTCAGGCGAGACGGAAACGTTTCACGTCGCTCAAGCAGCAGATGACCGTGTCGCAAGCGATTGCGGTCAGAAACGGGCGATCGGCGGGGCCCCTAGATGACCTGTTCGACGCTGGTCACTTCGGGGACGTAGTGTTTCATCATCTGCTCGACCCCGGCCTTCAGCGTCATGGCCGAGGAGGGGCAACCGGCGCAGGCGCCGCGCATGCGCAAGCGCAGGATCCCGCTTTCCTCGTCGAAGGCGTCAAACAGGATGTCGCCGCCGTCCTGGGCCACGGCGGGGCGGATGCGGCTGTCGAGCAGAGCCTTGATCTCGGCCACGATCTCAGTGTCCTCGGCGCCGTCATCGACGCTCTTCTCGCCGTCGCGCAGCAGGGGCGCGCCGGAGACGAAATGATCCATGATCACAGACAGGATCTCCGGCTTCATCTCCGACCAGTCGCGGCCGTGTTCGACCTTTGTCACCGAGACATAGTCGGCGCCGAAGAAGACGCCGGAGACGTCCTCCAGGGTGAACAGAGCCTCGGCGAGCGGCGAGGCCGTCGCCTGATCGATCGACAGGAACTCGCGCGAACCGCCGGGGGCCACATCGCGACCGGGCAGGAACTTCAGTGCGTTCGGGTTCGGGGTCGGTTCGGTCTGGATGAACATGGGCTGGAGATGCGCTCGACTGGGGCGGTACGCAAGGGCGGCTCCGTGCGCGTCAGACTCGAACAACGGAGTGTGGATCGTCCGTAGAATCTGGTCGGTCCGCACTCCAAAACACCGTCCGAAGCGTCCGATGCGTCCGCCCATTGATCTTTCGCGCGAGGAAGGAGAGGGGGCCGCAACTCCAAAAAGAGAGTCGACAGAGTCGACAGACTCGACATCGGGCGGCTGGCTGGCTGGCGATGTCAAAGACCGGCAGCAGTGTCTCACGGTTTTCGACGGCGGCTGGAATAGAGCTCTATTTCAGGACCGGCCTTTGTTTTCAAAGATGCAATGCGGGCGTCCGTTGATGGGTATGGCGCCTTTTCCCTCCCACTCGGAGGAGGGTCGTCGCGGAGCGACGGGGTGGGCAGGGCAGGCCGATGCGGATGCAGGCCTGTGAGGTTTGCCTTGCCGGCCCCGCCCGGTCTCCGCTTCGCTTCAACCGCCCTCCGGGCAGGGGGAGGGAGAAGGTGTTGTGCTTGAACATGATCGTTTGCCGGACTCGCGAAGCGGTTCCTCCTCAGCCGATCAGGCTCTACGCCAGATCCTCGATCTCGGCGTCGGTCAGCTCTCCCGGCACGATGGTGACCGGTAGTTTGCGCCCGCCGAAGGCGGCGCCCTGTTTCAGCACCGCCGACACCAGAGGACCCGGACCCCGGCTGCCGGTCCCGGCGGCCAGGACCAGGATCTTGATCTCAGGATCGTCGCCGCAGACCTTGCGGATGGCCGCCTGGGGCTCGCCCTCCTCGATCAGGAAGACCGGCTGGGCCCCCGAGCGTTCCTGCGCCTCTTCGCCCAGCCGGTTCAGAAGCGCTTCGGCCTCGGCCCGCTGCTGGCGCTGGATTTCGTCGCGCACCCCGGCCCAGTGCTCGTCCGACCCCCCCGGAATGATCCGCAGAAGGGCCACCCTGCCGCCGGTCGACCGCGCCCGGCGCGAGGCATAGCGCAGGGCCGCCTCGAACTCGGGGCTGTCGTCAACGACGACGAGAAACTTCCGGGCCATCAAAGCGCGCCCACGACCTGGCGGATCTGGCCATTGGCGATGGTCAGTTTGGCGAAGGTCCAGCCCGTGCCCGAGGCCTCGATCTCGTCCACGGCGGCGCGAACGCCTTCGACCACGGCCTGACGCGGTCCGATCCAGGCGTCCACGGCCGCTTCGGCGGTCGACTCGGTGTCGCCCACCGCCGGTTCGGAGGCCAGAGCCACCGCGCGGGTGAGGGCGACCTGTTCGGCCATCAGGTCCTCGATCAGGCGACGCACGGCCAGGCGGTCGAAATGATCGCCCGACGGCACGGCGCCGGCCGCGGCGCGCAGGCGGTCGAAGTCGAAGGCCGCGCCCACCTGGTGATAGAGGCGCGCCATCCGGGGCTCGGACCAGCCGGCGTCCCTCGCCAGATCACCGACGTCGGCCGTGGCGACCAGGGGACGCAGCATGGAGATGGTCTGGGCAAGGGCCTCGCCCACCCCCATGCCGGCGAACAACTTCAGCCGATTGGCCAGACGCCCCTGTTCGAAGCGCGACAGGACATCACCGCCCGCGCCCCGCAGAGCATCGGCCGCCGGGCGATAGGCCTCGATCAGTCCCTGGACCGTCGCCCCCGCCTTGCCTGCGCGACGGGCCAGCCAGAAGGTCTGGCGCCGCAGGACGGTAGAGATTTCCAGATAGAGGGCCGTCTGGGTCTCGGCCGGGACCGTGAGGTCCAGCACACTGACCGCGTCCCAGGCCTCGTCGAGGCGGAAGACCCGCCGCGCGGCCTCGAAGGCGATGACCAGGGCCGTCGTGTCACACCCGGCCGCTGCCCGCACGCGATCGGGGAAGGTCGGACCCGTCATGTTGACGATCTCGTTGCACAGAACCGTGGCCACGATCTCGCGCCGCAGCCGGTGGCCGCGCATCTGCTCCTCGAACCGGGCCAGGGGTTCGGGGAAGTAGCGGACCAGGGTCTCCTCGAAGAACGGATCCTCCGGCGCCTTCGAGGCCACGATCTCATCGGCGAGTTCGAGCTTGGAGTAGGCCATCAGCACGGCCAACTCCGGCCGGGTCAGGGCCAGGCCCGCCAACTTCATCTCGCCGATGCGGACGTCACCCGGGAGACCCTCGACCTTGCGGTCCAGTTTGCCCCGCGCGGTCAACGCCTGCATGAAGCGCTGCTGGGTGTCGAGCGCGCCGGCCCCCTCAGCCTGCTGCAGGGTCAGGGCCAGGGTCTGGTCGTAGTTGTGGGCCAGGACCTTCAGCCCGACCTCTTCGGTCATCGAGGCCAGAAGGGGCACGCGCTCCGCCAGAGGCAGGACGCCGTTGGTGACCGCCGAGCCGATCAGGATCTTGATGTTGACCTCGTGGTCGGAGGTGTCGACCCCGGCCGAGTTGTCGATGGCGTCGGTATTGATGCGTCCGCCACCGGCCGCGAAGGCGATCCGCCCCGCCTGGGTGAAGCCGAGGTTGGCCCCCTCTCCCACCACCTTGACCCGCAGTTCGTCAGCGTTGATGCGCAGGGCGTCGGTGCCCTTGTCCCCGACCTGGGCATCCGTCTCGAGCGCGGACTTCACATAGGTGCCGATGCCGCCGAGATAGAGCAGCTCCGCCGGCGCCTTCAGGATGGCGCGGATCAGGCTGACGGGGTCCAGGGCCGTCTCGGTGATGTCGAGGGCGGCGCGGATCTCCGGGGTCAGTTCAATCGACTTGGCCGAGCGCGAGAAGACCCCGCCCCCGGTGGAAATCTTCGCCTTGTCATAGTCCTGCCAGGACGAGCGCGGCAGGGCGAACAGGCGGTTCCGCTCTTCCCACGACGGGGCCGGGTCCGGGGTCGGGTCGATGAAGATGTCGCGGTGGTCGAAGGCGGCGACCAGTTTCGAGGCCCTGGATAGCAGGAGGCCGTTGCCGAACACGTCGCCCGACATGTCGCCGACGCCGACCACGGTGAAGGGCTCGGTCTGGATGTCCTTGCCGATCTCGCGGAAGTGGCGCTTGACCGCCTCCCAGGCGCCCCGCGCCGTGATGCCCATGGCCTTGTGGTCGTAGCCGACCGACCCGCCCGAGGCGAAGGCGTCGTCGAGCCAGAAACCGTAGTCGGCCGAGACCCCGTTAGCGATGTCGGAGAAGGTCGCCGTCCCCTTGTCAGCGGCCACGACCAGATAGGGATCGTCCCCCTCGAAGGCGACGACGTTGGCGGGATGGATGACATTGCCGTCGGCGGCGATGTTGTCGGTGATGTCCAGCAGGCCCGACAGGAAGGTCTTGTAGGCGCGGATGGCCTCGGCCTGCTGGGCGTCGCGATCGCCGCCGGCGCGCACGATACCCGACAGGTATTTCGGGAAGAAGCCGCCCTTGGAGCCGACTGGCACGATGACGGCGTTCTTGACCTGCTGGGCCTTCACCAGACCCAGGACCTCGGTGCGGAAATCGTCGCGGCGGTCCGACCAGCGCAGGCCCCCGCGCGCGACCGGGCCGAAGCGCAGGTGGACGCCCTCGATGTGCGGCGCCCAGACGAAGATCTCGCGATAGGGTTTGGGCAGGGGCAGGTCGTCGAGTTCGCGCGAGGCGATCTTGATCGAGATGTGCGGCTTGAAGCCGCCATCGGCCGTCGCCTGGTAATAGTTGGTGCGCTTGATCGCCCCGACCAGGGCCATCATCCGGCGCAGCGCCCGGTCATGGTCCAGCGACTTCACGTCCATCAGCAGGGCGTTGATCTTGTCCGTCAGTTCGGTGCACGCCGACGCACGATCATCGGCCGGACCCCCGTGAGCCGGGTCGAATTTGCAGGCGAAGAAGGACAGAAGGGCGCGGGCGATGGCGGGATAGTCGCGCAGCGCCTCTTCCTGCAACGCCTGGGAGGGATCGAGACCCGTCTGCTGGCGATAACGGGCCAGGGTGCGGATCAGGGCGGCCTCGCGCCAGCCGACGCCGAGTTCGAGCACCAGACGGTTGAAACCGTCGCTCTCGGTCTGGCCGGACCAGACGGCCGAGAAGGCCACTTCGAACGGGCCCTTGATGTCGCCGAACTCGAGCGCTGCGCCGCGCGGATCCTCCAGCAGGAATTCGTGAACGTGGATTTCCTGGGCCGAGCCGGTCTGGCCGGCGGGCCGGATGGCGTGGCCGAATTCCTCCAGCGTCTTCAAGCCCATATCGGCCAGGACCGGCAGAACGTCGGACAAGGGCACCGCCGCGCCGCGACGATAGAGTTTGAAACGGAATTGCAGCGGGCTGTCGTCGGCATGGCGGAAGGCGCGCACGGCGACAGGTTCGCCGACGGTCGTGTCGCCCGTTTCGTTCAGGCGATCGATTTCCCGCAGGTCATTGACCGCCTCTGCGGCGTCGTAGCGATCCCGGTAGCCCGGTCCGAAGGCTTCGGCCCAGCGGGCGCTCATGGAGCCGATCTGGCTGTCGTCGACCTCGGCGGCGCGGAGTGCGCCCTCGAAGCGATCGACCCAGCTGCGGCCGGTCTCGATGATCTCGGCGTCCAGAGCCCGCGCGTCCGGAGTCGGATGATCGCCGGGGGTCACGCCGATGATGTAGTGGATGCGCACCAGGGGCGCGTCCGACAGCTGCGGATACCAGGCCGACAGACGTCCGCCCCAGGCCCGGGCCAGGATGCGGCCGATCCGCTCGCGCACCCCGGCGTCGAACCGCTCGCGCGGCACGAAGGCGAGGACGGAAACAAACCGGTCGAACGGGTCTTTGCGGGTGAAGATCTTGATCCGGGGCCGGTCGAACAGGTGCAGGATGCCCAGAGCCGTCGTCAGCAGCTCGTCTTCCGAAATCTGGAAGAGTTCGTCCCGGGGATAGTTCTCCAGGATGTTCTTCAACCGCTTCTCGTTGTGACTGCCGGGCGCCTTTCCGGCGCGGTCGAGGACCTTGGCGACCTTCCTGCGGATCAGCGGCACCTGTGACGGCGGTCGGTCATAGGCCTCGGCGGTGAACAGGCCGACGAAGCGGGTCTCGCCCGAAGGACGGCCGTCGTCGCCGTACCGTTTGACGCCGACGTAATCCATATAGGCGCGGCGATGGACGCGGCTGCGCAGATTGGCCTTGGCCACGGTGACCGGATCCGACAGGTCGATCTGGCGCTTCATCTGGGCGGTCAGGACGGCGGGCTCCGAGGTGCGCCTCAGAACCGTCCGCTCGGGATCGCGCAGGACGCCGACGCCGGCGGCGGACTGGTCCAGCGGGGCCTCGGCCGCATAGCCGCCGTCCGAGGTGCGCGGATAGTCGTAGTCGCGGGCGCCCAGGAAGACGAAGGCGTCGTCGTTGAGCGAGCGCAGGAACTCCAGGTTCTCGGCCACGATCTCCGGGTCGATGCCGCCTGGGCAGGCTTCCAGATGGGCGATCGAGCGCGCCATCAGTTCGTTCATGGCCGGGTAGTCGGCGACGGCGGTGTGCACGTCGGCCAGGGTCTGTTCGACGCCGGCCTTGAGCGCCTCGCGGCGTTCGGGCGGCAGGGGATCGATGACAAGGACGATCAGGGATTCCCGGGCGTCGGCGGCGGCCTTGCGCGTGCCGTCAGCCTGTCGGGCCAGATTCAGGACCGGGTGGAACAGGGCGCGGACCGAAACGCCGGTGTCCGCCAGTTCGCCCATGACGCTGTCGACCAGGAAGGGCCTGTCGTCCTGAACGATGCGAAGGACGTCATAGGGGGTCGCGCGGCCCCCGGCGGCGGACAACGGCTGGACCAGAACCCGGGATTCGCCTGGCGTCCTGCGTTCAGCCCAGCGCCAGGCGTCGGCCAGAACGGCGCCGACGTCTTCTCCCGCCAGCTCCGGCGTCTCGTCCTCGGCGTAGTCTTCCCAGGACTGGGTGACGAAAGACTGCTCCAGCCCGTCCAGGGTCCCTCCGCCTCCCAGAGCCTCCGCGAAGGCCCGTTGCAGCGCCTCCGGGCTGGAGGGCTGGGAGGAGGTGCGGAGGTCGCCGGGCATGGGCAGGGTCTCGAAAGGCGCGGCAGGGCCGCCAGGGTCTGGACCGGACGCTATCGATCGATTGTTACTGCGGTATCACCAAGACGACGCGTCCCGTCCCTGATGGCTGGATAGGCCGGTCCGCGCGGCCGGGGAAGGCCGGAAACGACAAACGCCGGGTCCTCTTTCGAGAACCCGGCGTCTGATCACCGTTCACTGATCGAGGGGAAGATCAGAAACGGTAGTTCATGCCGATCCGGACCGCATGCAGGCCGAAGCGGCCGTTGGAGCGTCGCATGTCCGTACCCGTGGTGTTGGGGGTCAGAACGAAGGGATTGGTTGCGATTGCATTGCCCCGCCCGACGCGGATGTCGAAGTCGGGCGCTTCCAGCGAGGTGTAGAGATACTCACCGGTCACGCTGAGGTTCGGAGCCAGCATGTATTCAACGCCGCCGCCGGCCTGGTAGCCGTCGGCCTGGTCGTCATCCGTAGTGGCGGTGAAGCTGTTCTGGGTGTTCGACGAGTAGAACTGGTTCGACATTTCGCCGGTCGCGCCGCCTGCCGTGCCATAGATCAAGGCCGGACCCAAGGCGTAGCCGACCCGGGCGCGCAGGGCGGCCAGGTTCTGAAGCTTGCGCTCGAAGGTGTAGGAGGCCGGCGTGGTCGAATAGGAGGTCACGCTGTCTTCAGCGCCCGCAAAGCCCGAGTATTCCGCCACGGCTCCGACCACGAAAGAGCCGAACTGGAAGTCCCAGCCTGCGCGAATGCCGCCTTCGGAGCCGCTGGCGTCGTCATCACAGCCGGCGGTCGGCACATTGCTGTTGGCCGAGCCGCCGCACGAACCGGCGCTGAAGGCGTCGGCGCCAGTCGTAGTGACGACCGTATCGCCGAAGTTTCCGTCCAGGTTTCGGTCGAACCGGAGACGCTCGTCGTCCTGGTCGTTGGCCTTTGTGGCGCTGCCGTAGACGCCGACATAGGGGCCCGACCAGTCGGGCGTGGCGGCCCCGTTCGGCATCCAGTTCTGGGCCATGGCCGGCGCGGCGACACCCATGAGAAGCAGCGCCGTGGCGGCCGTGGAGATGATTTTGATCATGTTTTTCCGTCCTTGGTCGAACGCGACGCAGAAGCGCGGCGAGGCAACCCTTCCGGCGAGCCTAACGACAGGGACGTCCGCGCGTTCCTCACAGATGCGGTGCGCGCGTGGATTTCAGGGAGGGCGGGGTGCTCAACGCATCACTGATTCGGCAAAGAAAAAGGCCGTCGGACGGGCGTCCGACGGCCTCTCTTGGACCGGCGCTGGAGGGGGGAACGGGCGCCGGTCGATGCCGCCGCGGCCTTGGGGAGGGGAGGGGGCCGCGACGTCTGGATGGCAGATGGGATCGACAGAACCGGGCCGCAAGGGGTCGGGTTTCAGGGTTCTGCGACTCCGGCGCGCGGCGGTTTGACGCGGGCCGGACGGCGGGCCGGCGGCTTGTGCGGCCGCTCTTCCTCCGCCTCGTCGGCAAAGGGCCTGCCGTTCCCCGACAGGAGGATCGCGATCCACATCGATCCCTTGAACTCGGCCAGGATCGCCATGGCCATGACCGCAAGGGGCGTCGACAGGAACATGCCGACCACGCCCCACATCTTGCCCCACAGGGCCAGGGCCAGAAGAACCGCGACCGGGTCGATGTTCTGGTTTTCGCCCTGCATGCGCGGCTGGATCGCGTTGCCGACCACGAACAGGATCAGCTGCAGCCCCACCAGCAGGATCAGGGCCGGCCAGTAGGTCGGGAATTGGACCAGGGCGAACAGGGGCGGCGCGAGACCGGCGATCGCTCCGCCCAGCACCGGAATGAAGCCGACCACGAAGATGACGAAGGTCCAGAACTCGGCGTTCTGCAGGCCCACCAGACGCATCAGGATCCAGGCGGCGACGCAGATGATGCCCCCGGTCACGGTCTGGACCCACAGATAGCCCTCGACCCCGCTGCGCACGCGCTCGAACACCTCGCTGGCCTCCTGGCGCGCCTCCCGGTTGGGGAACAGATTGACCAGCTTGCGCCGGAAGCCCGTCTGGGCCGCCAGCAGGAAGGCCAGGTAGACCATGACGAAGAAGGCGCCGGAGACAACCCCCTGCACCTGGAAGGCCAGGGTGGTCAGATAGCCGCGGATATCCAGCCCGGCGAACAGCTCATGGGCCGTCGGGGGCGTCGCCATGCCGAACAGCCGCCCGCCGTCAGCGATGATGGCGTCGATCCGGGGCCCGATGCCGCTGGACACCCCCGAGGCGTCGGTGAAGAACCCGGCCGCCCCGTTCACGATGAAGGCGATGGAGGCCAGGAAAGCCAGGACCACGACGGCCAGGGCCGCCGTCCCGGCCCAGTGACGGGGCAGACGCGTCCGGTCCTCGATGAACCGCTTCACCCCGTCGATCATGATCAACAGGAAGATCGCCATCGCCAGCGGCGTCAGGATGTCCCGCAGCCAGTAAAGCGCCGCGCCTCCAGCCACCACGGCCAGGGTCACCAGGGCATTGCGGGCCACAGTCGATGTCGGAACGGCGATCGGTGGTTTCATGACTGGTCTTTTCGGGGGCGTCGCAGCGCCGGTCAATCGTCGATTGGCTATGGCCCGCGCCACGGCTAATCATCAGCATCTAGAGCAGGATCGGCTGAGGAGGAATCGTTTCGCGAGTCCGCTGATACCGTGAATCCTGCTCCAGATATCAGCGAAAGCCTGATTCACGCTTTTGACAGAAGTGCAAAGTGCTTCCGTCTCAAACGATCAGGCTCCAGGGAGACCATCGCATGACCGATGCCGCCGCCAGCCCCGGCCTGTTCCTGGGCCAGTCCGCCGATGGGGGGACGACCAAAAGCGAGATCCTGCTGTGGAATCGGGCCAACCGGCACGGGGTGATCGCGGGTGCGACCGGCACCGGCAAGACCGTCACGCTGCAGATCATGGCCCAGGGCTTTTCCGAGATGGGCGTCCCGGTCTTCTGCGCCGACGTGAAGGGAGACCTTTCGGGCATCAGCCAGGTCGGAACCCCGAATGAGAAGCTGCTGGCCCGCGCCGCCGGGATGAACCTGACCCTGGCGCCGAAGGCCGCGCCGACGGTGTTCTGGGATCTGTACGGACAGAAGGGCCACCCCGTCCGGGCAACCGTATCGGAGATCGGGCCGCTGCTGATGGCGCGGATGCTGGACCTCAATGACGTGCAGGAAGGCGTCCTGACCGTCGCCTTCCACGTCGCCGACAAGGAGGGCCTGCTGCTGCTGGACCTCGACGACCTGCGCTCCATGCTGACCTATGTCGCCGAGAACGCCGCCCGCATCGGCCGCGAGGTCGGCAATGTCGCCCCCGCCTCGATCGCCTCGATCCAGCGCGCCCTGCTGCAGCTGGAACAGGACGGCGGCGACGCCTTCTTCGGCGAACCCGCTCTGAAACTGACCGACATGATGCGGACTTCGCTGGACGGCCAAGGACGTGTTTTGGGTCAGGTCAATGTGCTCGACTCGACGCGCCTGATGAACAGCCCGCGCCTGTATGGCGCCTTCCTGCTTTGGCTGATGTCCGAGCTGTTCGAACAGCTGCCCGAGATCGGCGACCCCGAGAAACCTCGTCTCGTCTTCTTCTTCGACGAGGCCCACCTGCTGTTCAGGGATGCGCCCAAGCCCCTGCTGGAAAAAGTCGAACAGGTCGTGCGCCTGATCCGGTCCAAGGGGGTCGGGATCTATTTCATCACCCAGAACCCTGCCGATATCCCGGACAGCGTCCTGGCCCAGCTCGGCAACCGCATCCAGCATGCGCTGCGGGCCTACACCCCGTCCGATCAGCGCGGACTGAAGGCGGCCTCGGACAGTTTCCGGGTCAATCCGGCCTTCGATACGGCCGACGCCATCCAGGCGCTGGGCACTGGCGAGGCCCTGGTCTCAACGCTGGACGAGAAGGGGGCGCCGCGCGTCGTCGCCCGCACCCTGATCCGTCCGCCGGACAGCCGCCTGGGGCCCGCCACCGATGCCGAACGCGCCGCCGTCATGGCGGCCGGCCCGGTGAAGGGTGTCTATGACACCGTCGCGGACCGCGAGTCCGCCGAGGAAATCCTCGCCGCCCGCCGCGCGCAAACGGAGGCCGCGACCGCACCTGCCGCGAAGCCTGCGCCGCAAGGTCGTGCTCCCGCGGCTCCGAAGGCGCCGCCCGCGCCCAGGGCGCCGCGCAAATCGAACCGTCAGACTCCGATGGAGGCCCTGACCAAGTCGGTCCTGCGCACGGCAGGCTCTACCCTGACACGGGAACTGCTGCGCGGCATTCTGGGAGGCTTGCGCCGCTAGGCTAGACCATCGAGCCCAGACGGGCGTTGGCCAGTTCGGCGATGACGGTCGTAACCTGGGCGCCCGACCCCGTCTGGGACAGGAGTTTGGACAGATGGGGCGACAGTTTGCGGGTGTCGACCAGCACCATGGCCCAGCCGAGGAACAGCTGGGCCTGAACCGGCCAGCGAGCCAGGACGCGCACATTGCGGTGCCGCGGGTCGGCCTCGATGTCCGCCATCAGGGCGGTCAGCGCTTCGGGATCACCCTCCAGCACCTGGACGAAGGTTCCTGCCTGATAGGCCAGCGCGCCGGTGATCCGGCGTCGGCCATTGTTGCGCACCGAGGTCGCCACGATCTCTGACAGGTCCATCGGACCGTCGGCTGCGCCCACAGCATCGCTGCGATACACGAGGCGTTCGAGCACGCGCTCCGTGAGGGGCTGCGGCGTGCGAACGGTCGGGGATGTCATGGGAGGATGGCCAGGCGGCGAATCCGCCGCCCATCTAGGCGCTTTTCACCAGAAACCCTAACAGCGCGGGAATTCAGCGGGGAGAGTCAGGGTCTCGCAACCAGCCGCCACATGCGCAGGGGATGCCGCACAGCCCCGGCCTCTGCCCCCGCGGCCTCGCCCCGGCCCATGTAGAGATCGGCGCGCACCGGGCCGCGAATGGCCGAGCCGGTGTCCAGCGCCATGACCAGGCCGGTGTAGCCATGCCGCGCCCCGACCAGGTTTCCGGCGCCGGCCGAGATCCACACCAGATCACCATAGGTCCAACTGGCCGGATCCACCGCGATAGCCCGCCGCGCCTGCAGGGGAACGCCGGCCGCGCCCGCCGGATGTCCGCCGTCGTCGGGGTCCAGCGAGAAATAGATGTAGCGGGGGTTCAGGGCCGTGATCGCCCGCGCCTCCGGCCCGCGATGGGCCGCCAGCCAGGCGCGGATCGCGTCGCCCGAGGTTCCGTTCGTCGGCAGGAGGCCGCGCTCCGCCATCGGCCGGGCGATGCCGACGAAGCTCCGCCCGTTGTCGGCGGCATAGGCGGCGCGCGCCTTGGATCCGTCCTCGAACGTCAGATAACCGGACCCCTGGATCTGGAGGAAGAACAGGTCCTCGGCGCGCATCCAGGCCAGGGGCGGCGAGGGCGAGGGCCCGGCCTCGATCACGGCGCGCTCGTCCAGAACCTGGCCGCGCGACCAGCCGGAGGGGCGGCCGAGAACGGGGGTATCGAACTCCCGGTCCGGGGTGCGCCGGGCCGGGTACTCGGGAGCAAAATAGGCGGTCAGCAGGGGCGACCGGCTCTCGGCGGGTGGAGCTTCCACGATCCCGAAGCCGTCCTCGAAGAAGGCCCTGGCCATGGAAGGCGTCACCGGGCGTGATGTCCGCCTGATGTGCTGGGCTCGCTCGCACTGACGCACGGCAGCCGGCTCACGCGCGACGCGGCAGGTCTCGGCATAGGCCTGGAAGGCGGCGAGGTGGTCTTCATCGGCCCAGCCGGGAAGGCTCTGCGGGCCCGGCAGGCTGGAAACCTGCGGCGGAGCGGTGGGCGTGGGACCCGTCGGCGAGACCGGAGGCCCGGACCGGGGCGTCGCACACCCCGCCAGGAGCAGGAGCGCGCCCGCCATTACGAGCCTCAGGTCGAGTCCCAAGGCGCGGCCGTCCCTAGGCGTTGGCGGGTTCGACGCGGGCGAGGACCCAGTTGGGGTCTGCGGCCCCCAGGGACCGTTCGAAGGTCCAGTGCTCGGCCGTGCGACGCTCTTCGATGCGGGGCTCGGCCGGAGCGCCCGGAGTCGCCTCGGCCTCGGGCGGAATGACCTTGGAGCGGATCTCGGCCAGGAACCGGACCTTGGCGACAGCGCGGTCGCCCTCGGCCGAGGCCAGTTCCAGGTCGGCGCGCGGCGCATGCAGGAATTCGACCTGCTCGGTCTCGCCCCGGGTCTCGCGGGCGGCGATGCCGGTCTCGAACGAGGCGAGGACCGCGGGGGTCAGAAGCGGCTTCAGGGCCGCGCGATCGCCGGAGGCATAGCCCCGCACGATGGTTTCATAGGCCTGGCGGGCGCCGTCAATGAACTTGGCCGGATCGAAGGCCGGGTCGCGGGCGCGAAGCGAGGCGGCGGCAGCCAGGGTGGCGGCGTCAAGCGCGGGCACGCGGGCCTGGGCTTCGGGACCGGTCACGCCCGTAGCGGGCAGGGCTGGCGTCTTGGCGTCCTCCTGCGGCTGACGGCCGACCTTCTTGCCCAGCACATTGTAGAGCTGGAACAGGACGACCGCGGCGATTACGGCGAAGATGACGAGCTGGAACTGTACCGGCACGGGGTATCCCTGGGATGGCGTCCTGATCCCGACCATGAGGGCCGGGCGCGTCGGACAGGACGATTACGGTCTGATATGGGCGTGCGCAAGCCGCGACGCACCCCGGGCGAGTTGTGACATGCCGCCGCGACCCCTCAGCGCGCCCCGAACCCGCTCAGGCAGCGAGCCGCCGCGCGGCGGGCGGTAGCTTCCTGGAAGAGGGAAAGTTGCGGGACGTCCGGGCTGATGCTAGTCGCGGCGCCTCGCTTTTCCGCCATATTGAACGGCTTCGCCTCCATGACCGACGTTTCGCCCGCCGACGCCAACGGCGCCAACCCGACCGAACGCCCCGCCACCCTGGGCTTCCGCATCCTGGCGCAGTACGTCCGCGACCTGTCGTTCGAGAACCCCAGGGCCCCCGACAGCCTGCGCCTCGAGGGCAAGCCCCAGATCGACATGGGCGTCGAGCTCAACGCCCAGGGTCGTCCCGACGGCCTGTTTGAAGTCGACGTCAAGCTGTCGATCAAGGCCTTGACCGACACGATGCCGGTCTTCCAGGTCGAGCTGCTGTACGGCGGCCTGTTCCAGCTCGAAGGCGTGCCGGAAGACGCGATCGAAGCGATGCTGCTGATCGAATGCCCGCGCTATCTGTTCCCCTTCGCCCGGGAGATCGTGGCCGGGGCGACCGCGGACGGCGGCTTCTATCCGCCCTTCATGCTGGATCCGATCGACTTCGCCGGCATCTATGCGGCGCGCCAGCAACAGATCGCCGCCCAGCCGGACGCGACCGGCCAGGCCTGAAGTCAGGCAGCGGGCTCGACGACCTCGAGCCCGTAACCGGCCCACAGCGACTGGTCTTTAAGCGTCGCCAGCAGGAAGGCGCGGTGCGCCTCGGCCTCTTCGGGGTGAATCCGCGGCGTGAGCGGCCGTGATCGTGGCTGATAGCCGCCGGCGGCCGCATGGGCTGCGGCGGCCTGGCTCTCGCGACGACTGGACAGGTCCAGCACACGCTCCTTGCCGCCTTTCAGCTCCAGATAGACCTCGGCCAGAAGGCGGGCGTCGATCAGGGCGCCGTGGAACGAACGGTCGACGAGGCTGACCTTGTAGCGTTTGCACAGGGCGTCCAGCGAGTTGGGCATGCCCGGCCAGCGCTTCTGGGCCAGCTGCAGCGTGTCGATCCAGCGGGTCTCGTGCAGCAGGGCGTGACCGCAGCGACCGCACTCATGATCGATGAAATTGCGGTCGAACTGGGCGTTGTGGGCGATGACCGGGGCCTCGCCGATGAACGCCATCAGGTCGAGGACGATCTCGGCGAATTTCGGCGCGTGCTTGACCTTGTCGTCAGTAATGCCGTGCACCCGGATGGCGTCGGCAGGGATCAGCCGCTCCGGATTGACGAACCGGTGGAAGGTCCGGCCGGTCGGCAGCAGGTCCTCGATCTCGATACAGCCGACCTCGATCAGCCGGTCGCCCGTGCGGGGATCGAAGCCGGTGGTTTCGGTGTCGAGGACGATTTCGCGGGACATGCCCTTCTAATGGGGTGTTTCGGCGGCGCCCGAAAGAGTCCGGCGGGGTGGTTTCCAGTCCGGCGCCAGAATGATCCCCACGATTTCGGCGACCCGGGTCCGGGCGGCGGCGAGGTCCCGGCCGGTGTCGATGACGAAGTCGGCGCGGCGGCGCTTGTCGCCGTCCGGCATCTGACGCGCCAGAATGGCCTCGAACCGCTCCACTGTCATTCCGGGCCGGGCCAGAACCCGGCGACGCTGGATGGCTGCGTCGGCGCTGACCACGACCACCGCATCCACGGCCCGGTCGCCACCGGTCTCGAACAGCAGGGGAATGTCGAGGACGGCCAGCTTCACGCCCGCCGCCCGCGCCGCCTCCAGATCGGTCATGCGGCCGGCGGCGACGAGCGGGTGGACGAGGGTCTCCAGTCGCCGGAAGGCCGTCTCGTCGCGGCCAAGCGCTTCGGCTAGCCGCCCGCGATCCACGGCGCCGTCAACGACCACGCCCGGAAAGGCCTCGCCGACCGGCTCGACCGCCGCCCCGCCGCGGGCGTAGAGGGCGTGAACCGCGTCGTCGGCGTTCCAGATCAGGGCGCCGTGCTCGGCGAACATGGCGGTTGTGGTCGACTTGCCCATGCCGATCGAGCCGGTCAGGCCCAGCAGGATCACGCCGCCTCTCCCAGATGGGCCAGCAGCAGAGGCCTCGGGTCCAGCGCGGGCGGAGGGACGCCGAAGATGGCCTCGAACGACGGCTCCGCCTGGCCGATCAGCATGGCGAGCCCGTCCACAGTTGTCAGGCCCACGTCTCGGGCGGCCTGAAGAAAGGGCGTGATGACCGGCCTGTAGGTCATGTCCATGACGGTCGTGTCGGGATCCAGCGCCGCGAGATCCATCTCGGGCCGGACACTGAGGGCATTGACCACCAGGGCCGCACCGTAGAAGGCCGCCGGCCCCTCGGCGACCGAGACCGATCCCCCGAGATCGGCGGCGAGCGCCTCGGCCCGATCCCGCGTCCGATTGACGATGCGAACCCGCGCCCCGGCGCCGGCCAGGGCGGCCGCGGCGGCTCGTGCGGCCCCTCCGGCGCCGAGGATTACCACCGGCGATCCCGCCAATGACAGTTTCGGCGCCTGTTCCTGCAGTGCCCGCAGCAGGCCCAAGCCGTCGGCGCTGTCGGCCCTCACCTCGCCGTCGCGGAAGACGAGGATATTGGCGGATCCGCTGTCCCGCGCAGTCCCGGACGCTGAATCCGCCAGGGCGAAGGCCTGTTCCTTGAACGGAGCGGTGACGTTGACGCCGCTGAGCAGGCCGGCCCGGCCGGCGGCCAAAAGGGTTTCGAACCCGGCGGCGTCCCTCGGCGAGAAGGCGACATAGGCGGCGTCCATGCCGGCCGCCTCGATCCAGCCGTTGTGGATGACCGGGCTCAGCGAGTGGGTGACGGGATTGCCGACGATGCCGCCGACCTTCACCGCCCCCGTGATCCGGGCGCGGATCATGTCCGGATCACTCCCGCGCGCCGCAGTTGGGCCAACACGGGCCACAGCGGCATGCCCAGGACGGTGAAGTAATCGCCCTCGACGCAGTCGAAGAGCTGGGAGCCCATTCCCTCCAGCCGATAGCAGCCGACGGAACCCAGCAGGCCTTCACCCTCGGCGTCCAGATAGGCGTCGAGGAAGTCGTCGGAGAACTGGCGCATCGTCAGCCGCGCGGTCTCGACGCCTGACCAGACCACCGCGCCGTTGTTGGCCAGGGCAGCCGCGGAGTTGAGATGGTGGGTGCGGCCGCGCAGAGTGTGCAACCGCTCCCGGGCCACGGTCAGGTTCGGCGCCTTGGAGATCATGTCACCGTCGAAATCCAGAGTCTGGTCCGAGCCCAGCACCCAGGCCTCCGGATCATGCCTGGAAATCGCCAGCGCCTTGGCCCGGGCCAGCTCCAGCGCCAGTTCGGCCGGATCGATCCCAGCCAGCGAGGTCTTGATGACGTCCTCGTCCACCCCCGCGTCCTCGGCGACGAACGGCACGCCGGCGCCGGTCAGCATGGCGCGACGGGCGGCGCTGCGGGACGCGAGGATCAGCCTCTCGGTCGTTTCCCCGGTCACCAGGATGCTCCCAGACGGCGGGTGCGGCGTTCAGTCAGCAGGTTCAGGATCGCGGCCGCCGTCTCCTCGACCGAACGGCGGGTCACGTCGATGGTGGGCCAGCCCCGCTTTTCGAAGGCGCGCCTGGCCTTGATCGTCTCCTCACGCACCGCGTCCGGCTCGACGTAGGATGAGGCATGGGTGGCGTTCAGCCCGTCCAGCCGGTTCCGGCGGATCTGCACCAGCCGGTCGGGTGAGACGGTCAGACCGACGATCAGCGGATTCTTCAATCCGACCAGCCGTTCGCCGTCCTCCTGCCCCGGCACCAGAGGCACGTTCGCGGCGCGGACGCCCCGATGGGCGAGATAGATGCAGGTCGGGGTCTTGGACGTCCGGCTGACCCCCACCAGGACGACGTCAGCGCCCTCCAGCTGTTCGGCCGTGCCCTGACCGTCGTCGTGGGCCATAGCGTAGTCCAGCGCCCCGATCCGGTTGAAATAGTCGTGGTCCAGGGCGTGCTGTGCCCCGACCCGCGTCGACAGGGCCGCGCCGAGATACCGCGACAGGGCTCCGACCAGCGGATCCAGCGCCCCGATGTGCGGCATGTCGAGCGCCCGGCAACCTTCCTCCAGCTGGGCGCGCAGGTCGCGATCGACGATGGTGTGCAGGACGACGCCCGGCGCCGCAGCCACCTCTGCCAGAACTCGCTCCATCTGCTTTTCGGACCGGACAAGCGCATAGATGTGCTCGATCGGGATGACGCCGTCGAACCGGGCCGTGACCGCCTTGGCCATCGCGTTCAGCGTCTCGCCGGTCGAGTCCGAGACCAGATGGACATGGAAATAGGTCGCCAGCCGCGACGCCCCCGCGGGCCGGGCGGGGCTCATCGCGGACCCCGCGACGGGAGCGCCGGATCCCGGCGAGGGAAAACCACATCAGAGGGGGTGCGAATGGCGAGGATTCCTGTGGACCGGACTGGGCGCCGCCAACCTCGGTCGGGGCGCCGAAACCTATAGCGCGGGCCTCGCCGCCCGGCGAGCGGGGACACAGGTGGAGCACGCGCCTTGTCCGACAACGGATCATCCCCTCCCCCTGATCAGCGATCGGTTCGACTGGGGAAATGCTTAACGAATGGTAAACGCCCCCCAATCCCGCCTCGGGTCAAACGCCCGGCTGAGCCCCGGGCATTAAGGCTTTGTTAAGGGTTTTGCCCGGTTTCCACAGGCGCGCGCACAGCCACCCGGCAGTCTTTACGGGACTTGGGACAAGGCCGTCCGGTGTGGGGACGAGAGCCGATTTGTCCCCGCCTTCCCACGCCCTACCTGCTTCCTCAGATATTTCTAAGATTCTGATCAGGATAAGAGGAAGGCCGTGGGCTTGAGGGGATGCGCTCATCACCGTAGACCCGGAGTCATGAGCATCACGCCTTCGTTGATCCGGGTCCTGCAGGGTGAGACCCTTGAGCGCCCGCCCGTCTGGTTCATGCGTCAGGCTGGTCGTTACCTGCCCGAGTATCGAGCCTTGCGCGCCCAGGCCCCGGACTTCATCGCCTTCTGCCTGAACCCGGAGATGGCGGCCGAGGCGACCATGCAGCCCATGCGCAGGTTCGGCTTCGACGCCGCCATCGTCTTCGCCGACATCCTGCTCATCCCCCAGGCCCTGGGGCAGGACGTCTGGTTCGAGACCGGCGAGGGACCTAAACTCGGGTTGATGCCGTCGCCAGGTCGGATGGCTGAGCTGGCCGATGGCGCCGGAGAGCATCTGCATCAGATCGGGGAAACCCTCAGCCGGGTGCGGGCCGAACTGGAGCCGGAACGGGCCCTGATCGGGTTCGCCGGCGCGCCCTGGACCGTGGCCACCTATATGCTCGACGGCCACCATAATACGATGGGCAAGGGCGAGCGGGCCCAGGCGCGGTCCTACGCCTATTCCGACCCGGACAAGGTCGATGCGGTTCTGGACGTCCTGGTCGAGGCCACCGCCCGCTATCTGAAGATGCAGGCCGACGCCGGCGCGGATGCCCTGAAGATATTCGAGAGCTGGGCCGAGGGTCTGCCGGACGATCTGTTCGAACGGCTGGTGATGCGGCCGCACAAGAAGCTGGTCGCCAGGGTGCGCGAACTGGGCGTCACCGTCCCCCTGATCGGTTTCCCGCGCGGTTCGGCCCTGCATGCCGAACGCTATGCCCGTGAGGTCGATGTCCAGGGCGTGGCGCTCGACACCGCCTGTTCGCTGGAACGCGGCAGACAGGTGCAGGCGATCAAGCCGATCCAGGGCGCCCTCGATCCCCTGTTGCTCCGCGCCGGCGGTGCGGCTCTGGACCGCAGGGTGGATGAGCTTGTCAAGGCCTGGGGTGCGGGTCCATGGATCTTCAACCTCGGCCACGGGATTCTGCCGGACGTGCCGATTGCCCATGTCGAACAGGTGCTCAGGCGCCTGGGCGCCCAGTAAGGACTGACAAATGGCCGGTAGACGGATCGCAGTCGTCCTGTTCAATCTTGGCGGCCCGGACGACGCCGACTCTGTGCGGCCCTTCCTGTTCAACCTGTTCAACGATCCGGCCATCATCGGCCTGCCCGGGTTCGCGCGGATGCCTCTGGCGAAGCTGATCTCCTCGCGCCGCGAGAAGAGCGCCCAGGCCAACTATGCGATGATGGACGCCGGCGGCGGCTCACCCCTGAAGGCGGAGACCCGCAAACAGATGGCGGCGCTCGACGCCCGGCTGGCGACCCTGTTGCCCGGCGACGAGGTCAAGAGTTTCGTCGCCATGCGCTACTGGCATCCCTTGACCGAGGAAACGGCCGTCGACGTAGCCGCTTTCGGCCCTGACGAGGTGGTCCTGCTGCCCCTCTATCCGCAGTTTTCGACCACCACGACCCAGTCGTCGCTGAAGGCCTGGAAGGCTGCTTACGCGGGCTCGGGCCGGTCACGCGCGATCTGCTGCTATCCCCGGGCCGCCGGCTGGATCGAGGCCCAGGCGGAAGGCATCCGCGGCAAGTTGGCCGAGGCCGCCCGCGACCATCCGGGCCGCTCGATGCGGGTCCTGTTCTCCGCCCACGGCATTCCCGAGAAGTTGGTGGTACAAGGCGATCCCTATCAGGAACAGATCGAATCGACGGTGTCTGCTGTCGTCAAGGCTGCCGGATTGCAGGACTGGGCCCTGTGCTATCAGAGCCGGGTCGGGCCGATGAAATGGCTGGGCCCCTCGACCCCGGATGCGATCAAACAGGCCGCAGCCGACGGGGTCGGCGTTGTCGTCACCCCGATCGCCTTCGTCTCGGAACACATCGAGACCCTGGTCGAGCTCGACATCGAATACGGCGAACTGGCCCACGAGGCCGGTCTGCATCCCTATCTCCGGGCGCCCGCCGTCGGCGTGGCCGAATCTTTCATCGGCGCCCTGGCCCAGGCCGTGACCGACAGCCTCGACCGTACCGGCACGGCGCCGTTCGGACCCGGCTGTCAGGCGCGGTGGAAAGCCTGTCCGTTCCAGACTGAACGGGCCGCAGCGTGAACCTCTATGACCTCGCCCGAGGCCTCCACATCCTGGCGGTCATCGCCTGGATGGCGGGACTTCTCTTCCTGCCCCGCCTCTATGCCTATGACGCCGAACAGGCCGAAAAGCCCGAGCCGCTGAAAAGCGAAATGCGCGCTCTCCTGCGGGCCTGGCAGGCGCGGCTGATGAAGATCATCCTCAATCCGGCCGCGGCACTGGCCCTGATCTTCGGCGCCTGGCTGATCCATCTCGATGTCCAGATGCGCGGGGCCGCCTTCCTCGCGGAGCCGTGGATGGTGGTGAAGCTGATCGGCGTCGTCCTGCTGTTCGGCTGGCACGGCTTCCTGTCGGCCGAACGCAAACGCATCACTGCCGGGACATCGACGAAGACCAGCCGTTTCTGGCGGATGACCAATGAGATCCCGTTCGTGCTGGCCATCATTATGGTCCTGTCGGTGACGACCGAGTGGACCTTCTGAGCCGCGACGCTTGACCCACAGGCCCGGAATGTGGTTCCGCTGGCGATGAGGCGTCGTTCGCGGCGCTGCCCTTCTCTTCGCGTCGACCGATCGCTGGCGAACTCGCCGCCTTCGGACCCGACGCTCTCCCACCCGGCCGCAAGGCCTTCGTCATCCTCCGGCCAGGCCGGGGGACCATCCGTCCCCGCCTGACGTCCTCGACGCAGGGCCGTGACGGCGTGAATCCAGAGCTCCGACATGACCGACGTCCGCGACACCGATACCACAGCTCCTGAAGCCGAAGCGCTCGAGGGGCTGACGCCTGAAACCGCCGACGACACCTCGCAGGCGGATGGGGCCAATGACGCCGACGTGGCCGCCGACATCGGCGACGACGCGGAAGAGGACGGCGAACCCGTCGTGCCGTCCGGCCGGATCACGCTCCAGGAGCTGAACGACAAGACTCCGGTCGAGCTGGTCGCCTTCGCCGAACAGCTGGAGATCGAGAACGCGTCCAATCTGCGCAAGCAGGATCTCCTGTTCGCCATCCTCAAGACTCTGGCCGACGAAGAGGTCGAGATCATCGCCTCTGGCACGCTGGAAATGTTGCCCGACGGCTTCGGCTTCCTGCGCTCGCCGGACGCCAATTATCTTCCGGGTCCGGACGATATTTATGTGTCTCCGTCCCAGATTCGCCGCTTCGGCCTGCGCTCTGGAGACACTGTCCACGGCGCCGTGCGCGGCCCCCGCGAAGGCGAACGCTACTTCGCTCTGCTCAAGGTCGACACGATCAACTACGAGGACCCGGAGACGGTCCGCACCAAGGTCAATTTCGACAACCTGACGCCGCTGTATCCCAATGAGCGGCTGATCATGGAAATTCAGGACCCGACCCTGCGGGATCGTTCGGGCCGGGTCATCGACATCGTCGCCCCTTTGGGCAAGGGCCAGCGCTGCCTGATCGTGGCACCGCCGCGGGTCGGCAAGACGGTCATGCTGCAGAACATCGCCAAATCGATCGAGGCCAACCACCCTGAGGTGTCGCTGATCGTTCTGCTGATCGATGAACGCCCCGAGGAAGTCACCGACATGCAGCGGACGGTGAAGGGCGAGGTCGTGGCCTCCACCTTCGACGAGCCGGCCACCCGCCACGTCGCCGTGGCCGAGATGGTGATTGAAAAAGCCAAACGCCTGGTCGAGCACAAGAAGGACGTCGTCATCCTGCTGGACTCGGTCACCCGTCTGGGCCGGGCCTACAATGCCACCGTGCCGTCGTCGGGCAAGGTCCTGACCGGCGGCGTAGACGCCAACGCCCTGCAGCGGCCCAAGCGGTTCTTCGGCGCAGCGCGGAACGTGGAGGAGGGCGGCTCGCTGACCATCATCGCCACGGCCCTGATCGACACCGGCTCGCGTATGGACGAGGTCATCTTCGAAGAGTTCAAGGGCACCGGTAACTCGGAAATCGTGCTGGACCGCAAGGTCGCCGACAAGCGGATCTTCCCGGCCATCGACGTGCTGAAATCCGGCACCCGCAAGGAGGAGCTGATCACGCCGAAGGATCAGCTGACCAAGACCTATGTACTGCGCCGCATCCTGAACCCGATGGGCCCGCAGGACGCGATCGAGTTCCTGCTCGACAAGCTGCGTCAGTCCAAGAACAACGCCGATTTCTTCCAATCGATGAACACCTGACGGCAAGCCGGGTCTGGCCAATGTTTCACGTGAAACAGGGAGAGCGACATGAAGGTCAACGTCGAAATGGAATGCACGCCGGCCGAGGCGCGGGCCTTTCTGGGCCTGCCGGACGTCGCGCCGCTGAACGATCATCTCGTCGCCGAGATGCAGAAACGGATGGACGCCAACATGTCGGCCATGCAGCCCGAAGAGCTGATGAAGACTTGGACCAGCTTCGGCCTCCAGGCCCAGGACCAGTTCCGTCAACTCATGCAGGCCGCGGTGACGACGCCGAAGTGAAGACCCTTCTCCTCCCCCGTCGGGGGAGGGGGACCGCGAAGCGGTGGGGGGGGGCCAGCCCAGACTCGGCTTGTGTGGCGAGCCCGCTCCGTCACGTCGCGAAGCCGCGACGCGTCACCTCCCCCGACGGGGGAGGAGAAACACAATGACCGACACCGTCTTCGCTCTCGCCACCCCACCCGGCCAAGGCGCCATCGCCATCCTGCGCCTGTCGGGACCCGCGACGGATCAGGCCCTTAGCGCCCTCGGCGCGCCCGATCTGAAACCGCGCCTCGCCGCCCTGCGCATTCTGCGACACGGCGGCGTCATCCTCGACCAGGCCCTCGTCCTCCGCTTTCCAGGCCCGAACTCCTACACGGGCGAGGACTGCGCCGAACTCCACCTACACGGCGGACGCGCCGTCATTGACGCCGTCTCCACCGCCCTGATCGATCTCGGCCTACGCCCCGCCGATCCGGGAGAGTTCACCCGCCGCGCCTTCGAGAACAGCCGCATGGATCTGGCCCAGGCCGAGGCGGTCGCCGACCTGATCGACGCGGAGACCTCGGCCCAGGCGGCCCAGGCCCTGGGCCAGCTCGACGGCGCCCTCAGCCAGACCTACGCCGGTTTTCGCCGGGACCTGCTGACGGCTCTCGCACTCGTCGAGGCCGAGATCGACTTCCCGGACGAGGACGTACCCGACCATCTGGCCTTATCCGCCGGTCCGGTGCTTGATCGCCTGACCGCCGACCTGAACGGCGCCCTGGCCGACGCCGACCGGGGCCGCCGCGTCCGTGAGGGCTATCGCATCGTCCTAATCGGCGAGACCAACGCCGGCAAGTCGGCCCTGTTCAACGCCCTGGTTGAGCGGGAGGCCGCCATCGTCACCCCTATTGCAGGCACGACGCGCGACGTGCTCGACGCCGACCTCGTCATCGGCGGCTATGCCGTGACCCTGTCCGACACGGCCGGCCTGCGCGAGAGCCAGGACCTCGTCGAGGCCGAGGGTGTCCGTCGCGCCCGCGCCCGCGCCAGCACCGCCGATCTGCGCCTTTGGGTCCGGGCTCCGGGCGATCCCGAGGGGGACGCCGCCGACTTTGCCCGACCTGACGACGTCACCGTCTGGACCAAGGCCGACCTATCACCGGCCTCGGGGGAGGGCATCGCCGTCAGCGCAGTGACCGGAGCGGGCCTACGCCATCTGCATGATGCGCTCGCAGCCCGACTTGCGCGAGACCTGTCCGGCGCTGATTTTCCGGTGGTGACCCGTGAACGCCATCGGCGCAGAGTGTCAGAAGCCGTGGCGATGGTTCAGGCCGCGCGCAGCCACCTGGCCACCGCGCCCGAGTTGGCGGGTGACGATCTGCGCCGGGCCGCTGACGCTCTGGGCCGGGTCACAGGTGCAGTCGGGGTCGAGGAGATCCTCGGTGAGGTTTTCTCGACCTTCTGTATCGGCAAATAGGTTGGCCGCCGGCCGCCCGGCGTGTTTCACGTGAAACACCTTCCGCTCAGGCGGGGGGGACGCCAGGCGTCGAGCGTCAGCGCCACATTCATGTCTGAGTGGCGTTTTCGACCCATCTCGCCTATGTCCCGGCCTATGAGCTTCCCCACTTCCTTCGACGTCATTGTGATCGGCGGCGGCCATGCCGGCTGCGAGGCCGCCGCGGCCTCCGCGCGCGCCGGCGCCCGCACCTTGCTGCTGACCCAGACGCTCGAAACCATAGGCGAGATGAGCTGCAACCCGGCTATCGGAGGCCTGGGCAAGGGCCATCTGGTCCGCGAGATCGACGCCCTCGATGGCCTTATGGGCCGGCTCGGAGACAAGGCCGGCATCCAGTTCCGTCTGCTGAACCGCTCCAAGGGCGCCGCCGTGCGCGGCCCTCGCAGCCAGATCGACCGGCGCCTGTACCGCGAGGCCATGCAGGCCGAGCTGGCCGACTATCCCAACCTGACCCTGATGGCCGGCACGGCCGAGGCTCTGATCCTGAACGGAGACCGGGTCGTCGGCGTGACGACCGGTGAGGGGATCTCGCTCCGCGCGGGCGCAGTGGTCCTGACGACCGGCACCTTCCTCAACGGCGTCATCCATCGCGGCGACGAGCGGATTCCCGCCGGCCGTCATGGCGAGGCCCCCTCGACGGGTCTTGCCGCCGACCTCTATGGCGCCGGACTCAAGATGGGGCGGCTGAAGACCGGAACCCCTGCACGCCTCGACGGCCGCACCATCGCCTGGGACCGGCTGGAGATGCAGGCGGCCGATGCCGAGCCCGTGCCGTTCAGTTTCCTGACCGACCGGATCGACGTGCCCCAGATCGCCTGCGGCATCACCCAGACGACCGAAGAGACCCACGCGATCATTGCCGCCAATCTTGGCGAAAGCGCTGTGTACGGCGGCAAGCTGACCGGGGTCGGTCCGCGCTATTGCCCCTCGATCGAGGACAAAGTGGTCCGTTTCGCCGACAAGACCTCGCACCAGGTCTTCCTGGAACCGGAGGGGCTGGATGATCCGACCGTCTATCCAAACGGCATCTCCACCTCAGTCTCGCCGGGGACGCAGACCGCCTTCCTGCGCACCATGCCGGGATTGGAATCGGTCGAGGTGTTCCGCTTCGGCTATGCGATCGAGTACGATTATGTCGATCCGCGCGAACTGACCCCGGCGCTGGAGGTCAAGCGCCGTCCGGGCCTCTATCTGGCCGGTCAGATCAACGGTACGACCGGGTATGAGGAGGCAGGCGCTCAAGGGTTGATTGCCGGCCTCAACGCCGCCCGCGCCGCCGCCGGATCCCCGGAAATCGTGCTGGGGCGGGAGCAGGCCTATATCGGTGTGATGATCGACGATCTTGTCACGCGTGGTGTGACCGAGCCCTACCGGATGTTCACTAGCCGCGCCGAGTACAGGTTGACTCTCCGAGCCGACAACGCCGATCAACGGTTGACCCCGCTCGGGATTGAGGCCGGAATCGTCTCTGCGGAGCGTCGGCGCACCTTCGGGATCAAGGCGGCGGCCCTGGCCGATGCCACGCGGCTCGTGCGCGACACCCGGTTCACGCCCAACGAGGCCCAGGCGCTCGGCATCGCGGTGAATGCGGACGGCCAGCGCCGATCGATGCGCGATCTGCTGGCCTATCCGGGCGTCGATCTGACCGCCTTCGCGGCGGCATACCCCGTCATCGGCGACTGGAGCCCGTCTGTGCGCGAACAGGTCGAGATCGACGCGGGCTATGCCGGCTATCTGGATCGTCAGACCGCCGACGCCGAGGCCCTGCGCCGCGAGGAGGCTCTGATGCTTCCGGCCAACCTCGACTATGCGGCGATCGGCGGCCTGTCGCACGAGGTCCGCGAAAAGCTGTCGCTGGTTCTGCCGCGCACCCTCGGCCAGGCCGGTCGCATCGAGGGGGTGACCCCCGGTGCGCTCACGGCCCTGCTGTCCCACGTGAAAAAAGCGGCGGTCGCGGCCTGATGACTGCCGAGGAATTCCAGAAGGCGACCGGCGCCTGGCCGGAACGGATGGCCGACCTCGAACGGTTTCGTATCATGCTGACTGAGGCCAACGCGGTCATGAACCTGGTCGGGCCGGACAGTCTGCCGGACTTTTGGAACCGGCACGCCTGGGACTCGGCCCAACTCCTGGATCTCGCCGGTTTCGCACGGACCTGGGCGGACCTGGGTGCGGGCGCAGGGTTTCCCGGCGTCGTACTGGCCATCCTCTTGAAGGGGCGGCCGGACGCCCACATCTGGCTGATCGATTCCCTGCAGAAACGCTGCCGCTTCCTGCAGACCATCGTGGATGAGCTGGCCCTGCCGGCGACCGTCGTCTGGGGGCGGGCCGAGGAACAGGCGCTGAAGGTGGATGTCGTCACCGCGCGTGCCGTCGCGCCGATGGAAAAGTTGCTGGGTTATGCACAGCCCTATCTGTCTCGCGGTGCACAAGGTTTGTTTCTCAAGGGAGAGAAGGCCGAGGCGGAGTTGCGGGAGGCCTCGAAGTCCTGGCAAGTCGACGCTGAGCTTTCGGTCTCGCGCAGCGATCCGGGGGGCCGCATCGTTACCGTCCGGAGCCTTCGCCCCCGTGGAAATCAGCACCGTGGTTAGTATGACCAAGTCAGTCCCGGGCTCCGGCCCGAAGAGGTCTCCGCGCGTCCTCGCCGTGTCCAACCAGAAGGGCGGGGTGGGGAAGACGACGACCGCGATCAACCTGGGCACGGCGCTGGCCGCCATTGGCGAGAAGGTGCTGATCGTCGACATGGATCCCCAAGGCAATGCCTCCACGGGTCTGGGTGTTCCACGTGAAACACGACGGATCACCATCTATGACGTGATCGTCGACGGTCGGTCCGTCCATGATGCGGCCGTACCGACGGCCGTTCCGGGCCTGCACATCATTCCTGCCGACGCCGACATGTCGGGTGTCGAGATCGAGCTCAGCCAGGCCGATCGCCGCTCCTACCGCCTGCGCGACGCGCTCGCGGGACAGGGCGGGGAAGGCCATACCGGGTATGACTATGTGCTGATCGACTGCCCGCCGTCGTTGAACCTGTTGACGCTCAACGCCATGGCCGCGGCCGACGGAGTTCTTGTCCCGCTGCAGTGCGAGTTCTTCGCCCTCGAAGGGTTGACGCAGTTGATGAAGACGATCGAGATGGTCCGTCAATCATTGAATCCGACGCTCGAAATCCAGGGTCTGGTCCTGACCATGTATGACCGCCGCAACGCCCTCTCGGGACAGGTGGCAGCGGACGTTCGGAGCCACTTCGGGGACAAGGTCTATGACGCGGTGATCCCCCGGAACGTGCGGGTGTCCGAGGCGCCGTCCTTCGGAAAACCCGTTCTGATCTACGATCTGAAATGCACTGGCAGCCAAGCCTATCTGAAGCTCGCCAAAGAAGTTGTCGGTCGCGAACGCCGCCGCCTCGCCGCCTGATCATCATACGGAATCAAGAGTTTGTCTGAACGTCAAAGAGGTCTGGGCCGCGGCCTGTCCGCCCTGATGGGCGAGTCGATCAACGAGCCTGTGCCGGTCGCGTCGGGCGCGGTTCTACCGACCGGCGTGCTGTCGGTCCCCATCGAGAGCCTGAAGCCCAACCCGGATCAGCCGCGCAAGCAGTTCACCAAGGCGGACCACGACGAACTGACCCAGTCGATCCGCGACAAGGGCGTCCTGCAGCCGATTCTGGTGCGTCAGCAGCCCGGCGAGGACGGCGTCTGGCAGATTATCGCCGGCGAGCGCCGCTGGCGCGCGGCCCAGGGCGCGCGCCTGACCGAGGTGCCGGTCATCATCCGCGAGATGGACGACCTCGAGGTGCTGGAAGTCGCCATCATCGAGAATGTCCAGCGCGCCGACCTCAACCCGCTGGAGGAGGCCGCGGCCTATGGCGTGTTGATGGAGCGGTTCGGGCGCACCCAGGACGCGGTCGCCGGCATCGTCGGCAAGTCGCGCAGCCATGTGGCCAACACCCTGCGCCTGACCCAGCTGAGCCCTGGCGCACGAGAGCACGTGCTGGACGGCCGCCTGTCCGCCGGACACGCTCGCGCCCTGCTGACGGCCAGGGACCCGGATACGCTGGCCGACCAGGTCGTCGCCCAAGGGCTGAACGTCCGTCAGACCGAGGCTCTGGCCCGCAAGTCGCAGGACGAGCAGAAACCGAAGATCGCAAAGAGCTCCGCCGACCAGGCGTCTGCATCGCCCGACATCGCCGCCCTGGAACAGGACCTGGCCGATGCCCTGGGCGTCAAGATCGCCCTGGCCGACAGGGGCGGGAAGGGCGAACTGACCCTGTCCTACGCCAGCCTGGAACAGCTGGACGACCTGTGTCGCCGGTTGATGCGCGCCTGAGTGCCCGAGCGTGCTAGGGTGAGGTCATGACCGACACGCCTGAAACCCCCTCCGAAGCCCTGAAACGCGTCCTCGCCGCCAAGAAGGCCGCCGCGCCGGCTCACGCTGCGATGAACGGCGGCAAGGGAGAGGAACGCGCCGCCGCCGCCAAGAGCGCCGCCCTGGCCAAGCCCGCCTTCCGCAAGGCGTCGAAGCGGGGCTGATTCATCGTCTCCTCCCTGCTGCGCAGCAGTGGGGATGTTGCTCGGAGCGAAGCGGAGAGACGGAGGGGTTCTTGCCGCCGTCCAGAGCCCCTCCGTCAGCTCGCGAAGCGGCTCGCTGCCACCGTCCTATTCGCCAAGCGGCGAATGGGGAGGAGACGGGTCACAGGCCCAGTCGTCGCGCCCGTGCGGCAATCTCCAGCAGCAAACGCTCGGCAATCAGGTGCTCCGGCATCCCTGTCGTCTTCGTCGCGACATCGGCCGTATTGACGCTGTCCTGAACCACGTCGAGCTCTTCCAGCCGCCAGGCGCGGGCCTGACGCAGCATCTCGGCCTCCTGTTTCCAGAACACGCCGGCGGCCTTGGCGGCCTCCTTGGCCCCGGCGCCCGAGCCCTGAAGCACATTGATCCGGCGCAGCTTGCCGAGATGGATCGAGGCGGAGCGCACCGCCATGACGGCGCTTTCGCCTTCGGCCAGGGCGCGTCTCAGCCCGCCTTGCGCCGGAGCGGGGCGACCGCCGAAGGCCTGCAGCGCCGCATCGGCGAGCGAAGCGTCCGCTTCCACGCCCAGATGCGCCTCCAGCTCCTCGACATCGATGGTCCGGCCCGATCCCGGACCCACATACAAGGCCAGCCGCTCGATCTCCTGGCGCATCAGGCCGCGCTCGCGGGGCAGGCGGGCGACGAAGGCGGCCAGGGCGTCGGTGGTCAGGCCCACCTTGTCGACGGCGAGAGCCTCGCGCGTCATGCGGGCGATGTCGCCGGCTTCATCCTCGTAGACGGCGATGCCGACCGAACCCTTGCCGGCCTCGGCCGCCTTGCGCAGGGCGGAATCGCGGCCGAGCGCGCCCGCCTCGACCACCAGCATGCAGTCTGGATTGTAACCGCCGTCGGCATGGACCTTGAGCGCCGCCGCCAGCATCTTGTCGATCGAGGCCTTCTCCGACCCCAGCCGCACGCGGACCAGCCTGCGTCCGCCGATCATCGACAGGGCGGTCAGGGCCTCTTCCAGCCGGGCTTCGTCGCCGTCGATGTCGCTGTCGGTTAGCAGGGTGACGTTGAACGGGTCGTTCAGATCGGGGGTGACGGCCCGGCACAGGATCTCTGCGCGCTCGGCGACGCCGGAGCGGTCCTTGCCGTGGATGACGGCGGCGCGGATCCCGGCGTCCGGCTTCGCCAGGAAGCGGTCGACCTCGGGCCGCTTGGCGAGGATCATGGGGCGGAGAGAGCCCGCATCAGGTCGACGCGGATCAGCCGGGCCAGTTCGGTGGCGGCGCGGTCCTCGCCGTCCTGCTGGGCTGCGATGGCGGCATAGGGCTGGTCGGCGGCGGCGTAGGTGGTGGTGACGGCCTCGGTCCCGGTCAGGGCCGCGCCGCCCGCGACGGGCGTCAGGGTCCAGGCCCCGCGCACGGTCAGCTCATAGCGGGTGGCGGTGTCGTCGATCCGGCGGCCCAGAGGACGACGGTTCTGCTGAACCACCGTCTCCAGCCGATACAGGGGCGCGGCGTTGCGGTTCCAGCCGAGAGCGTCCTCCAGCTGCTCGCGCAGGCGGTATCCCAGCCGGTCGTCCTGGGTCGTCACGGCGATCCGGCTCAGCGACGGCGATCCACCCGCATCCCCGTACAGCGGCGTGAATCCGCACCCGGCCAGGAGCAGGGAGGCGGCCGCCAGCGCTGACAGGCTGCGGACCGACATCTAGCCGGCCACCAAGTTGACGATGCGATCGGGCACGACGATCACCTTGCGGATCGATTGCGAGTTGGCTTCCAGATAGGCCTGAACAGCCGGATTGGCGAGCGCCTGGGCCTCGACCGCCCTGGCGTCGGCCCCGCGCGGCATCGTGATCTCGCCCCGGCGCTTGCCGTTGATCTGGATGGGCAGGACGACCTCGTCATCGGCGGCGAGGGCCGGATCGAACACAGGCCAGGGGGCGTCGAGAACCATGCCGGTCTCGCCCAGACGGGTCCAACCCTCCTCGGCGACGTGCGGGGTGAAGGGGGCGACGAGACGGGCCAGGGCCGACAGAGCCTCGCGCCGCGCCCCGCCTGACGCGCCGTCGTGGTCGCGGATCGTGGCCACGAAGGCGTAGAGCTTGGCGATGGCGGAGTTGAAGCGGAAGCCTTCGACGCCTTCGGACACGGCCTTGATGGCCTTGTGTGTTTCCTTGAACAGCAGGGCGTCGGCGGCCGGATCACCGGCTGTGTCGGCCTCGAAGCTGTCGAACAGGGTCCAGACGCGCTGGACAAAGCGGCTGGCGCCCTCGACGCCGCCGGGGGTCCACTGCACGTCGCGCTCGGGCGGGCTGTCGGACAGGACGAACAGGCGGCCGGCGTCCACGCCGTGCGAGTCCAGGATTTCCTGGGGCGCGACGACGTTCTTCTTCGACTTCGACATCTTCTCGATGTCGCCGATGATCAGGGTCTCGCCGGTCGACCTCTGGCGAGCGGATCGCACGCCGGCGTCGTTGGTCAGGTCGACGTCGGTCGGCTCGACCCAGGCGCCGTCGGCCCGGCGATAGGTCTCGTGGACCACCATCCCCTGGGTGAACAGGCCGGCGAAGGGCTCCTTCACCGACAGCATGCCGGCGTCGGACAGGGCGCGGGTGATGAACCGGGCGTAGAGCAGGTGCAGGACCGCATGCTCGACCCCGCCGATATACTGGTCGACGGCCAGCCAGCGATCGGCCGCGTTCTTGTTGATCGGCTCAACCGCCTTCGGGTCGGTGAAGCGGGCGAAATACCAGCTGGAATCGACGAAGGTGTCGAGCGTGTCGGTCTCGCGCGTCGCGTCGGCGCCGCAGGACGGGCATTGGACGTGTTTCCAGGTCGGGTGGCGATCCAGCGGGTTGCCGGGCACGTCAAAAGTCACGTCGTCGGGCAGGACCACCGGCAACTGATCGCCGGGAACCTCGACCACGCCGCAGGACAAGCAATGGACGATGGGGATGGGGCAGCCCCAGTAGCGCTGCCGCGAGACGCCCCAGTCGCGCAGGCGATAGATGGTCGCGCCCTTGCCCATGCCCGCGGCCTCGATCCGGGCGATCGCGGTCGCCTTGGCGTCCTCGATCGACAGGCCATCGAGGAAGTCGGAGTGGAACAGGGCGCCAGGGCCCGTATAGGCCTCGGTCTCGACCGCGAAATCATCGCCCGCGCCATCCGGCTTCACCACGGCCAGGACTGGCAGCAGATATTTGCGGGCGAAATCCAGGTCGCGCTGGTCGTGGGCCGGGCAGCCGAAGATGGCGCCCGTGCCGTATTCCGACAGGATGAAGTTGGCGATCCAGACGCTGACCTCATGCCCGTCGAACGGGTGGAGGACCTTCAGTCCGGTGTCCCAGCCGATCTTTTCGGCCTGTTCGATGTCGGCGGTGGAGGTTCCGCCCGCGCGGCACTCGGCGACGAAGGCGGCGACCTTCGGATCGGCCTCGGCCATGGCCCTGGCGATCGGATGGTCGGGCGCGATGCCCATGAAGGACGCGCCGAACAGGGTGTCGGGGCGGGTGGTGTAGATTTCCAGACCGTCCGGCGAGGCGGCCGGAGCCTCCCCGGCCCATGTCCACGTCATCTGCAGGCCCTTTGACCGGCCGATCCAATTCTCCTGCATCAGCCGGACCTTGTCGGGCCAGCGGTCGAGGTCCTTGAGCCCGTCGATCAGGTCGTCGGCATAGTCGGTGATACGCAGGAACCACTGGTTCAGCTTGCGCTTCTCGACCACCGCGCCCGAGCGCCACCCCTTGCCGTCGATGACCTGTTCATTGGCCAGGACAGTGTTGTCGACGGGGTCCCAGTTGACGACGCCGTCCTTGCGAAAGACCAGGCCGCGCCGATACAGCTCCAGGAACCAGGCTTGCTGCTTGCCGTAATATTCCGGGTCGCAGGTGGCGAATTCACGCGACCAGTCCAGCGACAGGCCCAGCAGCTTCAGCTGCGCCCGCATCGAGGCGATGTTGTCGTAGGTCCAGCCCTTAGGGTGGATGCCGCGCTCCATGGCCGCGTTCTCGGCCGGCATGCCGAAGGCGTCCCAGCCCATCGGGTGCAGGACGTCGAAGCCCTGGGCCCGCTTGTGGCGCGCGACCACGTCGCCCATCACATAGTTGCGGGCGTGCCCCATGTGGATGTTACCCGACGGATAGGGAAACATTTCAAGGACATAGTATTTCGGGCGACCCGTATCCCGGGTGACGAAGGCGTCTGCATCGGCCCAGCGCGCCTGCTGGCGCGGCTCTGCGGTCTTGGGGTCGTAACGGGTCGGAGAGGCGGACACGGGCAATCCTTCAAGGCGTCTCCTCCCTGTTCGCCGCTGGGCGAATAGGGAGGTGGATCCGTAGCGAAGCGGAGGAGACGGAGGAGTTCTTGAAGCGGACTCGGTCGTGGGGCGTCAAGAGCCCCTAAACCCCCGCCGAGCGGCGGGCGGTCCCCCTCCCCATCGCTCCGCGACGGGGAAGGGACGCGGCCTCTAGCCCGCGTTGGACAGGTTGAGCTGGCGCGCCTTGGTCAGGATCGCATTTTCCAGGTCGGCCTCGGTCTGGGCGGCCACGGCTGAGGCGGTCCAGTCGCCGCCGGCGGTGCGGACCTCCTTGGTCACCGTGACGTTCAGGGCGTCGGCGCGCAGGCGGGTGTCGAGGATGAAGACGGTCGCCTTGAAACGCTCGTTCGGCGTCTGCGGATTGACGTACCAGTCATAGTTCACGACGCCGCCCCACGGATCGGCGGTCAGCAGCGGCATGAAGCTGAGGGTGTCGAGAGTGGCGCGCCACAGATAGGCGTTGACGCCGATGCCCTGCTGCGCCGTCGTGGCGCGAGGGGCCGAACCGCCCGAGAAGGGCAGACCGCCGCAGGCGGAGAGGAGCAGACCGCCGGTGACAACCAGGGTGGTCGCCAGGACCGTCTTGCCGCGAACAGAACCCATCGAACGTCGTCTCCATCAGGGCTGATCCGCCGGTCCCGAACAGGAGGGGCGGGCGCAAGGGCGAGACGGTCCGCGACCGTTCGCCAAGCGCGGCTCTATAACACGCCCAAAAGGGGCGATGACAAGGCAATCCACAGCCGAGGCCCTCCGTATACGGCGGCCACGATCCGCATCGGGCTCGGAAGACGATTTCCCCAACCCGGCGAACACCTTCCCGTCGTCTTCCCGTGACGCTTGCGCCACAGGCGGGCGCAAGAGTCGGTGGAACCGGGTTGCTTCGGCCTCGTTGCGTTGACCGGGCGGACTACCGGTGTCTAATCGGCAGGTCCACGGTGGAAACACCGGGTTCACGAACAAGGGTCCGGCGAGAAACGCCGGGTCGAAGGGTTGGAAATGCGTCTCGCCGCGGTCATCGCTGCCTCTGTCGGTCTCGTCGCCCTTCTCGGCGTCGCGGGCGAAGCGTCCGCGCAATCGCGGTCGCGCGCGCCGGCCGTGACCCTGGCCGAAGCGTCCAACGCCCAGCGTTCGACCCCCGCCGCACCGCGTCGCGGCCTGCGCTGGAACGAGAACGGCCGCTGGGGCCTCGACTTCAACCTGAACCAGCCTGTCGGCCGCGAAGCCGAATGGGGCGACGTCGAAGCCGGCGCCTACTATCGCCTTTCGCCGCGCCTGCGCGTCGGCGCCGCCGCCGGCCTGGCCACGCCCGAGCAGGACCCGGCCCGTGCGCCCGAGACCGACCGCCGCGCCCAGCCGCGCGTGCGTCTGGAAACCCTGTTCCGCTTCTAGGACCCGAACGGCCCGGCGATCCCGCCGATCGCCGCCAGTCCGTAGACGCCCGATCCCTGCAATCCGCCTGCATTTCCGGCGGTGATCCCGCCGAGCGCGATGACTCGCATCCGGCCCTCCGAGGCGCGGGCCAGCGAATTCCTGCCGAGAGAGGGTTTCGCCGAGGACTCCCCCCCCGCCGGGAAGATCGGCGACAGCACCACCGCGTCCAGATCCCGCGCGGCCAGCGCCGCCTGGACCGAATGCACCGCACCGGTCAGAATCCAGTCCGGCCGCCTTCCCGACAGGGCATAGGCCGCCGAGATGGCCCGTTCCGGCAGATGCAGGCCGTCGGCGTCGACCCGGTCCGCCAGCCCGGCGTCCAGTCCGATCAGCAGGCTCATGCCGCGCTCCCGCGTGGCGATGCGCAGCCGCTCCGCGGTCTCGATCGCGTCCGCCGCGCCGAACGACCGATAGACGACGCCCGATCCCGCCGGCATCCGCGCCGCGATCTCCCAGGGCCTCGGCGTCCGTTCCGGGTCGGTGAACAGCAGCATCGGCGGGACACGCGACCGCCCGCCACTCCTGACAATGTCGGCGTCACGGGCTAGAGCCTGAGCCACGGCCCACAATCGGGCTCCGTCTTCCGTCATATCCGGCACGTCCATGGTCGCCTCATCCCCCGCTTCGACGCCCCCGTCTACTGACGACACCTTCGCCGCGCGTCTGGCGACGATCCGGGCGCGCATGGCGGCGGCTGCCAGGGCTGCGGGCCGCGATCCGGCCGCGATCACCCTGACCGCTGTGTCCAAGACTCAGCCGGACGAGGCCATCAAGGCCGCCCTCGCCTCGGGGCTGAGGGTCTTCGGTGAGAACCGGGTGCAGGAGGCGCAGGGCCGCTGGACCGATCGCCGGACGGCTCTGCCCGACCTCGAGCGTCGCCTGATCGGCCCCCTCCAGTCCAACAAGGCCGAGGACGCTGTCGCCCTGTTCGACGTCATCGAGACGCTGGACCGGCCAAAACTGATCGGCGCCCTGGCCTCGGCCTCGCAGAAAATCGGTCGCTCACCCCGCCTGCTGGTCCAGATCAACACCGGTGAGGAGGACCAGAAGGCAGGAGTCGCCCCCCGCGACGCCGATGCCCTGATCGCCGCCGCCCGCGCCCAGGGGTTGATCGTCGAGGGACTGATGGCCATTCCGCCCGCTGACGAGGAACCGATCCTGCATTTCGCATTGCTGGCCCGGATCGCCGGCCGCAACGGCCTGGGCGTCCTGTCCATGGGGATGAGCGCGGATTACGAGGCCGCGATCCGGCTGGGTGCGACTCACGTCCGGGTCGGATCGGCGCTGTTCGGGGAACGAAACCCGGCTTTCGCGCCCTCTGGTTGCTGATTCCACGCCAAATTCAGCCGCTGCCTTGGCGTTTGCCTCCAGCCTCGCCATTCTAAACAGATGCCCCCAGCCAAGACCCTGCTTATCATCGACGACGACGACGACCTGCGCGAGGCCCTGGCCGAGCAACTGGCGCTGCATGAGGAGTTCAAGACCGTCCAGGCCTCGACCGCCACCGAGGGCCTGCGCCTGGGTCGAGAGATCCGCGCCGACCTGATCCTGCTCGACGTCGACCTGCCCGACATGGACGGCCGGGAGGCCTGCCGGCTGTTGCGCAAAGACGGCGTCTCGACCCCCGTCATCATGCTGACCGGGCAGGATTCGGACGCCGACACGGTTCTGGGTCTTGACAGCGGGGCCAACGATTATGTGACCAAGCCTTTCCGCTTCGCCGTCCTTCTGGCCCGCATCCGCGCCCATCTGCGCAGCCACGAACAATCCGAGGACGCCGTCTTCCAGATCGGCCCCTATTCCTTCCGCCCCGCAGGCAAGATTCTGGTCGATCCCAAGGGCAAGAAGATCCGGCTGACGGAGAAGGAAACCAACATCCTGAAATACCTCTATCGCGCCGGGGCCAAGCCGGTGTCGCGCGAGGAGCTGTTGACCGAGGTCTGGGGCTACAACGCCGGGGTCACGACCCACACGTTGGAGACCCATATCTATCGCCTGCGCCAGAAGATCGAGCCCGAGCCCGGCCAGGCGCGCCTTCTGCTGACCGACGCGGGCGGGTACCGGCTGCAGCCCTAGGCGTCAGCCTCCAACCCGCCACTCCGACAGGGTCTTGCCGTCGGCGGTCTCGAAAGCCACCCGATCCAGCTGAACTGCGCCGATGCAGACCGGCCTTTGGTTGGCGGAAGCGGCCCGGCAACGAAGGGCGCGCCCGTCCGCGAATGCAGCCAGGCGACCTTCCAGCACCAGCCGATAGCCGCCGGCCGGCGCGGCCGGAGCCTGGTCGCTCTCGCCGCGCACGGTGAATTCGTAGGCGCGACCGTTGCGGCGACCCAGTCGGGAGCCATCTTCCTCGAACACCGCCGCAAGACCGACGGACTGGGGCGACGGCGCCACCACCGGGCCGCTTGCGAGGGGATCGCCCTCGACACCTGGACAACCGTCGGCTCGCAACCATGGCCGGGATATCCAGAAGCCCTCAGCCGCTTCCCAGCTGTCGGCGCTCCCCGCGAGCAGCGGCGAATCCGTCCAGTCGCCGGGGGCCAGGGTCAGTCTCAGGCTCTCGCGCCGGGGGCCCCACGACCAGGCCGCCAGCCCGTTTCCGGGCGCCGCCTCAACGGGCGGCGGGCTCGCGCCCGCGCAGCCAAAGGCCTCGCGGACGACGAACCGACGTCCGGTCAGCGAGCCTGCGGAATCCTGGCCCGCCGCATAGGCCGAGGCGGCTGCGTCCATCGCCTGCAACAGTCCGGCGCGATCCAGGGTCGGGGCGGGCGGCACGGGAGGCACGGGCGGTTCAGCCGTTTCGGCCGGCGGGGGCGCAATCGGCGGCGCAGTCACGGCTGCCTCCCGCTGACATCCGGAGAGAAGAAGAGCGGTCGCCGCGAGCGCGACGGCCGACGGGCGAAGGAACGCGGTCGGTTCGAGCATGGAACAAGCCTAGCACGGCTTCGCTGTTTCGATGTCCATCGCCTGAAAAAGGTTGACGAAAGCGTTCGGGAGCGGTCTGCACGGGATCATGACCTTCGATCAGATCGCCGCGCTCGCGGTGCTTGTCGGCGTTGTCGGCGTCTTGATCCATGGCAAGCTTCGCGCCGACGTCGTCGCCCTGACTGCCGCCGCCATCCTGCTGTTGCTCGGGGTCGTGCGGCCGGTCGAGGTGCAGGGCGCCTTCGCCAGCCCGGCCGTCATCGCCCTGGCCGGTCTGTTCGTCATCGCCTACGCCATCGAGCTGTCGGGGCTTCTGGGCTTGCTGATCCGCCAGGCGACACAACTGGCGGCGAGGATCGGAGCGACGGGAATCTGGATCGTCATCGGCCTGTGCGGCGCCGTCGGCGGCTTTCTGAACAACACCCCGGTTGTCGTGCTGGCCGCGCCGGTGATCCGCGACGTCGCCAAGTCCCTGCATCTGTCGCCCAAGCGATTCCTCATGCCCCTCAGCCATGTGACCGTCCTCGGGGGGCTGCTGACGCTGATCGGGACATCGACCAACCTGCTGGTCAACGACATGGCGCGGAACGCGGGCCAGCCGGTCTTCAGCCTGTTCGAGATCACGCCGGTGGGGCTGGTCATCGCCGTGGCCGGGGGGCTCTGGCTCTATTTCATCGGCGCGCGTCAGCTGGGCCGTGCGGTGGCCGAAGACGAGGCCGAGGCTGCACGGATCGCGATGATCGAGGAGAGCCGCCGGCGCGCCGAGGCTGAGGCGAAGAACCGCCAGCGCCGTCGGCTCCTGCCCTTCGGCCTGCCGCGCTTCGGGGAATCCCGCAACCAGCCGGACGGCTCGGGCGACGCCCATCTGGGAGACGTGGCCCTGTACGGAGCGGCGGACCAGCCGTTTCGCCTGAGACCGGCTATGATTTCGCTGGCGATCTTCGCCCTCGTCATCGCTTCTGCGGCGCTGGGATGGGCGCCCATCGCGGCCTCGGCCTTCGCCGGGGCGGTCGCCCTGATCCTGTGCCGGGTCATCACACCCGAGGAGGCCTATGCCGGGCTGAGACCGGAAATCCTGCTGCTGATCGCGGGGATGGTCGTGGTCGGCACAGCCATCGAGGTCACCGGACTGGCGGCCGCAGGGGCAGACGCCCTGATCCATGTGATTCGTCCGATGGGACCGCTGGGCGCTCTCATCGTCCTCTACGGCGTGACCCTGTTCGCGACCGAGTTGCTGTCAAACGCGACGGTGGCGGTGCTGATCACCCCGATCGCCGTGGCGCTGGCCGAGAGCCTGGGCGTGGATCCGCGCCCCTTCCTCGTCTGCGTCATGATGGCCGCTTCGGCTGCTTTCGCCACGCCGTTCGGCTATCAGACCAATGTGCTGGTCTTCAACATGGGCGGGTACAGCTACATGGACTTCGTCCGCGTCGGCCTGCCGCTGAACCTGGTGACCTGGGTCGCGGCCATGTTCGCCATTCCGATCTTCTTCCCGTTCTAGAGGCTGGAGGCCTGCTCTAGAGGTCCAGATCGACCGTGATCGGGCAATGGTCGCTCGGCTGGGTCCATGCGCGCACCGGCTCGTGGATGATCGCCGAGCCTGGTACGACCGACGGCGTCAGGCCCGGAGAGGTCCAGATGTGGTCCAGGCGCAGGCCGCGCTGCGATACCCGGAAATCCTGGGCGCGATAGCTCCACCATGAGGCCAGCTTCTGCGGTTCCGGCCAGGCGTCGCGGACCACGTCGTGGAAGCCGCCTGCCGTCTGCAGCCGGTTCAGGGTCTCAACCTCCAGCGGGGTGTGGCTGACGATCTTCGACATATAGCGGTGGTTCCAGACGTCGAACTCGCTCGGGGCGATGTTGAAGTCGCCGCACATCAGCAGTCGCGACGAACGGTCCTGGCGCGCGATCGTCGCGGTCAGCTGTTCGTAGAAATCCATCTTGTGATCGAATTTCGGGTTCAGCGCGCGGTCGGGGACGTCGCCGCCGGCCGGGATGTAGAAATTCTGGATGTCGACGCCGGCGACCCTGGCCGAGACGCAGCGGGCGTGACCCAGTTTGCAGGCCTGGAAGGTGTCCGAATGTTCGATCGGCAGGCGCGAGGCGATGGCGACGCCATGCCAGCCCTTCTGACCCGCGATCTTCAGGTGCGGCATGCCCATGTCGGCAAAGGCGTTCCGCGGGAACTGGTCCTCCAGGCATTTGATCTCCTGCAGGCACAGGACGTCGACGTTCGCCTCGGCGACGAACCGGGCGACCTGGTCGATGCGCAGGCGGACGGAGTTGATGTTCCAGGTGGCGACGCGAAGCATGGACCCCGTCTAGCGCAAGCTGGGCGGCGCTCAAGCCGTGAGCGACCGCAAAGTTCAGCCTCGGGCGGATCAAAGATCCGACCCAGGGGCTCACGACCGCGCACTGAAAAGAAAACCCCCGGCGCGGACGCCGGGGGTGAAGGTTGTTTCTCTCTCGCCGCCATCGGGAGGGGATGAGGTCCGAAGGCGCAGGAACGGCCGCCGCCGCTCTGTGTTCAAAGTGTCACTCCTCATAGAAATAGTCAAACCCCAAGAGAGGGTGATTGCCTGTGTTCTATCGAACACGGTTCACGATTCGTGGCTCCGTCAGTTGCGGCCGGGTCGGCGGGTCGGATCGATCAGGCGGAACAGGCTTGCGGCCAGGCCCGACGCTGGCGTCAGAGTGGTCAACTGGGTCCGGGTGCGCCCGCCCTGCGAATCCGTGATGGTCCATTCCTGCAGCCGCAGCGGCGTGCCGGAGAAGGCCAGGATGACCGACCCTTCATTCGGACTGCGTTCGTCGCGGGCGGTGATGGCGAAGGCGCCGGATTGCATCCGGGTGACGCGGTCGATGCGCACCCCCTGGTCCAGACGGACGTTGCGGGCGAGGAATGTCGACAGCGGCGTCACGCCCAGAGGCACCTGGCGGAAGACGTTCAGGCGAGGGTCGTAGCGTTTGACGTTATTGCCGTCCGACACGACCAGCAGCCCCCCTGGATTGGTGTATTCGAACCGCATCTTGCCCGGACGCTGCAGATAGAAGCGGCCTTCGCGGCGTTGCCCGCCGGCGCCGGTCTCGACGAAATTCCCCTGGGCCGAGGTCAGGTTCTGCAGATAGGTCTGGGCCTGGGCCAGGGTGGCGCGATCCTCCGCCGACAGCGCCGTCTGGGCACTGGCGGGCAGGGCGGCCCCCATGCCGGACAGGCCGGCGATGACGGCGAGGCCGAAGCCGAGGTCTCTGCGGGAAAGGGTCATGGTCGTCTTTCTCCCTTCGTCATCCCCCGGCTTGACCGGAGGACGGGATGGTTTTCGAGGCTGGCTTTGTGCCGGTCCAGCGCGGCGCGGCGATGACGGCAGCTAGACCTTATTCAGGCGGCGGGATGAAGCCCTGTTCAGGTCGAAAGGTTCCCGAAAGCCGTCTCCCGCCCATTTAAAGGGGAGGGAGCAGGATCAGGCCATCGGCGGCGGACCGGCCAGGATGTCACGCTTGCCCGCGTGGTTGGCCTGGCTGACGACGCCCTCCTGCTCCATCCGCTCGATCAGGGAAGCGGCGCGGTTGTAGCCGATCTGGAGCCGGCGCTGAACGTAGGAGGTCGAGGCCTTGCGGTCGCGGGTGACCACGGCCACGGCGCGGTCGTAGAGGTCGTCGCCCGACGAAGCGCTGCCGCCGTCGTCCATGGCGTTGTCTCCGTCGCCGTCGGGATCGTCGGTGATCAGGTCGAGATAGTCGGGCTCGGCCTGGGCGCGCAGATGTTTGCAGACTTCCTCGACCTCCTGGTCCGTCACGAACGGGCCGTGCAGGCGGGTGATGCGGCCGCCGCCGGCCATGTAGAGCATGTCGCCCTGGCCCAGCAGCTGTTCGCCGCCCTGCTCGCCCAGGATGGTGCGGCTGTCGATCTTGGAGGTGACCTGGAAGGAGATCCGGGTCGGGAAGTTGGCCTTGATCGTGCCAGTGATGACATCGACCGAGGGCCGCTGGGTGGCCATGATCAAGTGGATGCCGGCGGCACGGGCCATCTGGGCCAGGCGCTGGACCGCGCCCTCGACGTCCTTGCCGGCGACCAGCATCAGGTCGGCCATCTCGTCCATGACCACGACCAGATAGGGCATGGGCTCGGGTCGGATCTTTTCGGACTCGAACACCGGACGGCCCTGGTCGTCGAAGCCGGTCTGGACCGTGCGCTCGAAATGCTCGCCCTTGGCCTGGGCCTCGCGGGCGCGCTCGTTGTAGCTGGCGACATTGCGGACGCCGAGCTTGGACATTCGGCGATAGCGGTCCTCCATCTCGCGCACGGTCCATTTCAGCGCGACGACGGCCTTCTTGGGATCGGTCACGACGGGCGCCAGCAGGTGCGGGATGCCGTCATAGACACTGAGCTCCAGCATCTTGGGGTCGATCATGATGAAGCGGCATTCGGCCGGGCTCAGCCGATACAGGATCGACAGGATCATGGCGTTGACCCCGACCGACTTGCCCGAGCCGGTGGTGCCCGCGATCAGCAGGTGGGGCATGCGGGCCAGATCGGCCACGTAAGGGTCGCCGCCGATGGTCTCGCCGAGGGCCAGCGGCAGGATGTGAGCCGGCTTGCCGTATTCGGACGAGGCGAGCAGGTCCCTCAGATAGACGGTCTCGCGCTTCAGATTGGGCAGTTCGATGCCGATGGCGTTGCGGTTGGGCACGACGCTGATACGGCAGGCGCGTGCGCTCATCGACCGCGCGATGTCGTCGGACAGGGCCACGACGCGGCCGTGCTTCACGCCGGGCGCCGGGACCAGTTCGTACAGGGTGACCACCGGGCCTGGGCGGATCTGGTCGATCACCCCCTTGACCCCGAACTCCGCCAGGACGCCTTCCAGCATCTTGGCGTTCTGTTTCAGCGCGTCCTCGTCGACCATGCCGGCGCGGGCCTGGGGCTTGGCCAGCATGCCGAGCGGTGGCAGGGAGAAGTCGCCTTCGGGCCGGACGAAGTCGAAAGTCGTCTGGTCGTCGTCAACGGTCTTCTTCGAGGATTTGGCGGGCTTGGGCGCAGCGACCTTTATCTCGTTCCCGGACGTGGGCGAGGCTGGTGCGGCGGAAGCGGGCCCGTGGACCGGCTCGTCCCGGGGCAGGGGCGTTCCAGGTTCAGCATCGTCGTCGTCGGGCAGCTCGAGCCTGGGCGCGCGGCGCGGGGCGCGGACCGGCGCGGCCTCCGCGTCCGGCGCGGGCCGGACGGGGCGCCTGCGCGAAGGCGGCGCGGGCTCTGCGGAACGGCGCAGCCCCGAGGCCCAGGCGACCCCCTCGGCAAAATCGTTCAGGCGCAGGCCCACGGCGTATCCGCAGGCCCACAAGCCGAAGGTGAGGAAGGCGACGCCGCCGATGATCTCTCCGCCGGGAACGCCCAGGGCGCGGAAGCCGGCATCGACGAGGCCGATGACCCCGTCGCCCCACAGCCCGCCAAGCCCCACCGCCAGCGGCCAGGCGGTCGGCGCGGCCAGGGCCGACAGGGCGGCGGACAGGCTTAGGACACCGCCCGAGGCAGCCAGGGTCTTGAGCGGCGTGGGCTTGAGGCGTTGCTGGATCGCGTCGCCGATGGCGGAGGCCAGGCCGAAGGCGACGGTCAGGGCGGCGGCCGGCCAGGCGGCGAGGCCCAGCGACTGCATGAACAGATCGGCGAACAGGGCGCCGTTGGCTCCCAGCCAGTTGGTAGGGGCGATCGATGACGCAGCGTTCAGGCTGGGATCGGCGGGGTTCCACGACACCAGGGCGATGACCAGCAGAGTCGCCAGTAGGGCCTGCAGCACGCCGCGAAACCGCACCATGAAGGGGGCTTCCCAGATCATGAGAGCGCCCAGAATGGCGCGCTGGCTGATGGCGAGGGCTGCGGACATGCAGGGGCTCCGGACGGACTTGCAGACCAGTGTCGCAGGCTTGGGGTTAAGGGGCTGTTTACCTCGACAGATGGTCTCCTCCGCCTTCGTCGAGCGGCGAACAGGGAGGAGACATTACGCCCACTGGACGCGCCCGCCGGACAGCGCGACAAGCGGCCATGGCCTCACCTCACACCCACGAAGTCATCGTCGCCGGCGCAGGCATGGCAGGGGCGACATTCGCCCTGGCCGCGGCGCGGGGCGGGTTGAAGGTCGTCCTTATCGATCCTCAACCCTTCCCGGCCCAGCTGGCCCCGACCTTCGACGGGCGATCGACGGCGATTGCATTCTCGACCTTCCGCATGCTGGACGCGCTGGGTCTAGGCGACGGTCTCCGGCCCCATGCCTGCCGCATGGACCGGATTCTCGTGACCGACGGACGCCGTCCGGGCGCGGCGTCGAAGGCCGCCTCCCCGGCCTTCCTGCGCTTCGATGCCGACGAGATCGGCGACGCCAACGGCGGCGAGCCGCTGGGCTATATGGTCGAGAACCGCCGTATCCGCGCGGCCCTGGCCGGGGCGGTGACGGCGAGCGACATCGATCTGCGCACGCCCGGTTCCGTCGTCGGGGTCGAACAGACGAACCCTGCCGCGCGCGTGACGCTGGCCGACGGCTCGGTCATCAGCGCCCCGGTCGTGGTCGGCGCCGAGGGGCGCGGGTCGAAGGTGCGCAAGGCGGCCGGGATCGAGACGGTCGCCTGGGGCTATGGCCAGTCCGGGGTGGTGGCGACGGTCCGGCTGGGCCGCGACCACGGCAATGTCGCCCACGAATATTTCCTGCCCGGCGGCCCGTTCGCCATCCTGCCCCTGACCGAACAGCGCGCCAGCCTGGTCTGGACCGAAAGCACCCGCGCCGCCGAGGCGCTGAAGGCCTGTTCGGACGAGGCCTTCCAGGCCCATCTGACCCGGCGGTTCGGCGATTTCCTTGACGGCGCCACGCCGGAGGGCCCGCGCTTCGTCTATCCGCTGGCGCTGGAGCTGGCGACGACACTGACCGCCCCGCGCACGGCGATCCTCGGCGATGCGGCCCACGGCGTGCATCCCGTGGCGGGCCAGGGCCTGAACATGGGACTGAAAGACGCCGCCGCCCTCGCCGAGGTGCTGATCGAGGCGATGCGGCTGGGCGAGGACATCGGCTCGACGGTGGTTCTGGACCGCTACGCCCGCTGGCGGCGGTTCGACACTGTCGCCCTGGCGGCCGGGTTCGACGGCTTCGTGCGGCTGTTCTCCAACGACCTGCCGCCGGTGCGCCTGGCGCGAGATCTCGGCATGGCGGCGGTGAACCGTATCGGCCCGCTGCGCCGCGTCTTCATGCGCGAGGCCGGCGGTGCGACGGGGGACTTGCCCAAGTTGCTGCGGGGCGAGCTGGTCTAGCCTTGAGCCGGGTCAGTGGTCGGCAGGACCATACCGAATGACCGAAAATCCGCAGGCCTCTACCGTCTCAATCGCTCTAAGGAGGTAGTCGTTGGCGCTCGCCTTAGCGTTGGGATCGAGTTCGACGCGCCGCGAGACTTCAATGTCCACTCAGCCGCGCAGGGTCATCTGATCAATCGCGAAGGCCAGACAGGCTTGCTCATCCGCGCCGCTGGCCAGTGCGACTAGCTCTCTCGGCTCTTCATCAGGCCTGTGGGCGGTGGTCTTGAAGACCCACGTCTGCACCACTCAGTCCAATTGCCGCGCTTCTTCGGGCAGCATGATCGGCACGCCGTCGCGAATGGGGAAGGCCAGCTTCGCCCCCTTCGAAATCAGCTCATTGGCCTCGCGGTCGTAGTCGAGCCGTCCGCGCGTGATCGGGCAGACGAGGACTTCCAGCAGGCGCGGGTCGACCGATGACGGCGTGTGAAAAGCATCGCTCATTTTTTGTAGAGGGCTACCGCTTGCGCCGCGGGCGCTCGCTGCTTGAGCCCGGTCCTTCTGTGGATCGAGGGGGATTTGTCTACTGCATCGACGTCGGCGTGTCGCCGTCGCCGGTCTCGGCCGCGTCGATGCGCATCAGGGTGGTCAGGACCTCGACGCGGTCTGCGAGCGCCGGAGATTCCAGCAGGGCCTGTTTCTCCGCAGGTTCGAACGGCAGGGCCATCGACAGGCTGTTGATCAGGGCCTCCTGAGGCGCGGCCTCGGCCGTCTCCCAGTCGATCTCCAGCTGACGCCGCTCCAGATAATGTTTCAACCCGGCGAGGAAGGCCTCGCGGTCGAAGGCTTCGCCGCCGTGGGGGGCGGACAGGTCGGCCTCGAACGGAGCGAAGGCGGCGCGGACCTGACGGTAGGGGGTCTGGGTCGGTAGTTCGGACGCCACCCGGAACCGCGCCACCCCGGTCAGGGTGACCAGATAGCGGCCGTCGGAGGTCTCCGCGAAGCTGGTGATCCGTCCGGCGCACCCCACCGCCGAAAGGCTGGGCAACCGCGCCGGCCCACCGGACGGCTGGATCAGGCCCAGCACCCGGTCGCCCGCCATCGCGTCGTCGATCATGTTCAGGTAGCGCGGCTCGAAGATGTTCAGCGGCAGTTGACCGCGCGGCAGCAGGACGGCTCCCGGCAGCGGAAACACCGGGATCACCTGGGGCAGGTCAACGGCCTTCACATAGCCCTGGGCCATCGAACGTCCTTCAGGAAAACAGAATGGAAGACAGGCGGCGGCGCCCGTCTTTTGCAATGTCGGACGACAGGCCGGCGGCCTCGAACACGACCAGAAGATGCTTCCTCGCCGCCTGGTCGTTCCAATCGCGATCGGCCGACACGATGTCGAGCAAGCTGGTCGCCGCGCCCTTCAGGTCGCCCTCGGCGGCCTGGGCCAAGGCCAGGTCGTAGCGCGCCTGATGATCGTTCGGATCGGCCTTCACCCTGGCCTCGAGCGCGGCGGTCTCGCCGACCGGGGCGCTGGATGACAGGGCCAGCTGGGCCCGGACCGTGACGACCGAGGGTTCGGTCGAATCCTGCGGGGCCATGGCGATGGTCTGGCGGGCCTGATCCGCGTCGCCTCCGGCCAGATAGACCCGCGCCATGCCGGCGATGGCCTTCTGGTTCTCGGGCTCCATGGTCAGGACGTGGGCAAACGCCTGGGCCGCGCCGCCGAAGTCTGACAGGCCCAGAGATTCCTCGCCCAGGGCCAGCAGTTGCTCGACGTCGGTGTTGACGGCCGCGCCGCCCGACAGCTTTTCGATGAAGGCCTTGATCTGGCTTTCCGGCACTGCGCCCTGGAAGCCGTCGACCGGCTGGCCGTCGACGAAGGCATAGACAGTGGGGATCGACTGGACCTTCAGCTGACCGGCGTAGGCGGGGTTCTTGTCGACGTCGATCTTGACCAGTTTGACCGCGCCGCCGGCCGCCCGGACCTGTTTCTCGAGCGAGGGGGTCAGGGTCCGGCACGGGCCGCACCAGGTGGCCCAGAAGTCGACGATGACGGGCTGGATCTTGGACTGGGCGATCACGTCGTCCATGAAGCCGGCGTCGGAGCCGTCCTTGATCAGGTCGTCGGTTTCGGAGGTCTGGGGATCGGCTAGGGTCATCGGGTCTCTTTGAAGCTCGGGGCTGTAACGCGGTAGGGCTCAGATGGTCGCGGAGGCCGCCTGCGGCAAGTCGCCGGAGGCGTTGGAGCAAAAGTCGATCACCAGCGGTTCCCGCCCGATCTCGGCCAGCACGCGCCGGAACGCGGCCTGGCTCAGAGCCGTCGTCGCCGTATTCGTCAGGGGGTGGAAGTTGACGATGTCGGCGTCCCACAGCCGCTGGTCGATGACGAAGGTCACCCTCCGATCGACGTCGTTGATCAATCCCAAAGCGGTGACCGAGCCGGGCCGTACGCCGAGGGTCTCGTGCATCAGGACCTCGTTGCCGAACGACACCCGGTCGGAACCGATGGTCCGGGGCGCGGCCTTGAGGTCGATGACCGTGTCCTGACGGGCCGAGATCAGCCACAGCCGGCCCTTCTTGTCCTTGAGGAACAGGTTCTTGGTGTGGGCGCCGGGCATGGCGGCCTTGATCTCGTGGCCCTGGTCGACGGTGAAGACGGCGGGGTGGTCGTGGGTCGTCTGCTCGATGCCCCGCTCGGCCATCCAGGCGATCAGACTGTCGCGATCATGCAGTGGTTGAGCGGTCATGCTTGGCCGGGCTAGGAGTGATGCACCTCGATACCGCCCGGAGCGTCGCCTTGGAACTGGAATGCTACCCCATGTCGGCCCGGCCGCCGGATCTGGTGCCCGGGCGCCAGTCGCGAAACTGGATGGACGCCTTCGTCAGCCGGCATCCGTATCGCTGCCTGCCCCTGACCATGGCCAACACCACGGGATGGGAGATCCTGTGCCCCTTCACCTTCACGGCCGAGTGGAACGGCGGGCCGTCGCAGGCCGACATCACCATTACGCCCGAGCGGCCCCAGCCCGAGCTGGACCATTTCGTCACCTCGCACTTCTCGCGCGGGGTCCTGACCATGCACCCCCAGTATCTGTTCCGCACGCCGCCAGGCTGGGGGATGATCTGCGGGGGCTCGCCCAACCATATGAAGGACGGGATCCAGCCCCTGGTCGGCCTGATCGAGACGGACTGGCTGCCCTTCCCCTTCACCATGAACTGGCTGTTCACCCGCCCGGGCCGGGTGAAGTTTGAGCGCGGCGAGCCCTTCTGCTTCATCCACCTGGTCGAGCACCGCAAGATGGAGGCGGTCCAGCCGGTGATCCGGACGCTGGAGTCCAACCCGGTGATGAAGGGCCAGTTCGAGGCCTGGAACCGCCAGCGCACCGACTTCAATACGAGGCTCGCCAGCGGCGATCCCGACGCGGCCAAGGAGGCGTGGCAGCGGTTCTACTTCAAGGGCGAAATCCCCGAGGCCCTGGGCACGGCGCCGGACACCCATGCCAACAAGCGCAGGCTGAAGACCCCGCGGGTGGGCTAGGCAGCGAGCCCTTGCGAGCTGGCGGAGGGGTTCTGGCCGCATGCAGAAAGAACCCCTCCGTCTCCTCCGCTTCGCTCCGGATCCACCTCCCCCCGCCTGCGGCGCGGGGAAGAGACACGATCACACTGCCAAGATCGCCTCCAGCCCCTCGCGCCAGGTCGGATGGGCCGGTCGCCAGCCAAGTTCAGCCTTGGCGCGGGCGTTCGAGATACGTTTGCTGTCGAGATAGAAGCGCCGCATCGCGTCCGACACCGATGGATCGGTCCAGTCGACCTCGGGCGGCTGTGGCAGGCCCATGCGCCGCGCGGCGTCGGCCATGACGACATCGACCGCCGAGGGCGCATCGTCGGCCAGATTGTAGGCCGCGCCAGGCCTGGGCCGGTCCATCGAGGCGAACAGACCGGCGACGGCGTCGTCGACATAGATGCGGTTGAAGACCTGGCAGGGCTTGCGCACGATCCTCGCCGAGCCGTCGCGCAGCCGGTCGACCACCGACCGGTCGGGGCCGTAGATGGCTGGCAGGCGGAACACCTGCACCGTCAGCCCCATGCCGCGCCCTGCGTCCAGCCAGTCTGCCTCGGCCCGGACGCGACGCGCGCCCTCGAGGCTGGACGCGTTCAGGGCGTCGTCCTCGAACACCCAGCCGCCGTCGCGATCGCCATAGACGGCGGTCGAGGAGACGTAGCCGATCCAGTCGGGATAGGCCTGCGCCTCGGTCAGGGCGGGCAACAGGGCCCGGGCGCCGGGACAGCCGCCGCCGTCCGGCGGGGCGGTAATCAGGATGGCGGAAGCCTGGCTGACCGCTGTGGCCAGCGCCGCCTTGTCCGCAGGATCGACGGCGGCGGCGCCGTCGGCCGTCAGCGCAGCCCGGCGTTCCGGGTCGCGCGAGGTCGCCGCCGTTGACAGGCCGCGTTTCGCCGCCTCGGCCAACACCGCCCGGCCGAGATAGCCGGCGCCGAAAATCAGCAGGGACCCGTGCGCCATTGCTGGGCTCAGCCGACCCGCGCCTCGGCGGGAGTGGGAACGGGCGCCGGCGCGGTTTCCGGGGCGGCGCGCAAGGCTTCGGCTCGCTTGCCGTTCCAGGCGGAGACGCAGGGAATCTTGGTCCGGTCGGCCCGGTCGGCGTAGCGGCGCGCGATGTCGGTGACGTCGGCCATCAGCCCCTCGGCCAGGGTGATGGGCTTCAGCCCCAGGTCGCGGAACTGGTCGTTGGCGACGACCAGTTCGTTCTCGTCGGCCTCGAGACGGGGATTGGCGACATTGTGGACCTCGGCGCCCGTCATCCCGGCGACCATGGCGGCGAGGTCGCGGACCCGGCGGCTCTCGGTCATCTGGTTCAGGATCTTGACCCGTTCGCCCTTCTCTGGCGGGTTCTTCAGGGCCAGTTCGACGCAGCGCACCGTGTCCTGGATGTGGATGAAGGCCCGTGTCTGGCCGCCCGTGCCGTGCACCGTCAGCGGATAGCCGAGCGCGCCCTGCATCAGGAACCGGTTCAGCACCGTGCCGTAGTCGCCGTCATAGTCGAACCGGTTGATCAGCCGCTCGTCCTGTTTCGTCTCTTCGGTCTGGGCGCCCCAGACGATGCCCTGGTGCAGGTCGGTGATCCGGACGCCGTCGTTCTTGGCGTAGAACTGGAACAGCAGGGCGTCCTGGGTCTTGGTCATATGGTAGATCGAGCCCGGGTTCGGCGGGAACAGGATCTCCTGTTCGGTCGGGCCGAAGTCGGTCTGGACCGTGACCTTCAGATAGCCTTCCGGGATGCGCAGCCCGGCGGTGGTGTAGCCATAGACACCCATGGTCCCCAGATGAGCCAGGTGGACGTCCAGCCCGCTCTCGACGATGGCGGCCAGCAGGTGGTTGGTGGCGTTGATGTTGTTGTCGACGGTGTAGAGCTTGTGTCGCGCCGACTTCATCGAATAGGGGGCGGCCCGCTGTTCGGCGAAATGGACGACGCTGTCGGGCTTTTCGTCCCGGATCAGGGCGACGAGGCGGTCGAATTCCTTGCCGACGGTCATGTTGACGAAGCCTATGTCGCGGCCGCTGACGTCCTTCCATGCGGCGATCCGCTCGCCCATGGTCCGGATCGGGGTCAGGGACTGGACCTCCAGCTCGTTGTCGATGTTCCGGCGGCTGAGGTTGTCGATGACGATCACGTCCCAGCCGCGGGCCGATAGATGCAGCGCCGTGGGCCAGCCGCAGAAGCCATCCCCGCCCAGAACCAGTACCTTCATCGCGTCTTTTCCTCCGCCCCAACCTTGCCTAGCCGAAGGCGGGGACCGGAGCAAAGCGGAGCGGTTGCCTAAAGCAGGGGCGCGATCGCCGCACGCGCCGCCTCGCCGAGGCCCGCATGCTTCAGTCCATAGGCGACATTGGCCCTGAGCAGCCCCACCGGATCGCCGCAGTCGAAGGTCGTCCCCTCGTATTCCAGCGCGTGGAAGTCCCGGACCTTCATCAGCCGGGCCATGGCGTCGGTCAGCTGGATCTCGCCGCCGGCGCCCGACTGCTGGTCGGCCAGCAGGGGGAAGATGTCGGGCGTCAGTACATAACGGCCGGAGATGAACAGGTTCGACGGCTCGGACCCCAGCGGCGGCTTCTCGACCATGCCGGTCATCCGGTTCAGGCGCCCGTCCTGCCCATCCAGGGCGACGATGCCGTATTTGTGGGTCTCTCCCTCGGGCGCCGGCTCGACCACGACGATGTTTCCGCCTGTCTGGTCGTGGGCTTCGATCGCCTGTTTCAGCGCCGGGGTCTCCGCCATCATCAGCATGTCGGGAAGGATGACCGCGAACGGTTCGTCGCCGATCAGGTCGCGCGCGCAGAAGACGGCGTGACCCAGGCCCAGAGGCGCCATCTGGCGCACGAAGCTCATTTCGCCGGGGCGGGGCAGGTCGGCCAGGATCTGGGCCAGGATGTCGTCCTTGCCCTTGGCCTTCAGGATCGCCTCGACCTCGTAGCCGTGATCGAAATAGTCCTCGATCGAGGTCTGGCCGCGTCCGACCACGAAGATCATGTGCTCGATGCCTGAGGCGCGCGCCTCTTCCACGATATGAGACAGCAGGGGCCGGTCGAACACATTGAGCATGTTCTTGGGCGTCGTCTTGGCGGCAGGCAGCACCCGCGTGCCCAGACCGGCGACGGGAAGGACGGCCTTGCGGACGCGGGACGACGACGAACTCATGAAAGCTCCCAGACAGCGACGGCGAGCGTAACGCGCGTCGCCCGGTTTCGTAGCCCCGTCCGCGCGATTTCGCTATTCGACCGTCACCGACTTGGCCAGGTTCCGCGGCTGATCCACGTCGGCGCCCTTCACCACGGCCACGTGATAGGCCAGCAGCTGGATCGGGGCGGCCATCACCAGGGCCGAGATCAGCGGATCGCAGGCCGGGGCCGTGACCACCACCCTGGCGCCTGCGGGAGCGTGTTTCGCTCCTTCCGGGTCGGTGATGAAGACCACCTGACCGCCGCGCGCCATGACCTCGCTCATGTTCGAGGCCGATTTCTCGAACCAGGAATCATAGGGGGCCAGGATGATGACCGGGGTGGCCTCGTCGACGAGGGCGATCGGGCCATGCTTCAGCTCGCCGGCGGCATAGCCTTCGGCGTGGATGTAGCTGATCTCCTTCAGCTTCAGCGCGCCCTCCAGGGCCAGGGCCGACATTGGGCCGCGGCCGAGGTAAAGGACGTCCCGCGCCTTGGCGATGTCGACGGCGATGTCCTTCAGCGCGTCCTCCAGACCGATGGCCTCGGCGATCAGGCGCGGCGCCTCCAGCAGGACGCGGACCAGACGCTGCTCCTCGACCTCGTCGATCCGGCCGCGCGCCCTGGCCGCGGCGATGGCGATGGCGATCATGACCGAGACCTGGGCAGTGAAGGCCTTGGTCGAGGCGACGCCGATCTCGGGCCCGCAATGGATCGGCCAGACGACGTCGGCCTCGCGGGCAATGGTGGATTCGGTGGCGTTGACGATGGCAGCGGTCTTCATCCCGGCCTGGGCGCAATGACGGAAGGCGGCCAGGGTGTCGGCGGTCTCGCCCGACTGCGACATGGCGATGGCCAGGGCGTTGGGCCGCAGCGACGGATTGCGGTAGCGGAACTCCGAGGCGATCTCGACGTCCACGGGCAGGTCAGCCAGCTGTTCGATCAGGTACCGCCCGATCATCCCGGCGATATAGGAGGTGCCGCAGGCGACGATCTGGATCCGGTCCAGCGCCGCAAAATCGACATCGCCGGCGACCTTGGTCCGGCCGGTCAGGGTGTCGACATAGGCGGCGATCGTGTGCTGGCACCCCTCGGGCTGGTCATGGATCTCCTTTTCCATGAAGTGCCGGTAGTTGCCCTTCTCCATCAGGACGGCGGAGGCGGGCACGATCTTGATCGGCCGCGCGACCTCCGATCCCGAGGCGTCGAAGATGCGAGCCCCGCCATGGGTGGCGATGACGTAGTCGCCGTCTTCCAGATAGGTGATCCTGTTGGTGAACGGCCCCAGGGCCAGGCCGTCGGAGCCGATGAACATCTCTCCGTCGCCGTGACCGACAGCCAGCGGTGGGCCGTTGCGCGCCGCCAGGATCACCTCGTCCTCCCCCGAGATCAGGACGCACAGCGCAAAGGCGCCCGACAGCCGGTCCAGCGTCGCCTTGAAGGCGTCGAGCGGGGACAGGCCTGTGGCAAGCGCCGAATCCAGCAGATGGGCGACCACCTCGGTGTCCGTCTCGGACGAGAAGACGCGGCCGGCGGCGATCAGCTCGGCCTTCAGCTCGGCGAAATTCTCGATGATGCCGTTGTGGACCACGGCCACGCGGCCGGCGATGTGCGGGTGGGCGTTGGCCTCGGTGGGGGCGCCGTGGGTGGCCCAGCGGGTGTGGCCGATGCCGGTCGTGGCCACCAGCGGGTTCGCCGCCAGCACCTTTTCCAGCGCCTTCAGCTTGCCGGGCGCGCGACGGCGCTCCAGCACCCCGTTGACCTGGGCGGCGATGCCGGCCGAGTCATAGCCGCGGTATTCAAGACGCTTCAGGCTTTCGATCAGGCGATCCGAGACCGGCTGGATTCCGACGATGCCGATGATGCCGCACATTCCGGGGTCGCTCCTGGCGCAGGGTCGTCTACGGCCGAGGATGACGGCCGGGATGGTCTGCTCTAGGACGGCCTTAGGACGCCGACACCTAAAAAGGCGTTTCGGCAGGTTTCGGCGGAGGGCCGCACATGGGCGAGCGCAAATATTTCGGTACGGACGGCATTCGCGGCAAGGCGAACAGCAGTCCGATGACGGCCGAGGTCGCCCTGCGCGTCGGTCTGGCGGCGGGCAAGCTGTTCATGTCGGGCGACGACCGCCGCCATCTGGTGGTGATCGGCAAGGATACCCGCCTGTCGGGCTATATGATCGAACCGGCGCTGGTGGCGGGGTTCGCCTCGGTCGGCATGGACGTGCTGACGTTCGGGCCGCTGCCGACGCCGGGCGTGGCGATGATGACCCGATCGATGCGGGCCGATCTGGGCGTGATGATTTCCGCCTCGCACAACGATTATGCCGACAATGGCATCAAGCTGTTCGGCCCCGACGGCTACAAGCTGTCGGACGAGACCGAACTGAAGATCGAATCCATGATGGACGACGGGCTGAACGAGGGGCTGGCCGTGTCGGACCGGCTGGGCCGGGTCAAGCGCATCGACGACGCCCAGGCCCGTTATATCGAGATCGCCAAGGCGGCCTTCCCGCGTCACCTGTCGCTGGCGGGCCTGCGCATCGCCATCGATTGCGCCAACGGCGCCGGTTACAAGGTTGCGCCCACCACCCTCTATGAACTGGGCGCCGAGGTCTGTTCAGTCGGGGTCTCGCCCAACGGGACCAATATCAACGCCGACTGCGGCTCGACCCATCCGGCGACGCTGGCGGCCGTGGTCAAGGAGAAGCGGGCCGACATCGGCATCGCTCTGGACGGCGACGCCGACCGGCTGATCATCTGCGACGAGAACGGCAAGGTCGTCGACGGCGACCAGATCATGGCCCTGATCGGCCGCGACTGGGCCCGGCGCGGCGTGCTCAAGGGCGGCGGCGTGGTCGCCACCGTCATGTCCAACCTGGGCCTCGAGCGCGCCCTGACCGGCGACGGCCTGACGCTGGAGCGGACCAGGGTCGGCGACCGCTATGTCATGGAGCGGATGCGCGAGGGCGGCTTCAATCTCGGCGGCGAACAGTCCGGCCACCTGATCCTGCACGATCACGCCACCACCGGCGACGGCCTGATGGCGGCGCTGCAGGTGCTGGCCGTCCTGGTCGAGAGCGGCAAGCCGATGAGCGAACTGGCCCGCCAGTTCGAGCCCGTGCCCCAGCTGCTCCAGAACGTCCGCTTCACCGGCGGCAAGCCGCTGGAGGACGCGAAGGTCAAGGCCGCAATCGTCGAGGCCGAGGCCGCCCTCGCCGGTCAGGGCCGCCTGCTGGTCCGCCCGTCCGGCACCGAGAAACTGATCCGCGTCATGGCCGAGGGCGACAACGAGGCCCTGGTGAAACGGGTCGTGGCCGAGGTCGCCGCCGCGGTGAAGGCGGCCGGCTAGCCCGATATCACGAAGACTTAAGTGAAAATTCAGGTCGCTCTGGCATGGCAGATTCCATGCACAGCGCGACCCCTGCCCTGGATGACTCGTCCCTGTTCCTCGCCTGGGACCGGCTGCATCGTCCGATCTGGATGTTCGACCCGGCGGCAAGCAAGGGAGTGTACGCCAACTTACCCGCCCTGGCCCTTTGGGGATCGGATACGCTCGAGGCTCTGCTGGCCCGGGACTTCTCCGACCTGTCGCCCTCCGTCAAGGCGCGGACCGCCCGACTGGTGCAGGCCACGGCGGACGGCGAAACGGTCAGCGAGCGCTGGACCTTCTATCCAAACGGGCAGCCGGTCACGGTGAAGGCGACGATCTCGACCTTCGTGCTCGACGACGATCGGCCCGTCCTGTTGTTCGAGGCTGCGCCGATCGAGGTCGGGCCGGCCGAGCGGCGCGCTGTCGAGGCGCTGCGCTATGCACCCGCCCTCATTTCCCTGTTTGACCAGGAGGGCGGGGCCCTGTTCTGCAACCCCGCCGCCTTCACCGCCTACGGCAGCGAAACCTTTGCCTATGCGGAGCGGTTTGTCCGGGCCGAGGCCGTGGAAAGTCTGCGTACGCGCGCCCTGGAAGGCCATGGCGCCTTCGATGTGTGCGAGATCCGCACCGCAAAGGGAATTCGCTGGCACTATCTGGTCCTGACCGCTGTGCCGGACCCGGTGACCGGCGAAATCGGCCTGCTGCTTAGCGAACAGGATGTCACCGCCCGGGTCGAGGCCGAACAGGCGCGCGCCGCCGCCGAACAGAAAGCCGCCATGGCCGAGGCGCGCCAGCAGTTCCTGTCCGACATGTCGCACGAGCTGCGGACGCCGCTGAACGCGATCCTCGGCTTCGCCGAGGTGATGGTGCACGACGCCCTGCCGGAGCGGACGCTGCAACAGGCCGGACGGATCCACGAGGCGGGCCAGCGGCTGCTGACGCTGGTCAACGAGATGATCATCGTGTCAGACCAGGACGTGATTGTCCCTGAAGGGCAAGGGAGCGTCCTGCCGCCGACCGTCACGCCGATGGCCGCAACGCCCGCTGCGCGCGAACCCGACAGTGGACCGGTGGTCCTCTATGTCGACGACAATGAGAACAACCGCACCCTGGTGGCCACAATTCTGGCGACCCAGGGCATCCGGTGCGAGACCGCCGACGACGGTCTTCAGGGTCTGACGGCGGTCGAAAAGGGCGACTTCGACCTGATCCTGATGGACATCGCCATGCCGGTCATGGACGGGGTGGAGGCGTCCCGGCGCATCCGGGCCCTGCCGAGCACCATGAGTGCGGTCCCGATCATCGCGGTCACCGCCAACACCCTGCCCGAACAGCTCGCCAGCTATGCCGCCGTAGGCATCGACGACTGTCTGGCCAAGCCGATCAATATGGTCGGGCTGCTGACGGCGGTCTCGGTCTGGAGCGCGGGAAGACCGGACGCCGGCTCGGTCGAGGGCTCGACGGGTGAGGGCGCCCGCCCGGTCTGACCGCGCCCTGCGATCCCGTCCTCAACCCCCCGGATCAAAGGCCTCTGCCCTCGTCTTCAGATCGGCCAGCATGGCGACGGCCACGCGCGCATAGGGGGCCAGCCAGCGATCGTGGACAGCCTTGATAGGCAATGCGTTCAGGTGGTTCCAGCGCTCGCGTCCCTCGCGCCGAATGATAATCAGATCCGCGCCTTCCAGTGTCTTCAGATGCTGCATGACGGTGCAGCGATCCAGCGACGGCTCGGCCTCGCACAGCTGGCCTGTCGTCCGCGGGCCGTCTTTCATCGCGTCCAGAAGACGACGCCGGATCGGGTTGGCGAGCGCCTTGAAAACGGCGTCAAGATCGTCCTCGTTTGACATGTTGTATTTCTATAACATATAAGCGCCGCCATCAACCATGGAGAGGGACGATGGAGCTGAAATTCGAGGTGTCGACCCGGGTCGCGAGGCCGGTGCACGAGGTGTTCGAAGCCGTCGCGGATCCTTCGAAACTGTCGGCCTATTTCACCACCGGCGGTGCCGTCGGGCGGCTGGAAACCGGGGCGACGGTCCAGTGGGATTTCGCCGACTATCCGGGAGCCTTCCCGGTCCAGGTCGTCGAGGTAGTGCAGGACCAGAAGATCGTGCTGCGCTGGGAAGCCAATGAAGGCGTCCCCGACGACGCGGATCCGGTCGTTGCGGCTGAATACATGACGACGGTCACCATGACGTTCGCGCCGCTGGACGACGGGACCCGCACCCTGGTCCGCATTGCCGAGGAAGGCTGGCGCGAGACGCCGACCGGACTGAAGGCGTCCTATGGCAACTGCATGGGCTGGTCCCAGATGCTCTCGGCGCTCAAGGCCAGCGTCGAATACGGGATCAACCTGCGGACCGGGGCCTACCGCTAGACGAGCGCCAGGACCACATCCTCGATCCGCTTCCTGATATCGGGCACGGCGATCGTCTCCCAGAAGGCGGCGCGGGCCGGCGGGCCGAGCACGAACAGTCGGGGATCGGCGTCTCCGTCGGCCGCCAGCACCCGGCCGGAGGCGTCCAGCTCCAGCCCCAGCCGCAACGGATCCAGCCGGGCCCGGCCGTCGATCAGCAGGGGGCCGGTCACGGGATCGGCCTCGGGCGCATGGCCGGGGCCGGTGCAGTCGATCAGCCAGCGGGCGGTCAGCGGCTCCCGGGCCGGGCCCTGACGCGGACGCCAGTCGAGACGGACGCCGTCCGCATCGGCCGTGATCGCCTTTACCCGGCCGGAGACGACGGCGAGCCGAGCTTCGGCCACCAGCCGGTCGATATCGGCGCCGATCTGCGGCGCCAGCCGATGGCGGTGGACGTCCCACCAGGGCCGCAGGTGGCGCACGATCCGGCCGCGCGTGGCGATATCGGCCTCGCCCCAGAGATCGGCGGTGATGGGGCGCAGGCCCTCCATCATCTCGCGCCAGCCCGAGCGGGCGGAAACCTTTCGCGCCTCGGCGAGACGCGCGGACAGCGGACCGTTCAACAAAGCCGGCGATGCCCGCGCGGGCTGATCGGGAAGCTCGCCGTGCGCCCGGGGCAGCAGGCCGCGTCGGGACACGGCCATCGCCCGTCCGCGCCAGCCGCGTCCCTCAAGCGACAGCAGCATATCGACCATGGTCAGGCCCGTGCCGACGATCAGGATGTCGTCTTCGGCGCCGACGGGATCGAGCGCGCCCGGCGCCCAGGGGTCGGAGATGACCGCCCCCGCCTCGCCCGAGGCCGTGCGCGGGGCCGGATTGCCGGTGGTCAGGACGACGGCGGCGGCGGCGATGCGGCGGCCGTCGGACAAGGCGACGCCGCCAGCCTCCAGGCCCGTGACCTCGCCGACCACGCGTTCGATCCGGCCGGGATGGGCGGCCTCGACCTCGGCCAGCCTCGCCTGGACATAGCGGCCGAAGATCATCCGCGGCGCGAACCCCTCCGGATCCTCATGTTCGGGCGCGTTGGCCTCCAGCCAGCGGACGAAATGATCGGGTCGATCCGCCAGGGCGCTCATCCGCGCCGAGCGGACGTTCAGCAGATGCCCCTCGAACGGCGTCGAATAGGCGACGCCCAGACCGAAGTCCGGCGTCCGGTTGATCAGGAGGGCGTTCGTCCCGCGTTCGGCCAGCCGCGCCGCGAGCATGGCCCCCGAGAAGCCGCCCCCGACTATGGCGACCCTGTCGATCCGTCCCGTCACGCCGCCTCCTGCCCGTTGCGGCGGTTCTGGACCGCGCCGCGCTGGGGGTCAAACGGCGGAGTCGGTCTCCCCCCTGTCGCGCAGCGATGGGGAGGTGGATCCGTACCGAAGCGGACGAGACGGAGGGGTTCTTGATGCACGAAGACCCCCTCCGTCAGCTCGCGAAGAGCTCGCCGCCACCTCCCCATTCGCCAGGCGGCGAACAGGAAGGAGACGCTCGGTCAGATTTCCTGGTTGTAGGCGCCGACCTCGGGGTGGACGGAGAGGCGGGGCTTCACCTCCTTGTGGAACAGGTCGCGCATGTCGTCTTCCGACCGCATCGACTCGACCACCACGACCATCTCCGGCTTGTTCGAAGAGGCGCGGACCAGGACCCACGATCCGTCCTCCAGATGCACCCGCGCGCCGTTGACCGTGATGACCTCGACGATCTTGCGGCCCAGGATCGACCCGCCCTCGGCCGCCAGTTTCTCGTATTCGGCCACGACCCTGGCCAAGACCTCGTACTTCAGCTCGTCGTCGCAGTGGGGCGACATGGTCAGGCTGGTCCAGGCGTCCGGCAGGGACGACTTGAGATCGAACAGGGTCTTGCCCGGATTGCGATCCAGCATCTGCAGGACGGCGGCAGCGGCGACCAGGCCGTCGTCGTAGCCACGCCCGATCGGGTTCGCGAGGAAGAAGTGGCCCGACTTCTCGAACCCGGCCAGGGCGCCCAGTTCGGCGGTCTTGCGCTTGATGTAGGAGTGGCCGGTCTTCCAGTAGACGGTGGTCGCGCCGTTGGCCTTCAGCACCTCGTCGGTCTTGTAGAGGCCGGTCGATTTCACATCGACGACGAAGGTGGCGTTGGCGTGTAGGGCCGACAGGTCGCGGGCCAGCAGGAGGCCGATCTTGTCGGCGAAGATTTCCTCGCCGGTGTTGTCCACCACGCCGCAGCGGTCGCCGTCGCCGTCGAAGCCCAGGGCAAGGTCGGCGCCGGTCTCCTTCACCCGCGCCGCCATCTGCATCAGCATGGCGTGGTCTTCGGGGTTCGGATTGTATTTGGGGAAGGTGTAGTCGAGGTCGCAGTCCATCTCGATGACCTCGCAGCCCATGCGGCGCAGGGCCTCGGGGGCGAAGGCGCCGGCCGTGCCGTTGCCGCAGGCGCAGACCACCTTCAGCGGCCGGCTCAGCCTGATCGAACCGACCACCTCCTGAAGGTAGGGCTCGCGGAAATTCTCGACCCGCTCCAGACGCCCGCCGGGCCGCGCGACGCCGGTTCCCTCGAGGACGATTTCCTTGAGTCGGCCGATCTCCTCGGGGCCGAAGGTGACCGGCGGGTTGGTGCCCATCTTGACCCCGGTCCAGCCGTTCTCGTTGTGCGAGGCGGTGACCATGGCGACGCAGGGGGCCTCCAGCGCGAACTGACCGAAATAGGCCATCGGCGACAGGGCCAGGCCGATGTCCAGCACCTCCATCCCGCCTTCCAGCAGGCCGATGATCAGGGCGTGCTTCACGGTCGAGGAATAGGAGCGGAAGTCGTGTCCGACGACGATGCGCGGCTGGATGCCGCTCTCGTGAACATAGGTGGCGAGGGCCAGGCCCAGGGCCTGGATGCCGAGAAGGTTGATCTCCTTCTCCAGAATCCAGCGGGCGTCGTATTCCCGGAAGCCTGTCGGCTTGACCAGGGGGATGGTTTCGAATTCGAAGGTGTTCGGAACCAGGTCCTGGCGGGGCTTCAGCATGCGATGTCCTTGAAGGCGGGGAGGTCTAGACGACCGGCGGTATAGCCGCAGGCTTTCGGGCCCACAACAACGTGCGATCGGTGTTATGGCTGCGCGTGGAAGCGGCATGATCGGTCCCTGGGGGCTCCAATGACGAAACGGCTGGCCTGGGTCGCAGCGGCGGCGCTGCTTTTGATCTTGCCCGCAGATGCGTCCGCGCAGCCTGCCCGGGACGGCCGCGACGCCGTCCAGGCCCGCCTGTCCGTCGAGCCGGGCTACGCCGGAGTTTTCGGCGTCGCGCGGGAAGGCCGAATGTCTACGGGTCTCCTGGGTCAGGCGGAGCCGGGTCGCCCCCACAATCCGTCGGCGGCGTTCCGCTGGGCCTCGGTTTCCAAGATGATCACGGCCATCCTGGTCTTACAGCAGATCGATGACGGCGCCCTTTCCCTCGATGCGCCGGTTTCGTCCTATGTTCGGCTCCCGACCCTTCCCAACGCCGACCGCATCACCATCCGACAGCTTCTGGCGCACCGTTCGGGACTCGCGGGTCAGTCGGACCTGCCAAACGGTCCGCCGGGTGATCTGGCGCAGTATTGCACGACCGCCGCGGCCGAACCGGGATCGGTCTTCCTCTACAACAACTGCGACACCATCATCCTGGGCAAGGTGCTGGAGGCCGTGACCGCCTCGTCCTACCTCGACCTTGTGAATGTCCGCATCGGCGCCCCGCTCGGCGTCACACTCGCCCTGCCCGATGAAGCCCGGATCGAGGCGACGATGGAAGACGGCTCGGCCGAGGCCCCCGTCTGGCCGTCGGGTTACGGCCCAGCCGGAGGCCTTTATGGAACGATTGAGGACCTGCTGACGATCGACGTCGCTCTGATGGAGGGGCGGCTGATGTCGGCCGGCTCGCTGGAGACTATGCTGACGGGTGATCCGGCGTCGGGCTACGCGGCGCTGAGCGTCTGGTCCTATTCGCCGGATCTGGGCGGGTGTATCGGCAAGACCCGGCTGGTCGAACGCTACGGCGAGATCGGCGGGGTCCAGGTCCGAAACTTTCTGCTTCCCGATCTGAAACTCGCCGTCGCGGTCTATTCGAACGACCACCGGACCGGCTTTGGTGAGGTCTGGCGGGGCCAGGGCCTGTCCATCGATCTGATCCGCGCCGCCGCCTGCGGTTCGCCCGGCGCTTGACCCTTCGGGTGGGTCGCCCTACCCCGGCAGGCTGACCTGGAGAGCCCATGCCCCGCCTGATCCTGCTGCGCCACGGCCAGAGCCAATGGAACCTTGAGAACCGGTTCACGGGCTGGGTCGACGTCGACCTGACCGCCGAGGGCGAGGCCCAGGCGCGTCGTGGCGGCGAACTGATCGCCGAGGCGGGGTTCAAGCCCGCCGTGATGTTCACCTCGGTCCTGACGCGGGCCAAACGCACCGGCGCCCTGGCCCTGTCGTCGGCCGGGTTGAAGGCTGTGCCGGTGATCGAGGACTGGCGGCTGAACGAACGCCATTACGGCGGCCTGACCGGGCTGGACAAGGCCGAGACCGCCCTGAAGCACGGCGAGGACCAGGTGAAGATCTGGCGACGCAGCTACGACATCCCGCCGCCGCCTCTGGAGGCGGGCAGCGAGTGGGATTTCGCGGGCGATCCCCGCTATGCCGGCCAGGCCATTCCCGACACCGAGAGCCTGAAGACCACGCTCGACCGGGTCCTGCCCTACTGGAACGAAGCCATCGCGCCGCGTCTGAAGGCCGGCGAGGACGTGCTGGTCGCCGCCCACGGCAATTCCCTGCGCGCCATCGTCAAACATCTGTTCGACGTGCCCGACGATCGGATCGTCGGTGTCGAGATCCCCACCGGAAATCCGCTGGACATCGACCTGGACGCCGACCTGAAGCCCGTTTCGGCCCGCTATCTGGACGCCGGCCGCGCCACCGCACTTCCGGCGATTTCATGAGCGGCGACCTCCCCCGTCGCGGCATGAGCGACGATGATGTCTACATGCGCCGGGCCATCGACCTGGCGCTGGAACGGATGGGCGAGACCTGGCCCAATCCGGCGGTGGGCTGTGTCATCGTCAAGAACGGCAGGCTGCTGGCCGAGGCTGCGACCGCCGCGGGGGGACGCCCCCACGCCGAGGAACAGGCCGTGCCGGCTGCCGGCGCCGAGGTCGAGGGCGCGACCGCCTATGTGACGCTGGAGCCCTGCGGGGCCCGGTCGTCGGGGCGGGCGTCCTGCGCCCAGTTTCTGGCCGAGGCGAAGATCGCCCGCGTCGTGGTGGCAGCCCTGGATCCCTCGCCGTTCGCTTCGGGGCGAGGCACCGAGCGGCTGCGTCAGGCGGGCCTCATCGTCGAGACCGGCCTGATGAAGGACGAGGCCGCCGTCCTGTCGGAAGGCTTCCTGCACCGGCTCGAGACCGGACGGCCGATGGTTCGCATCAGCGCCGACGGCCAGGGTTTCGACGCCCGGTTCGCCGCCTCGGCCCGCGCCGATCTTGTCACTGAACTGAAACGGCTGGGCGAGGCCGGCTACACGCGGCTTTGGACGTCTCCGGGCGAACTGGCCGATGCCCTGGCCGAGCAGGGGTTGCTTACAGTCTGAACCTGATCGGCGTCGAACCGGCGCAAACGCGCGAGGCATGGGCCGTCGAGCTGAGTCGTCGTAGGATTTAATTCATACCCAGGTCTTGTTTGACCTTCCGGGCCTTACCATCTGCTCAATCGGGTCTTTGACATCAGAACCGGAACACCGATGGTCCCCCGACGGCAGGCGGCGGACAAGGGCTGGAAATCCTAATCCTTGTTTTCGTTGAGTATATTTCGGGATTCGCCCGTCTCGTCCGTTTCGTCATGGTCTAATTTTTGTCCGCTTCGGACGAACCGCAGGTCAGACCCGGGATCGCGGCGCAAATCTCCGCCAGAGGGCTGAAAGAAATCAGGGTTTCCGAAAACCTTCCTTAAGCGACCTTGTCCCATCATGGGATCATGTCAGCGGTCCAGGAAGGCGTCCTTCGACGCCGCATCACCCAGCAGGAAGTCGACGCCATCTGCGCGCGTCACGACCGCCTGTGGCAGGCGCGCCCCGGCGGCGCGCGGGCGGTCTTCGCCTGGATGGACCTGTCTGGCCTCAGCCTGAAGGGTCGCAATCTCGCTGATGCCGACTTCTCCGCCGCCGCGATGATCGGCTGCGATCTGACGGGCTGCAAGCTGGACAACGGATCCTTCTTTGGCGCGGACATGCAGGACGCGATCCTGGTCGAGGCCTCGATGCGCCGCGCGGACCTGCGCGGCGCCTGCCTGCGAGGCGCGGATCTGTCGGGAGCGGACCTGTTCGAGGCGGACCTGCGCGAAGGCACGATCGCTTCGGCGGACCGCAAGGTCGGGTTCCGCGTGCTCGAGGCCAAAGGCCGGGAGGTCACCCAGGCCCAGGGCGCCAGCCTGGTCGGCGCCAATCTGCAGCGGTCGCGCCTGTCGGGCATCGCGGCCCAGTCGGCGGACTTCTCCGACGCCATCATGAAGGACTGCAAGCTGGTCCGGGCGAACCTGAAACAGGCTAATTTCCGAGGCGCGGACCTGGCGGGCGCCGACATGTCCGGGGCCGACCTGACCGGCGCGGATCTGCGCGACGCCATTCTGGTCGGGGTGATCTCGTCCTTGTGGCGCACCGATGGCGCCAATCTGGACGGGGCCTTGACCGACAAGGGTTCGGCCGGCGAGCCGGTGGCCCAGTTGCCGGCGGCCGAGATGCTGCACGAACATGCCAACTGGTGCGAGACCGGCGGGGTCGAGGGCCGGCCCTCGGTGTTCGACGACGTCGATCTGCGCGGCCTGGGGTCGATCACGGGCCTCAACCTGACCGCACTGTCGGCAAAGCGCGCCGTGTTCTACGGCCTGAACATGGAAGGGGTGCAGTTGCAGGGGGCGCATCTCGAGGGGGCGGACATGAGGTCCGTCAACCTGCGCCGGGCCGACCTGCGCGGGGCGCGGCTCGTCGGGGCGCGGCTGAATGGGGCGGACCTGCGCGAGGCGCAGCTTGGGCCCCTGATGCTGGGACCTGAGCGGTTGCTTCCGGCCGATCTGACCAAGGCGGTGCTGCGCTCGGTCGATCTGTCAGGGGCCGATATGCGACGCTGCGTTCTTGTCGGGTCGGATCTGACCCGGGCCATCCTCCACGGCGCCCAGACGCGCCATGCCGATTTCACGGACGCGGTTCTCGCCGGGGCCCGCGGACTTCAGCGGGACGGAGAACCGGCATGACCATGACCCGACGCCGCCTCGGACAGGGCGATTTCGACATGTTCGCCGCCGCCCACGAGCGGTTCGTCACCGGCAAGCCGGGCGGGCGCAAGCTGTCGCTGAAATTCATCGACCTGACCGGCGTCTCGATGGCGCATCGGATACTGGACGACGCAGACTTCTCCGGTTCGATCCTGGAGAACTGCAACATGGCCGGGGCGCGGCTGGAACGCGCGGTCCTGTTCGGCTGCGACCTGCGCGGCGCCGATCTGACCCGGGCCTGCCTGAGGCGGGCGGATATCCGGGGAACCTGTCTGCAGGGCGCCGACCTGTCCGAGGCGGACCTGACCCAGGCCGATTTCCGGGAAGGCGTCATCGCCGTCCCGCATGAGACCAAGGGTCTCGCCTCGGCGCGTCACGAGACGCGTCAGGGTTTGGCCGACGGTGCGCGTTTCTCGGGCGCGAATCTGGACGGCTCGCGTTTTGACGGCGTCAGCGCCTGCAAGGCCGATTTTACCGATTGTTCGATGCGCGGCGCGCGGCTCACAGGCGCCAACCTGAAGGATGCGGACCTGTCCGGCGCCCTGCTGGAAGGCGCCGATGTCGGTGGGGCCAATCTGGCGGGAGCGCGCCTGTGCGGCGCCATCCTGACCGGCGTGGCCATGGATCGGGCCAGGCTGGACCGAACCGACACAACCGGCTCGCTCCGTGAGCCGGACGCGGCGACCATCGCCCGGGCCGAGGAACTCTATCAGATGGCGCTGGACGCCAACGCCTGGGCCGAAAGCGGCGGTGTTCTGGGCGGACCGGCGATTCTGGACGGCGAGGATCTTCGCCCGCTCGGCGATCGGCTGAAGGGGCTGAAACTCTCGGCCATGAGCGCCAAGGGCGCCTGTCTGGCGGGTCTCGACCTGCGTGGCGCCCAGCTGCAGGGGGCCAATTTCGAGAAGGCCGATCTGCGCGGCGCGCTGCTGGGCAAGGCGGACCTGCGCGGCGCCCGCTTCGGCGAGGCCCTGATGACCAAGGTCGATCTGACAGCGGCCGACATCAGCCCGCTGCCCCTGGGTCCGACCCGCTGTGTGCCGTCGAACCTAGGCGGCGCGCGCATGCGCTATGCCGAACTGTTCCGTGCAGACCTGTCGAAGGCCAATCTGACGGGCGCGGACCTGTCCGGCGCCAACGCTACGGGGGCGAAGCTGGACGGTGCGACCCTGACCGACGCCCGTCTCGACCGCGTCACAGGCCTCGTCCAAACGGCGGTCGCCGCCTGACAAAAAGGGCGGCCCGAGGACCGCCCTTTCCATTCATTCGCGAAGGCCGAGGCTTACGCCGCTTCGCCTTCGATCAGAGCCGCGGTCGGCGCACCCGTCGCGATCTCGATGCGCCGGGGCTTGAGGGCCTCAGGCAGCTCGCGCTTCAGGCTGACGGCCAGGAGCCCGTTGTCGAGCGAAGCTTCGGTCACCACCACATAGTCAGCCAGCTGGAAGCGGCGCTCGAAATCGCGCTCGGCCAGGCCGCGATGCAGATAGGTGCGGTTCGCCGACGCATCGTCATTGGCGGTCTTGCGACCGGTGACGGTGAGCAGGTTTTCCTTGACCTCGATGTTCAGCTCGTCAGGCCTGAAGCCGGCGACGGCGATCTCGATCCGATAGGCGTTCTCGCCCGTCGTCTCGATATTGTAGGGCGGCCAGCCGGTCTCCGGGCCCGTGCGCGCGGCGCTTTCGAGAAGGCCGGCGAGGCGGTCGAAGCCCACGGCGGAACGATAGAGGGGGGTGAAGTCGATGGTACGCATGTCGATCTCCTGATCATCAGCAAGACTGAGCCGCTCCGCGTTGCCCGAAGCGGCGGTTGGAATCAGTCCGAGCGGTCCCTGTTGGGCCCCGTCCGGCCTGCGAGAGCCCGTGATCGGCGCTCTCGGATGAAGAGGTGGGATGCCTGAGTGCGACGTCAAGGGCAGGCCGGTTGCGGGATCGTCACTTGCCCGCGTGCGACCTGTCCGTAAGGTGCCGCCCAACCCGCCCTCTGTTTCGGAGCTGACCATGCACGCGTCCAGACTCGTCCTCGTCACCACCCTCGCCCTGATCTCGGCAGGAGCCGCCGCCGCCCAGACCGCTCCTTCCCCTGGAGAGACCCCGGCCCAGCGCGAGGCGCGACGCGAGGCCATGCCGCCGCCGGTGCTGCAGGAGGATGAGGCGCTCCAGGCCGCGATCGGCTCGGATGCGCGCCCGGCCGCAGACGTCGCGCGTGACGCCTTCCGCCATCCGTTCGAGACGCTGACCTTCTGGGGGCTGACGCCCGGGTCGACCGTGGTCGAGATCGAACCCGGTCGGGGCGGCTGGTGGAGCGCGATCCTGCAGCCCTACGCCCAGGCGACCGGCGGCGCCTATGTCCCCGTCAATCGTCCGCTGGAAGGGATGGTCGTGGCTGACGGCGCGGCGGACATGGTCGTCGTCGCCCGCGCCTTCCACAACTGGCACCGCTCGAACCCGCAGCGCACCGGCCCCTACCTGGCGGCCTTCTTCAAAGCCTTGAAACCGGGCGGCATCCTGGCTGTGGAACAGCATCGCGCCCTTGAGGGGCTGAACGCGGATGTCACTGCGCCCACCGGCTATGTCCCGGAAAGCTATGTCATTCATGCCGCGCAGGCGGCCGGCTTCGTGCTGGAGGCACGCAGCGAGTTGAACGCCAATCCCAGGGACGACCGCGACCACCCGTTCGGCGTCTGGACCCTGCCGCCAGTGCGGACCAGCGCCGCGCGCGAAGGCAACGCCACCGACCGGGCGACGCCGCTGACCGAGGCCGAACGGACCGAATATGACGCTATCGGCGAGAGCGATCGGATGACCCTGCGATTCCGCAAGCCCGCCTGAGTTTCAAGCCTTTGACGGCATTGGCGAACCCCTCTATCCCAACCCGTTCCGGGACGGCGTCGCCCTCCCGGCGACGGCCGGCGGGGAAGAGTTGATGCGGCATCAGGCGCGGATAGGGCGAACGGGACCATCGCGTCGGGCCATGCTGTCCGGCGTTGGTCTCGTGCTGATCTCCGGCGTCGCGGCCTGTGGCCGAAAGGAACAGAAGACCGCCGACCCCGAGGCTCCCGCCGGGCCGCCGGAAGGCTCACTCGAATGGGCCATCCAGGGGCCCTGGCGAGCCGCAGACCGGCCGCGCGACATCTATCGTCACCCACTGGAGACGCTGCGCTTCTTCGGCCTGCAACCGTCGATGCATGTGGTCGAGTTTTGGCCGGGCAGCGGCTGGTACACCGAGATCCTGGCCCCCTATCTCGCCAAGGGCGACGGCGAATACTACGGCGCGGGCTTCGCGACCGGACCGGGGACAGACCCTGCCCAGGCGGCCCTGGTCGCCAATTTCGAGCGCCGGTTCGGTTCGGACCGCAGGCTGTACGGCGACGTGAAGTTCAGCGCCTTCGGGTCCGGGACCGGACCCGTGGCGCCGGCCGGGACCGCCGACATGGCTCTGTTCATGCGTAACATCCACGCCTGGATGGCGGCGGGCATCGCCGAAAAAGCTTTCGCGGACGCCTATGCCGCCTTGAAGCCCGGCGGCGTCCTTGGCGTGGAGCAGCACCGGCTGGCTCCCGACGAGGATCAGGATCCGGCAGCCTCCAACGGCTATGTTCAGGAGGCGTTCGTCAAACAGCTGGCGGCCGAGGCCGGGTTCATCTTCGTCGCCGCCTCCGAGATCAACGCGAACCCGGAAGACACAAAGGACCACCCCTTCGGCGTCGAGACCCTGCCGCCGCGCCTCTTGACGGCGGCCCAGGGTGAGGCGCCCGATCCGGCGTTTGATTCCGCCAAATACCGCGCGATCGGCGAAAGCGATCGCATGACCTTGAAGTTCAGGAAGCCCGAGTGAACCGCGCCGCCGCCTTCGCAGCCAATGCACCGCTGATGGGCGTGCCCGGAGCCGCCGCCCCTCCCGGAGGGGTCGGCGAATGGTTTCGGGGCGCCGGGGGCCTGCGTCTGCGCGCTGCTCTCTGGACCCCGTCCGCCCTGGTCGCGCCGAAGCCGCGAGGCACTGTGGTGCTGTCGCCGGGCCGGACCGAGCCAATCGAGAAATATTTCGAGGTCATCGGCAACTTCCTCGCGCGCGGGTGGTGCGTCCTGGCCCACGACTGGCGCGGCCAGGGCCTGTCGGCGCGACTGCTGCCGGACCGGCTGAAGGGTCACGCCCGTGCGGTGGAGGAGTTCCAGGACGACTATGCCCGGCTTCTGGACGCGTTCGAGACGCGCGCGCCCAAGCCCTGGATCATGGTCGGCCACTCGATGGGCGGGGTGCTGAACCTGCTCTGTCTGGAGGCCGGCGAGACCCGGTTCGCCGGGGCGGTCCTGTCCAGTCCGATGCTGCGCATCAAGACCGGAAAACGGTCGATGTGGTCGGTCAAGCTGGCGGTGCGCTGGAACGTGCGCCATGGCAAGGCCGGCGACTTCGTGCTGGACGACGCTGACGATCCCTTTGACCATACCTTCGAGAAGGACGCACTGACGTCCGACGAGACCCGCTACGAACTGTGGCGTCAGCAGCTGTACGCCTGTCCGCACCTGGCGGTCGGCGGCCCCACCTGGGGCTGGCTGGCGTTCGGCATCGACGCGGGCGAACGATCGCTGAAGCCCAAGGCGCTGAAGTCCGTCCAGATTCCCTGCACCATCGTGCAGGCAGGCGACGACGACCGCGTCTGGAAACAGACCAACCGCTGGGCCGCCAAGCGGCTTGGCCGGGGTCGCTATGTCGAGATCGATCACGCCAAGCACGAGGTCATCATGGAGACCGATGACCTGCGGGCGATCTTCTTGAACGAGTTCGACGCGATGGCGGACTATGTCTCGCCGATCGCCGACCTGGGGCCGCCAAGGGCGGAATCCGAAGCGGTGGCCTGAGCCGCTGCTTCGGAAGCCTTGATCACATCGGGCGAGTGACGCTGCCGCCGATGTTGGCGATCACTTCGCGGGCGTCGAAGGCGTTGGCGTCGCCGGAAGGCTTCGCGCCGCGACCCATCACGATCTCGGTGGTCGCCTCGTAACGGTCGATCTGGCGAACGTCGAAGTCGTCACGGCCCCAGAACGGGTCGTTCCACCGGCTCCAGCCGCGCGGGCCGTAGTAGCGCCACGACGGGCCCCAGAACGGGCTGTAGCGGTTGAAGAACGGATCGCCGATCGTCTGGTAGCGGGTGTCGCGATCGGTGGCGCGATTGACCGTTGAGAACCAGTCGTAGCCGTTCTCGACAGTCAGTTCGGCCGAGCGCAGCAAGAGGCCCATCTCGACCTGGTCGCGCGCGGTGACCGAGTTGCCCGAGAAGCTGACGCGATAACGGTCATTCTCCAGCCGCTGCTCGGCATAGCCCCCGCGCTGGCCGTTGAAGCCGGCAGGGGCGTAGGCGGTGGATGTGGCGCAGGCAGCCAACGTCAGGGCCGAGGCGGCCACCACGAGAAGGGATTTGATCGAAGACGTCATTGGGGGCTCCTGAACTTGAGCAGAAAGTCCGTCATTTCACCTGAATGGCGCATGAACAGAGACGTTACGACAACTCACAAACCTCTATAATCGCGAAACAATCAGGACTGCGGCAATCAGAAGCAGGGAGCCGACGAAGACACCGAAGCCGCGCCGGAAACGAGGCTCGCCCATCCGCCGCGCCAGAACGGCACCGCTGAGACCGTAGGCGCTCATGGTCAGGACGTCCATGCCGATGACCGCGACCGCGAATAGGGCGAGTTGGGGTGCGGCGGGACGGTCGATATCGAGGAAGGGCGGCAGGACGGCGGTGAAGAAAAGCACCGCCTTCGGATTGGCGATCTGCACCAGGAAACCATCGACGAAGGCGGGTCGGCGCAGGTGGGTTCGGCCCTCGGTCGAGACCTCGCCCGGGGCAGGTTTGAACGCGGATCGGATCGAGGACGCGCCCAGCCAGGCGACATAGAGGGCGCCGGCGATCGCGACCCAGCGAAACACCTCGGGAAAAGCCGTCACCATGGCGCCGAGTCCAAGCGCGGCCGCGCCGAACCAGACCAGGGTCGCCACATTCATGCCGGCCACAGCGATTAGCACCGCCCGCTTGCCGCGCTCCATGCCGGTGGCGATGGAGAAAAGGTTAGCGGGTCCCGGCGTCACCGCCATGACCATCATCACGCCCAGGAAGACAACATAGAGATGCGGATCGACCGGCAGGGTGCTCACCGCGACAGACAGACCACCTGGGCGACTCGCAGGTCGCGGCGCAGGTCGTCCGAGACCCGGCCATAATTATCGACGGTTACGGGCTCGCCCAGCAACTGTTCGTCCGCCTGCTGTTCCCCCCGGATGGCGGGACCCAGGGTGTCGGGCGCGGTGGTGTAGAGCCGTCCCCGGCGCGGCGCCTCGGCGATGGTCAGGGCGACGACTCGTCCCCGCCTGTCCAGTACGGGCGCGCCGGACAGGCCCGCGAGCGTGCCCTCCAGCCCGGAGGTTCGCCCGACCTCGGCCCAGGCCAGCACCGGCTCGTCATGGGCGCCGCGTCCCCGGACCTTTAGCGTCTCGCGGCCGAGCAGGCGCGAGGTGACCTCGCCGGGCCTGCCCTGCGGGAAACCGGGATGGAAGGCTCTCTGGCCGACGTACAGGGGCGTATGGGTCGTGACTGGCAGGGCGGGCGGACCGCCGGCGGTGATCAGCAGGGCAATGTCGGCCCGGGGCGATAACCGCACATCGGCCGCCACGGCGCGACCGCCGCCGACGACCAGCGCCGGCCGACGACAGCCCTCGACGACATGGCGCGCGGTCAGCCAGCGCCCGCGTCCGGCGATCGAGAAGGCGGTTCCGGCGACAGGCTGGAAGGGCGCGCCCGGCGCGGTCACCGTCACCGACGGATCAAAGGGAGTGACGGGCCCCAGCAGTGCGCCCTCGATCTCGTCAGGCGGCGGGGGCGCGGGCGGGGCATCGGCGTTCTCGCGCCGACTGAGCGAACCCAGAACCAGGGCGAAGACCACGCTGGAATAGATCAGCCAGTCCGGTGGACGGGGAAAACGCATCCGCGCGAGCTCAGCCCGTCAGGGCGGCGGCGAGGATCAGGGCGGTCGCCAGCTTGGCCGACACCAGGAGCACGGCGGCGGAGATTTCGCCCTCCTGAATGCGTTGGGGCAGGCCGGTCAGGACCAGATCGACGATGCGGAAGGCCAGAAGCTGCAACACCAGGGTCGCCACGCCCCACAGGACGATATCCGCCACTGAGGTCGACACCGACATCGACACCGCCAGCGGAATGGCGAGGCCGAGCAGGACCCCGCCGAAGGCGACGCCGGCCGCGGCGTTGCCTTCCCGGATGAGGCTGATCTCCTTCCACGGCGTCAGCAGGGCGTAGATGACCGCTCCCGCGCCCAGCAGGCCGAAGGTGACCATGAGGTGGACGACCAGCACGGGGAATCCGCTGGCGAAGGCCTGGACCTCGGGGCTCGACAATGTGTCTGACAGGGAGGAGGGGGCCATGGCGGGCGGTAACGATCTCACGGTAAAGCCGTCGGACGCCGACGGAACGAAAGCAAAACTGCTTGCCTGATTGCCGCCCCAATCCGCAAGGACGTGGCGGACACACTGGATGACCAATGATTGCAGTCGCGTTACGCCAGACGGTATTGGGCGGCATGACCGAAGCCGCCCTCCCCCCCGTACTACCCACCGTCCTTGTCGTCGCCGTCGCCCTGATCGATGTGGACGGCCGGGTGTTGATCGCCCAGCGGCCCGAGGGCAAGGCTCTGGCGGGGCTGTGGGAGTTCCCGGGCGGAAAGGTCGAACCCGGCGAACGGCCCGAGGAGGCCCTGATCCGCGAACTGCACGAGGAGTTGGGCATCGACGTCAACGAGGCCTGTCTGGCCCCATTCGTCTTCGCGAGCCACGCTTACGAATCGTTTCACCTCTTGATGCCACTGTACCTGTGCCGGCGCTGGTCCGGCGTGGTCGTCCAGCGCGAGCACGCCGCCCTGGCCTGGGTGAAGCCGGACAAGTTGTCGGACTATCCCATGCCGCCCGCCGACGCCCCGCTGGTCGCCTGGTTGCGCGATCTTCTTTAAGGTTTCGCCCAACGGAGGGCCGAATGATGCGCCTGATCCGCCGGTTCCTGAAAAGCGACAGCGGCGCCACCGCCATCGAATACGGACTGATCGTGGCGATGATCTTCCTGGTGATCGTCGGTGCCGTCTCCCTGTTCGCCGGCAAGGCCACCGGCACGTTCGACAAGGTCTCGACCGCCGTGAGCGTCGCCACACGCTAGGCGATGGCGCTCCTGTGACGGATTGGGCCGTGGCGGTAAGGACCGCAGGCCGCTAAGGCTGCTGGCGATGTCGCGCCTTTTCGCCCTCCTCTTTTCGCTGCTGCTGTCGACAGCGCCGGCCCTGGCCCAGGCACCGGCGGTCAGCCGCGCGCCCGCCTTCGCCCAGTCCGGCCCCCAACGCACGGTGCGGATCGAGGCCGAACTGGTCCCGATGAGCCAGTGGGCCGCGCCCGGCTCCACCGCCATCGTTGCCGTCCGCCAGACGATAGAGCCCGGCTGGCACACCTACTGGCGCAATCCCGGTGATTCCGGCGGCGCGACCACCCTTGACTGGACCCTGCCCGCAGGCGTCGTTGCCGGGGACATCGTCTGGCCGACGCCCGAACGGCAACGTCTCCAGCACCTGATGAACTACGGCTACTCCGGCGAGGTGCTTCTGCCGGTGCCGATCGAGGTTCCGGCCCGCGCCCGTCCCGGCTCCACCCTGCCCGTCATCGTCCGCGCCCTGTTCCTGGTGTGCAGCGACGAGATGTGCGTGCCGGATGAGCTGACGCTCAGGCTCGACCTCCCGATTCGCCAGGGCGCGGCGCCGCTGGACCCCCACTACGGCGCCGCGATCCAGGCCGTGGTCGAGACCGCCCCCCGTCCCGCCGGCATCACCGCCCGGGCCGTGCTGGAGGGCCGGACGCTGCGCCTCTCCGCGACCGGCGGACCGCTCGCGGGCCTTGAGCCCCAACGCGCCTGGTTCTTCCCGTTCGAGACCGGCCTGATCGACCATTCAGCGCCCCAGCCGGGCGATCGGGGGCCGGACGGGGTGACCCTGAATCTGTCCGTCGGCGGCAAGCTGGCGGCCGAGGGGCTGACCGGGCCGATCGGGGGACTCCTCGTCACCGACGACGGCGCCTGGGAGATCGCGGCCGTTCCCGGCCCGGCCCTGGTGGGGGCGCGGGGCGGTGGCGCGCTCGACCTGTCTGAGCGGCCCGCAGGCGGCTCGCTGTCATCCTGGACGGGCTTCCTGCAGGCGGCGCTCCTGGCCCTGCTGGGCGGGCTGATCCTGAACCTCATGCCCTGCGTCTTCCCGATCCTGGCCATGAAGGCCGCCGCCCTGACCGCCGGCGCCCACGCGCCCGCAGAGGCGCGGCGAGACGGCCTGGCCTTTCTCGCAGGCGTGCTCACGACCTTCCTCGTCCTGGCCGGGATCCTGCTCGCCTTGCGGGCCGGCGGGCAGGCGGTGGGCTGGGGCTTCCAGCTTCAGTCGCCGGGCGTCGTGGCCGTCCTCGCCCTCCTGATGCTCGCCGTGGGCCTGAACCTGTCGGGCGTCTTCCATGTCGGCGCCGGTTTGCAGGTGGCGGGTTCCGGGCCCCTGTCACGGCTTTCCGGCGGGGTCGGCGCCTTCTTCACCGGCGTGCTGGCGGTGGTGGTGGCGGCGCCCTGCACCGCGCCCTTCATGGCCTTCGCCCTCGGGGCCGCCCTGCTGATGCCCTGGCCGATGGCGCTGGTCGTCTTCCTGATGCTGGGTCTGGGTCTGGCCCTGCCCTATGTGATCGTCAGCCTGTCGCCGCGTCTGCTGGCGAAGCTGCCTCGCCCCGGCCCCTGGATGGATCGGCTCAAGGGCCTGCTGGCCTTCCCCATGTACGGCGCGGGCCTGTGGCTGGTCTGGGTCTTCGCGCGGCAGGCGGGGGCAGATGCGCTGGGCGTCCTCTTCCTGGCGATCCTCTTCCTGGGTCTCGGCCTGTGGCTGGCGGGGGTCAATCAGACCTGTCGCGCGCAAGGCAGGGCCGGCGTGATCAGCGCCGTGACAGCGACCCTGTCCATCGTCGCCGCGATCGCCCTGACCGGCGTCGCCATCGGTCAGGCACGGGCGGAAGGCGGAGACGTCACGGCCGCGTCTGGTCCGCTGGCCTCGCAACCCTGGTCAGTGGAGGCCGTGGCGGCGGCCCAGGCCGAAGGTCGGCCGGTGCTGGTCAACTTCACCGCCGACTGGTGCGTCACCTGCAAGATCAACGAGCGGACCTCGCTGAGCTCCCCCAGGGTCGCCGAGGCCATGGCGGCGTCGAACGCGGTCTATCTGGTCGGCGACTGGACGCGACGAGATGACGCGATCACCCGCGAGCTGGAGCGCCGCCGACGCTCCGGCGTTCCGCTATACCTCCTCTATGCGCCCGGCTCGCCCGAGCCCCGCATCCTGCCCCAGCTCCTGACCGAAGGGGTCGTGATCGACGCCCTGGAGAGCGCCCGCCCCTGAGCCGACCCGAAGGAGACCGCCGCCGTGAACCGCCTGCCCATCCTCGCCGCCGTCCTTCTGACCCTTGCCGCCTGCCAGCAGGCCGAGGCGCCCGCCGCCGCTCCGGCGACCGGGGCGACCCCCGCCGTGGCGACGACCGGTCGGGCCCAGGTCGCCCCCGCCTTCACCCTGATCGACAGCGAAGGGGTCGCGCGTTCCCTCGCCGACTTCCGGGGCAAGACTGTCGTCATCGAATGGACCAACGAGGGCTGCCCCTATGTCCAGAAACATTATTCCTCAGGGGCCATGCAGGCCCTGCAGCGCGAGGCCGTCGCCGACGGCGTGGTCTGGCTGACCGTCATCTCGTCCGCGCCGGGCAAACAGGGCCATGTCGAGGGCGAAGGGGCCCGCGCCTGGTGGACCCGTAACAACGCCGCCTCGACCCATCTGCTGCTCGATCCCGAGGGAGCGGTCGGCAAGGCTTACGGCGCGATGACGACGCCCGACATGCGGGTGATCGACGGAGATGGCCGCATCTTGTTCACGGGCGGGATCGACGACCGTCCGACCAACACGGTCGAGGATCTGGAAGGCGCGAACAATTTCGTGCGCGCGGCGCTCGAGGACGTGGAAGCCGGCCGGCCCGTTCGCACGGCCTACGCCCAGCCCTATGGTTGTTCGATCAAATACCCGGAAGAGGCCTGATCAGACCTCGGGCTGGGGCGGCGCCGTGATGACCTCGACATTGTCGTTCAGCAGATAGGACAGTTCCGACAGGGCGGTGGCGCGGGCCTCGTCCGTGGCGGCGGCTTCCACAGCCCCGAGTTTAAGCGGGATGTCCTCGGAAATGCCGCGCAGGATGCATTTCAGGTCGCCGTCCGTGCCGCGCTCCTTGAGGATCAGATGTGCCTGCATGTCGAGAGCGGCGAGTTCCTGCGCCTCAAGCTTGAAGGCGTCGAAGTCGGTCAGCACGCCGTTCCAGCCCTCGACGACGGTCTTCAGGGCGCCGGCGCGGCTGACGATGTCGATGAACAGGGGCTCGGAGGCGACCGAGACCGGCGCTCCGGCCACCGCAGCCGGCTCGGCGGCGGCCAGGACCACATTGGGGTCGCTCAGCAGGAGGGCGGCGGCGATGGCGATGCCACAGGACATGGTGAACGACCTTTTCGCGAATCTACGATTGAACCGGTCTACGCCCCACCCGTAAACGAGACCTTGATTAAGGGGATATGTTCGCATGACCGACTGGACCGCCTTCGATGTCGCCGCGGCGCGGGATGCCGACGCCCTCATCGTCGACCAGTTCGCGGCTGACCCGGATCGGCTGGCTCGGATGACGGTCGAGGCGGCGGGTCTCTACCTCGACCTGTCCAAGCAGAGCTGGACAAAAGCCGCCTTCGAGACCTGTCTGGACCTGGCCCGTTCGGCCGGAGTCGAAGCGGCAAGGGCACGGCTGTTCGGCGGCGAGGCGATCAACTTCACCGAGGGCCGCGCCGTCCTCCACCCCGCCCTGCGCGCGGCGACGGGGGCCGACTTCCACGCCCTCGGCGAAGCCGTCTCCGCCGGGGTCGACGCCGTCCGCGCCGACATGGCCGCCTATGCGACCGCCGTCCGCTCGGGCGCCGAGACGGGCGCGACCGGCAAGCCCTTCAAGGCCATCGTCCACATCGGCATCGGCGGCTCGGATCTCGGTCCCCGTGTCGTCTGGGACGGGCTTCGTCCTGTCGACCCGCAGATCGACCTGCGCTTCGTCGCCAACATCGATCCGCGTGACATGGCCGAGGCCCTGACCGGCCTCGCTCCCGAGACGACCCTGGTCGTCGTCGTCTCCAAGACCTTCACCACCCAGGAAACCCTCGCCAATGCCGAGGCCGCCAGGGCCTGGCTGGCGGCCGGCCTGCCCGAGGCCGGCCGCGACAGGCATTTCATCGGGGTGACCGCCGCGCCGGACAAGGCCAAGGCTTTCGGCTGCGCCCGCACCTTCGCCTTCCGGGACTGGGTCGGCGGTCGTTACTCCCTGTGGTCAGCGGTCAGCCTGAGCTGCGTCATCGCCCTGGGGCCGGACGTGTTCGACGCCATGCTGTCCGGCGCTGCGGCCATGGACGAGCATTTCGTTTCGGCGCCGCTTGAGAAGAACGCCCCCGTCCTGATGGCCCTGGCCCAGATATGGAACGTCGACGGCATCAACCGGCCGGCCCGCACAGTCGCCCCCTACGCCCACGCCCTGCGTCGGCTGCCCTCCTTCCTGCAGCAGTTGGAGATGGAGTCGAACGGCAAGCGGGTGCATCGCGACGGCTCGCCCGTGAAGCGCCAGACCTGCCCCGTCATCTTCGGCGAGCCCGGCACCAACGGCCAGCACGCCTTCTTTCAGCAGATTCACCAGGGGCCGCAGGTCGTCCCGGCCGAGTTCGTCATTGTGGCGAAGACGCACGCCGACGCGCCTGAAAGCCCGCTGTGGTCGAATGCTCTGGCCCAGGGTCAGGCGCTGATGCTGGGCAAGACGACGGAGGAGGCGCGGGCTGAACTGATCGCCTCCGGCGCGGGTGCGGCCGAGGCCGACCGGCTGGCAACGCACAAGACCTTCCCCGGCAATCGACCCTCGACCGCCATCGCCATGGAGCGTCTGACGCCCGGGACGCTGGGCGCCCTTCTGGCCCTCTACGAGCACAAGACCTTCGTCGAAGGCGTGATCTGGGACATCAACTCCTTCGACCAGTGGGGGGTGGAACTGGGCAAGGTGTTGGCCAGGGCGATCTTGAAGGATGTCTCGGCCGGCGGACCGTCGGCGACGCTCGATCCCTCGACCGCGTCACTGCTCACCCGCCTGATGTAGAAACGGGCACCGAAGGGCCCGCTTCAGGTCTCAGTAGTTGCGCCAGCGGCGTTCGTCGCGCCGGTCGTCCCGGCGATCGTCCCGGCGATCGTCCCGGCGATCCGAGCGCCAGTCGCGGCGATCCCAGCCCCGCTCGCGGCTGTTGATGCCGTGCTCGCGTTCCCAGTGGCCGCGATTGCGCCAGCAGCGGCCGTCCCGCCAGTAGTCACAGTCGGAGCGGTATCCACTGTTGCCGTAACCGTAGCCCGAACCGTAGCTGTAGCCGTAGCTGCTCCCGCCATAGGAGCGATAGCCGCGACGGTCGTCGTCGCTGGCCGCCGCCGCGCCCAGAGCCGCCCCGGCCAGGGCTCCGCCGGCGACATAGCGATCGTCGCCGTCGCCGAGCACGGCGCCGGCGATCCCGCCGACGACCGCGCCGACCACCAGCCCTGCGACCACATCGCCGTCGTCATTCCGATCGTGCCGGTCATGGCCGCGACCGTAGTTCTGGGCGGCGGCCGGCATGGCGACGGCACTCAGGGTCAGGGCGGCCGCGCCGACAGCGATCATCCGAAACATCTTCATTCTCTGGCCCTCCAAGGCGGTCAGTGAAGCCTGCTCTCCCACCCGGGCGAACGGTGACCGACGAAATCCATTGCTGCGCTCGTGAACCTGAACGGCTGAATTGAATTCCCGTTCATCTGGCGTTCATCGAGCGCGCACGTCTTGACGCTGCTGGGCCGCGACCCTACTTCCGCTGCGCGTTAGCACTCGTGGGGCCCGGCTGCCAAAAGCCGCCTCCGAGCCGCGACGATGAACTTTTGAAGTCTTCACTGGAGAATACACAGATGGCGTTTCGTCCTCTCGGCGACCGCGTGCTGGTCAAGCGCGTGGAAGAAGAATCCAAGACCAAGGGTGGGATCATCATCCCCGACACCGCAAAGGAAAAGCCCCAGGAAGGCGAAGTCGTCTCCGTCGGCCCCGGCATTCGTGACGAGCGCGGCACGGTCAACGCCCTCGAACTGAAGGCCGGCGACCGCATCCTGTTCGGCAAATGGTCGGGTACGGAAGTAAAGCTTGAGGGCGAAGACCTGATCATCATGAAGGAATCCGACGTCCTGGGCGTGCTGTAAGCACACCGATCGTCCGACCTTCTTCAACGAATTCAATATTTAGGAGCTGCCTCACATGGCTGCCAAGATCGTACAGTTCAACACCGACGCGCGCGACAAGATGCTGCGCGGCGTCAACGTCCTCGCCAACGCCGTCAAGGTGACCCTGGGTCCCAAGGGCCGCAACGTCGTGATCCAGAAGTCCTTCGGCGCCCCGCGCTCGACCAAGGACGGCGTCTCGGTCGCCAAAGAGATCGAGCTGGAAGACGCCTTCGAGAACATGGGCGCCCAGATGATCCGCGAAGTCGCTTCGAAGACGAACGACAAGGCGGGTGACGGCACCACCACCGCGACCGTCCTGGCGCAATCGATCGTGCAGGAAGGCCTCAAGGCCGTCGCCGCCGGCATGAACCCGATGGATCTGAAGCGCGGCATCGACAAGGCCGTCACGGCCGTCCTCGCCGACATCAAGGCCTCGGCCAAGAAGGTCTCGAACAACTCCGAGATCGCCCAGGTCGGCACCATCTCCGCCAACGGCGACGTCGAGGTCGGCGAGATGATCGCCAGGGCCATGGAAAAGGTCGGCAACGAGGGCGTCATCACGGTTGAAGAGGCCAAGACGGCCGAGACCGAGCTGGACGTCGTCGAGGGCATGCAGTTCGACCGCGGCTATCTGTCGCCCTACTTCATCACCAACGCCGACAAGATGGAGGTTCAACTCGAAGAGCCTCTGATCCTGCTGTTCGAAAAGAAGCTGTCGTCGCTGCAAGCCATGCTCCCGATCCTGGAAGCCGTGGTCCAGTCGGGCCGTCCGCTGCTGATCATCGCCGAGGACATCGAGGGCGAGGCCCTGGCCACGCTCGTCGTCAACAAGCTGCGCGGCGGCCTGCGCGTCGCCGCCGTCAAGGCTCCGGGCTTCGGCGACCGCCGCAAGGCCATGCTGGAGGACATCGCCGTCCTGACCGGCGGCCAGGTCATCTCGGAAGACCTGGGCATCAAGCTCGAGAACGTCACCATCGACATGCTCGGCAAGGCCAAGAAGGTCACCATCACCAAGGACGACACCACCATCGTCGACGGCACCGGTGAGAAGGAAACCATCGAGGCCCGCATCGGCCAGATCAAGAAGCAGATCGAGGACACCTCCTCGGACTACGACAAGGAAAAGCTGCAGGAACGTCTGGCCAAGCTGGCCGGCGGCGTCGCGGTCATCCGCGTCGGCGGCTCGACCGAAGTCGAGGTCAAGGAAAAGAAGGACCGCGTCGACGACGCCCTGAACGCCACGCGGGCCGCGGTTGAAGAAGGCATCGTCCCCGGCGGCGGCATCGCCCTGCTGAAGGCGACCAAGGCGCTGGAAGGTCTTAAAGGCGACAACGCCGACCAGACCGCCGGCATCGCCATCATCCGTCGCGCCATCCAGGCCCCGATCCGTCAGATCGTCGAGAACGCCGGCGTCGAAGGCTCGATCGTGGTCGGCAAGGTGCTCGAGAACCCCTCGCTCACCTTCGGCTTCAACGCCCAGACGGAAGAGTACGGCGACCTGGTCGCCATGGGCGTGATCGACCCGGCCAAGGTCGTCCGCACCGCGCTGCAAGATGCTGCGTCGGTCGCCGGCATCCTGATCACCACCGAGGCCGCTGTGGCCGATGCTCCCAAAAAGGGCTCGGGCGGCGGCTCCGGCGGCATGGGCGGCGGCGGCATGGGCGGCATGGGCGACATGGACTTCTAAGCGGAAGGGCGGCGTTTACGCCGCCCGGACGCCCCGGCGCAGGCCGGGGTCCATGGCTCAGTCACCGACTGAAATGAAGAGGGCGGGTCCGGAAACGGACCCGCCCTTTTTCTTTGTCGGTCCGTCTGACGATAGAGCATCTCTTGGACGGCCCGGCGGTGCAGCTCCAGAATGAGCCGCCTCGTCTAGGCGACGAGTCGAACTGGCGGATAGAGCTCACTGGACGCCAATCGCTTTGCCGCCGCCTCAGGCGAAACGCGGCTATAAAACTGAGGCGGGTGAAACGCTCCGTGACGTCTCATTTCTTGCAAAGAGATTGGTGTTTTCAATGGTTGAACGTCGCCGATAATCAGAGCGGCCCCGGACTCCAGCCCGGCAAAGTAGCTATCAAACGCAGCCTTTGAGATGGACGCTTTGGGGCCATAGAGTTCCCACAGCTCAGCAATGGGAGCTTCGACGACCGTATCGATTTTCAGGAGCGCTACAATTTCTCCAACGGGCAGCGTCGAGTAGAGCCACGCTCGGGTTCCGTCTGCGATACGAGGCGCTCGGCGCCGGAGCTCCACCGACTTTGCCCCAGATACGATCGGGCGAGCGTACGTTGGCGAGACGGACAGCATGATCATGTCTTCACGTGGCATGCGGACGTCCGGCTCCAATAATCTTCGATGCGGTCTCTGCGTCGATTTCCCGACTGCGGACAAGGTTCGTTTTGTCGTCGACGCCGAGGACCTTCAGCTGAGCAAACGACACGGGCGTTGCGAAAGGCATAATGTTATCGAACCATACGGCAAGAACGGTCGTATCTTTCGTCAAACGGTTCAACGCTCGCCCACGCACGACAGCAGCTTGAAGTAGCTCCTCTGGTGCTCGATCCTTTTGGATCACTTCAGCCCGGCTAACTCGGGCCACCGCGATTGCGGCAGACCGCCCGAGGCCCTTTCCCGACTCGTAAAATATGATCGGTCGCCCCCGCACCAGGGTTGCCGCGTTCCGAGGCGATGAGAAATAGACGCGACGAGATCGGAGGGCGGCCTCGGGCTTCGGAAAAAGAGGTAGTTGGATCCCGCCCAATAGGTCGTCGGCCCAGACCCGCTGAATAGGAACGATTGCAGCCGAGCGGCCAGGCAGGAGGAAGAGGGCGGGCGAGAGAACCGACTCTAAATCTACCAAGCTGAGCGAGTTGGTGCGTCCGTCAGCTGTGAGCTCGATGGACTGTTCGTTATGCCCAAACGACGGCATTTGCGCTGGCACCTCCGCGTTCGCGCACGTGAGGAGCGCGCGTCGGCATTCCGCCCAAGAAGTCGGGATGACAGCAGTCCCGAGCGCGATCTTCTGTAGGCCAGAGCTACCCGCTTGAGCGAGGAAGCCGTTTGCAATCGCCGCGCGTCGAACCGTTGACTGACCGGGAACGTCGACGAGTTCGACCCGCGCCGGCCGTTTGCCGGCAGCCAGCCGGACATGATGCTCAAGAACATAGTCTGCGGCCGTTGCTATCGACGGATGGTGATCGTCGCCGGCGACGAGGACTCTAGCGAAGCCTTTGGGCCCAGCGGGCGCCTGATAGAGAGCTGCTGCGATCAGGTGACCGTCTTCTCGAACACCGACAGCGCTGAAGCGCTTATCGGCGGCGTCCTTTCTGCGAAACGATGCAAGGGCTTCCGCAGGGACGCCGCGTCGCACCAGGAAGTGCTCGAGATCAGCGTCGTGGACTTCCGCTCGAAAAAGAAGGTCGTGCTCCGCACGGACGGCCGCCATCGGTTGCGAGAACGTTGGAATAAGGGCGGCGAAGGCATCAGTCCCCCAAACGCTCAGCCCGTAGTCCGCCCGCAACTTCGAATCTGCCCGGATGATCGCTTTTTCGGCGGTGATCAGTCCATCGACGCCGGACAGAATGGCCTCGGCAAGGTGATGAAGATCAGACTCGTCTTGAGCGGAAAGGACGCCGTCTCGACATTGATCGGGGAAAACGATTGGCCCAAGCTCATCAACGATGCTCGCAATCTGCGCCGTCGGGGGAGGGCCGAGCGCCGGTAGAAGCCGCGCGAAAGCGAGAACAGGGTCGTCGATCCCCTTTGACGTCCGCTGGAGCTCCTTCACAAACTCGGCTGTGACCGCGACCCTGACTTCTCCCGCAAGAGCGGCGTTGATAATTTTTGCCGCTGCCGCGCTGGTCTTTCGCTGCCTGAGGACGTCGAAAAATACATTCACATCAAGGATGTAGAGGGCTTGCTCATCGAGCGAGGCTTCAGCGCCATCAAGAGTCGCGGACTTGGCCGCTCGATAGTTGAATAGTGAAGGAGAGGAGAGCTCCTTCGACCGGATCAGGATATCTCGCCCCCGGCTTCTGCCTCCGGGCTTGGTGCTTACATGCTCAAAGCCATGATTTTCATAAACTCGGTTGGCAGTGATCAGGTCGCTGGCGACGCGAGCTTTGATGAAGAGATAGCCTTGCGCCTCAGCTCGCTGAACGGCTGACCGGAGAAGACGAGACGCCAAGTGGTTGCCTCTGTACGCAGGCAGCACGCACAGTTGGACAACGCGAGCGTGTGGGAAGGCTCCGCTTACCCACACATGACCAGCATAGGACCGCTCTCCGTCCTCGTTCAGCAAGATCGTGATCTCGCCTTTTCGACTTGCTTGCTCGTAGGCGACAGGAGGCAAAAAGCCCAAAGCGTCTCGCTCTGCATCGGCCGCCGCTTGGACAGCATTTACGAATGAGAGGACCGTCTGCGGGTCTTGTTCGATTCTGAAGCCCATGGCGCTCCCCCGCCTACATAGGATCGAGGTTGAAAGCTGAGGTCAACCAAAGCTTGTGTGGACGCGGTTGAAGGCCGAACCCATCAACGGATCGGCCTGGAACCTCAATCGAATCAAGGCCCGGCTCTATTTAGAGCCCTTTTGCGCCCCCGTCGCCGTCCCCCTACAATCCGGCGCATGACCGAAGCGCCCCTGAACCGACGTCCACACAGGCGACACAACCCCGATGAGTGGGCCGAGATGAGGGCCCTCTATGTGTCCGGGGCGACGGCGAAATGCATCGCCGCCGAGTACGGCTGCTGCGAGCGGAAGATCTATGCGCGGGCGGGCAAGGAGGGCTGGCTGCGCCGGGACCTGAAGGCGGAAAAGCCGCCGATGACGCCGGAGGCGGCAGACGCGAAGGCGCGGGCGATCTCGGGCGTGGAGGCGGATGCGCCCGTTCGGGCGCTGAAGGCGGACGCGGACCTGTCGGTCGCGATGCGGGCAGCGGTGCGGACCACGGTCGGGATGCTGAGGGGCGGGGATACGACGCGGGCCTATGCCTATGGGCGGCTGGCGGCGCTGATGCTGAGGCTCGATCGGGCGCTGGGGGATGAGGCGGAGGCGTCGGCCGGAGGGCGGACGCCGCAGCAGGAGGCCGCGCTGGCGGCGATCCTGGCGCGGCTGGGGGCGGAGGGGTGAGTCAGGTGCGGGGGAAAGGCCCCCTCCGTCGCGGCGCGAAGGTGCGCCGCGCCACCTCCCCATCGCCAAGAGGCGACAGGGAGGAGACAGGAGGGGCGGAGTCCGGGTCGCCTTGTCGCCCCCACCCGGTCTCGCTGCGCTCGACCACCCTCCCCCGTGGGGGGAGGGAGAATGTCGAGGCGATGCATCCGGACGATCAGGCGGCCCTCGCCTGGGAAAGCGTGCTGCACAAGGGTCAGCGGGCGCCGGACGGCGACTGGCGGACCTGGGTGTTTCTGGGCGGGCGGGGGCGGGGAAGACGCGGGCGGGGGCGGAGTGGGTCTCGGATGTGGCCGCGCGGCTGGGGGCCGGGGGACGGATCGCCCTGGTGGGGGCGACGCTGCACGATGTGCGCGCGGTCATGGTCGAGGGGCCCTCGGGGCTGATGAACCTGCCGTTCCGGACGCCGCCGGTGATGGAGAGCTCGCTGAGGCGGCTGGTGTTTCCGGGCGGGGCGGTCGGGGTGATGCTGTCGGCGGCCGAGCCGGAACGGCTGAGGGGGCCGCAGTTCCATGCCGCCTGGGGGGATGAGTTCTGCGCCTGGGAGAGGCCGGAGGAGGTGCTGGCGATGTTGCGTCTTGGCGTGCGCTTGAAGAGCCCCTCCACCGCTTCGCGGTCCCCCTTCCCATCGCCAAGCGGCGATGGGGAGGAGACGGGGTGGACGCCAAAGCTTCTTCTCACCACGACGCCCAAGCCTTTGGCGGTGCTGCGGCGGGTGCTGGCGGAGGAGGGGTGCGTCAGGACCCATGCGCCGACGGGGGCCAATGCGGAGAACCTGGCCGAGGGGTTTCTGGAGGCGATGCAGGACCTGTACGGCGGGACGCGACGGGCGGCGCAGGAGCTGGACGGGGTGGTGCTGGAGGCCGAGGGGGCGCTGTTCACCTCGGTCGAGATGGCGCGGGCGCGGATGTTGGGCCGGTCCTGGATGCTCGGCGGGGCGAGGGAGGGATACGAACGGGCCGTCGTGGCGGTGGATCCGCCGGTCGGGACCCTGTCGGGCGAGGGCGGGGACGCCTGCGGCATCGTGGTGGTCGCGCGGGCGGCGGGGACGGCCTGGGTGCTCGACGACCGCTCGGTCAGGGGGCTGTCGCCGGCGGGATGGGCGGCGCGGGTCGCCAGGACGGCGCGGGACTGGGAGGCGGCCCTGGGCTGTCCGGTCCGGGTCGTGGCCGAGGGCAATCAGGGCGGGGACATGGTCGAGGCGGTGCTCAAGGGGGCGGGGGTGACCCAGGTCGTACGACGGGTGCAGGCGCGGGTCGGCAAGCGCGCCCGGGCCGAGCCGGTGGCGGCCCTGTATGAACAGGGACGGGTCGGGCACGTCGGGGAGCTGACCCTGCTGGAGGAGGAGCTGCTGGGGATGGGGGAGGCGGGGGCTGGCAGTCCCGACCGGGCGGATGCCCTGGTCTGGGCGGTGACGGACCTACTGATCGACGGGGGCGGGGTGGTGATCGCGAGGGCCCGGGTGCTGTGAGACGGGATTGTGACTCTTTGTCCATGTTCGGGCGCGGGCGATTGCGGACCGGCGTGCGGTCGTTAATGTTTCCGCCCTCAGGAAAAGGACTGTTTCACGCATGCGTCTTCGCTCCGTCTCGCTCGCCGCCCTTCTGGCCGTGATCGCCCCCGCCGCCCCCGTGCTGGCTCAAACGTCCGCCGCGCCGATGGCGGCGACCACGCCCCAGGCCGCCGAACTGAAGGCCGCCCCGGTGTCGCAGCTGGTCGCCGAGGTCGATATTCCGTGGACGCGGTTCACGCTCGACAACGGCCTGACGGTCATCGTGCACGAGGATCGCAAGGCGCCGGTGGTGGCGGTGTCGGTCTGGTACAATGTCGGCTCCAAGGACGAACCGGCCGGGTCGACCGGCTTCGCCCACCTGTTCGAACACCTGATGTTCGGCGGGTCGGAGAATGCGCCGGGCTCCTATCTGGGCCGGATGCGCAACCTCGGGCCGTCGAACCTGAACGGCACGACCTGGTTCGACCGCACCAACTATTTCGAGACCGTCCCGACCCCGGCGCTGGAACAGGCCTTGTTCCTGGAAAGCGACCGCATGGGCTATCTGCTGGGCGAGATCGGCCAGCCCGTGCTCGATCTGCAGCGCGGCGTGGTCCAGAACGAGAAGCGCCAGGGCGACAACCAGCCCTACGGCATGTTCGAATACGCCCAGCTGGAAGCCCTCTTCCCCGAAGGCCACCCCTATCGCCACTCGACCATTGGCTCGATGGCCGATCTGGACGCCGCCAGCCTGGAGACTGTGCGCAACTGGTTCCGCGAGAACTACGGCCCGAACAACGCCATCGTCGTCCTGTCGGGTGACATCGACGAGGCCACGGCGCGCCCGCTGATGGAACGCTATTTCGGCGCGATTGCGCGCGGCCCGGTCAACACCCCGGCCGAGGCGGACGTGCCGACCCTGGCCGCCCCGATCGTGGCGACCATGACGGACCGGGTGGCCACGACCCGTCTGACGCGCAGCTGGGCCGTGCCGGGCCTGCTCAGCGACGACGCCGTGCCGCTGTCGGTCGGCGCCCAGGTGCTGGGCGGTCTGGCCTCCTCGCGCCTCGACAACCTGCTGGTCCGCGACGAGCAGACGGCGGTGCAGGTGTCGTCGTCCCTGTCGGACTTCCACCGCATCGGCATCTTCGACATCTCGGTCAATGTGAAGCCGGGCGTGGATGCGGGCGAGGTGGGCCGTCGCCTCGACGCCATCGTCGCCGACTTCATCGCCCGGGGGCCGACCGAGGAAGAGGTCGCCCGCGTCGCCACCCGCTATGTCTCGGGCCGGATCCAGAGCCTGGAACAGGTCAACGGCAAGGCCAATGTGCTGGCCGAGGGCCAGCTCTATGCGGGCGATCCGGACCACTACAAGACCGAGCTGGCCGCCTATGCCTCGGTCACCCCGGCCCAGGTGACGGCCGCCATGCAGCGCTGGCTGACCCGTCCGGTGTTCGACATGACCATCGCGCCCGGTGAGCGCGAGGCCTATGTCGAGGCCGCCGCCCCGTCGGGCGCGGCCCCGGCTCCGGCCGCCGAGATCCAGCGCGTCGCCCGTGATCCGATGCCGGCCATCGGCCAGGTGCCGGATCTGGAGTTCCCTGCGGTCGAGCGCGCCGCCCTGTCGAACGGCATCAAGGTGGTCTACGCCCACGTCGATACCGTGCCCGTCACCCGCGTGGCCGTGGAGTTCGACGCCGGCTACGCCGCCGACCGGGCCGACCGGCTCGGCGCCCACGCCATGATGCTGGACCTGCTGGACGAGGGCACGACGACCCGCGACGCCAACCAGCTGGCCGAGGAAGAGGAACGTCTGGGCGCCTCGGTCAATGTCGCGGCCTCGATGGATCGGACCTCGGCCGAGCTGTCGACCGTCACCGCCAACCTGGCGCCGTCCCTGACCCTGTTATCGGACGTGGTGCGCAATCCGGCCTTCGCCCCGGCGGAGATCGAGCGCATCCGCGCCTCGCGCCTGTCGGGTCTGGCCAGCGAGAAGACCAACCCGAACGCCATCGCCGCCCGCGCCCTGCCGCCGCTGATCTATGGCGCGGACAGCCCCTATGGCCGGTCCTTCACCGGGTCGGGCGACGAGGCGACCCTGACGGCCCTGACGCGCGCCGACCTGACCGCCGAGCATGACGCCTGGGTGCGTCCGGACAATGCGACGATCTTCGTCGTCTCGGACCTGCCGCTGGCGCAGGTGACCGCGCAGCTGGAAGCCGCCTTCGGCGACTGGCGCGCGCCCGCGACGGCGAAGGGGACCAAGGACTTCGCCGACGCCGCCGTGCCCGCGCCGACCAACCGCATTGTCCTGATCGACCGTCCGCAGTCGCCGCAGTCGCTGATCTACGGCGGCGCCGTCCTGCCCGTCTCGGGCACCGACGACCTGCTGGCGCTGAACGCGGCGAACGTGACCCTGGGCTCGGACTTCCTGTCGCGGATCAACTCGGACCTGCGTGAGACCAAGGGCTGGTCCTATGGCGTGCGCGGCGGGGTCAACGCCCTGGAATACCGCGTCCCCTATATCGTCAACGCCCCGGTTCAGGCCAACCGCACCGGCGACTCGGTCGCGGCCCTGATCGCCCAGTACGACCGCTTCCTGCAGACCGACGGCGTCCAGCCGACCGAGCTGGAGCGGACCATCAACGGCAACACCCGGTCGCTGGCCGGCGGGTTCGAGACCTCGGGCCAGATCCTGGGCGCCCTGCGCTCCAACGCCCTGTTCGGCCGTCCCGACGACTATCAGGCCACGCTGGCCAGCCGCACCCGCGCGCTGACGGCCGCCCAGATGGACGAGGCCGCCCGCCAGGTCATCAAGCCCAACCAGTTCGTCTGGGTCGTGGTCGGCGACGCCTCGGTGGTGCGTCCGCAGCTGGAGGCCCTCGGCCTGCCGCTGGAAGTGCGTCCGGCGCAGTAGCGACCGGCGTCGGTCGGACATGAAGGGGGCGGCGAGCGATCGCCGCCCCTTTTTCCTGTGACGCCAACAGCCGGCGAAGGGCTGGCGATCGCGCGCCGGGCGGTTCCGGACCGACCCGGGCGGACACGCCGAACGTCCGTGAGGGGGTGGGAAAGGGACCCTGGATCACCGACCCCGCGCCAGCTCTGGCAGCCGTTTCAATAACGGGCGTGCGCGTGTTCCGAGGTCGCCGGCCAATCGGTCGACGGTTCTCCAGCCGAAAGCCGACCTTGAAGGAATGTGGTGGGTGGGAGTTCAAAACGCAGTTATCTCTGTCATCAAGGGGGAGCAATGACAGACACACGCAAACCGAGCGATGAGCTTGCTGAAGACTTTTTGGGCTTCGCAGGCCGTGAGGTAATCACCGCCAGGGACCTCCTGCTACGACCTTCGACGGTTCTGCGGGCATGGATGGAGGCGGGTCCCGAGGGAGGTGGCGCCTATGCCCGCCCGCTGCGCCTCTACCTCGGGCTCAATGCCATCTTGATGTTGATTCTGTTCTTGCAGGGTGGCGCCGGGTTCATTTTGGAGGGTATGCCGCCTGCAGTGATTGACCCGCTGATCGAACGGTCAGGCAAGTCGCAGGACGCTTTCGTGGCAGACGCTGACGGCTGGATGACTCTGGTCATGGTGCCCCTGCTGTCAGCCTTCTACGCATTGGCGGCAGCTCCTCTACTTCGTCTGTGGGACAAGGAAGATCTGGGATGGCGTAGAGGGTTCCGTGCCAGCTTTGGCTGGCTTTGTGCCTGGACCGTTCTGATGCTTCCTTTGGCGTGGTTCTCATACGGCACAGGGCCTAAAGCAGCGATGACATCCGCAGCAATCATGTTGCTAGGGGTAATTGCCTTCATTCGCATGGGACATGGGCGATGGTTCCGGTCGCGTATTGTAGGCGTATTCAAAGGCTTTGCGCTGATGCTTGCTGTGCAGATCGCGGCAGCATTCGGCGGAGTATTGGTTGGAATGGTCGGCGTTGTCGGAGCCCTGATCAGTCCTTGAGGACTGATTTTGCGTGAGCGGTCTTTTGCGTCCGCATTCCGGTGCAACCAACGGGGCGCGCAGGCCCCGAAAGCGCACCGGTCCAATGTCTGATTGGGGTGGAGCACGACATCAAAGCCAGGCCGAAAACCGGACATTGACCGCCAGGACTGAGAGCAGACCTCCCGAACCGCCGCATGGGGTGGGAACGGGACAGGGCGCCCCCACCCGCCCGGCCCGGTCAGAGGTGCAACTCGACTCCGGTCGGGATGATCGCGGTCCAGAGCAGACCGTCGCGGCCGAACTCCATATCCACCTCGCCGCCTGTCGCGCCTTCGAAGACCTTGGTCAGCAATAGCGAGCCGAAGCCCCCTTTCCGACCCGGAGCGAAGGCGGGGCCTGATGCCGGGGCAGGGCCGCCCCGTTCCCGCCACGACAGGCACAGTTGGTCAGGGCGGGTTTGAGCCCAGCTCACCGCTACCTTTCCGTCCCGTACGCGGAGGCTGCCGTGTTTGAGCGCATTTGTGCCGAGCTCGTGCACGGCCAGGGAGAGATAGGGAGCGAACTTGCCCGGCAGCAGCACTTCGGGCCCGTCCAGTTCCACGCCTTCCAGATGCGATAATTGTCGAGTCAGCAGGCCTTGCAGGGAAAACCGGTCGTCCGACATCGTCAGCAATGAGTCCTGGGCGTCCGCCAAAGCGACGAGCCGGGCTTCCACCGCTTTGATGAAGGCGTCTGGCACCGGTGTTGCACGCGCGGACTGGCGAACAATGGCCTGAACGACGGCGAACACGTTCTTGACCCGGTGCCCCAGTTCCTTCGCCAGAATTTCCAGCTTTGCCTCGTTCAACCTGCGTGCGGTGACGTCCAGCGCACTGGCGACCACACCCGGCCGCCCGTCCGGCAGGGTCGAGGGCGACGCCTGAATATCCCACCACGTCCTCCCGTCGCCGATCAGCACCGAAATCTCCTCGGTCTGCATATGACCGGTGTCGATGGTCCGGCGCAGGATGACCTCAAGCGGTCCTCCAACCTCAGGCCCCACGAATTCCGAAGGGGTCTTCCCGAGGCACTCAACAGGCACATTGTGCGCCCAGACGTACTTCAGCGTTTCGTCGTGCTCGGACATGGCCAGACCGGAGATGCTCGTCGCCAGCGCAAACCGGTCCGCAGTCGAGCGCAGTTGAACGAGGCTGTCATCCAGTTGGCGATTGCGGGCCAGAAGCGCCTCATCAGCGCGGCGGAGTTCGGTCGTATCCTCATTCACTCCGACCATGCCTGCGAAGACGCCGTCCTCATTGCAATACGGGCGAGCGCGCGTTTGCAGGATCCGCACTTCGCCGTCTGCTCGCCGGTATCGCCCCTCGCAGGTGAACGCGCGCTGAGCCGCCATCGCGGCTGCAAACGGCTCGAAAACCACGGCGTGATCCTCGGTGAGCAGACTGGAGCTCCAGTCGAAGACGCCGCACTCGTCGGGTTGCAAGCCCCAGAACTCACGCATGGCGCGGCTCAGAAAAACGCAACGGCCGTTGAGGTCTCCGCGCCACAACATTGCGGGAGACTCCTCAGCCAGCATGGCCAGGCTCAAGGTATCAAGCGTCGATGCGGTCAACGCGGGAGCCTGGCAAAGCCAGCAATCGTGTCAGGCACACCTGGCATCTTTACCCCTGTATAAGGTCAAGCTACGCGCGCCTGCCAAACGCCTTTTCGGGGACAATGGTTCATATCGGCATGTTGCTGAGGTTTCCGGTTTCTGCGGTCAACGTCCCCTGTGGGTGGTGGGCCGCCTTCTCAACGGCCCAAAGCTGCGGTTTCCCCACACTGCACGCGCTATCAATCCTGTCGCCACCGGACTGACCGCCCGCTAGGCTCCACGAGCTGACGTTTGAAGGCGGATCAGCCGCCATGTCAGTCCAGAGGAAACGAAATGCGCACTCTCTATTTCGCCGTCGTAGCGGCCGCTCTGTCACTGGCCGCCTGCTCCGAGAATACGGAAGACAAGGCAGCCGCCACTGCAGATAATGCTGGAGCGACAGTCGCTTCTGCTGCGAGCGACACCGCCGCAAACGCAGACGCCGCTGCCGACAGCGCCTCTGCCGCAACCAGCGAGGCGGTAGCCAACGTCGATGCAGCCGCCGACACGGCCGCTCGGAAAACCGATGCTGCTGCCGATGCCGCGGCCCGAACAGAGTAGGTAGTCGAAGAACGACGCGCCGGAGATCAACTCTGGCGCGTCGTTCGATGGTGCGTTTACGGACCCTGCCTTTAGTCGAGGCGATGCTTCAGGCCGCTGATCGTATCGTGATCAGCCTTGATCGACGCATATTCTTCAGCCACTCGCTGGCGGAGCGTGTCGGGAAGATCGGTGTCCTTGGTCGCGTTTTCAAACCGCGCCTTGATCACGTCCTCGCCACGCTCGACCTCGTCGATCACGCCGCTGTCGTCACGGCCCATGAGTTCGCCTCTGATCTCGGCGAACTTGTTATGGATGCGGCCCAGCAGAGACTGGTCATCCTCAGGTTCACCACCAAACGTGCGAACTTCGGCCTGGAGCCGACGGCTGAGTTCTTCACGCTGGCCGGCGCGCTCTGTGAACAGGGTTTTGAGTTCCGGATTGCTGACGCCGTCTGCGGCATGGCGATAGCCGTTCACGCTATCCAGAGTCGTCTCGATCAGATCGTTGAGCGTCTTGATGGCGCGATGATTGTCGGTGTGCATTGAGGCGTGTCCTCTGTTGAAGGGACACATAGAACTGCCGACGCTTTACCATGTTCCCAGACACGGTTTGTTCCTCGCGAGCGTGGACCGAGAGTCCGAAAAGGGTCGGACGACGACATCAACGCCAGGCCGAAAACCGGACATTGACCGCCAGGCCGGCTGATCCGCACCAGCCGGCTACACCGGTCGTTCTCCCCGTGCGAATGGGTCTGGATGCTGCGGCCATCCGCTACGGACGCGACCCTTGGATGGACCTGGATATGGGCCGGGCCTCAACGTCAGGATCGAGGCGCATTCTCACGCCGCCTTGTCGAAGCGCTTGGCCAGGAGCGTCTTCACCGGGGTCCAATGCAGTTCAGGATAGCGAGCGTTGTCGAGCGGTTCGAGCTTGCCGCGGCCGCTGAACTGGTCGCGCATGTACTGCATACCCTGCCAGGGCGGGAACGCCTCGTCCTTGCCGGGCACGATCAGCTTCGTGAAACCGATCATCGCCGCCAGCGAGCCCAGGCTTCCCGCCCACAGCGTTCGGTAGCGTTCACCGGTCGCCTCGGTCATGGCCACGGCGAGCTCGCGCGCGCTGACGACGTCGCCGGCGATGCGCAGAATCCGCGGCGCGTTCTCGTCCATCGCGGCGGCCGCAACATAGGCGGCGACATCGTCCTTGGTGGTGAAGTCCAGTTTCTGATCCGCGTCATGCCAGTAGAGGACCCGGCGGATCCCTGGCTGGATGATCGGCATCTCGGCGCCGAGCATGTCCATGAAGGCGCCGTTGAGGATCGACGTCGCCCGGATCGGCGCGGCATCGACGAGGGCCATGAACTCCCGGCGGACATCGAAATTTCGGTTGTCGCCGGGTCGGGTCCTGGTGAAGTCGGCGGCATAGTCCGACGGAATGAAGCGCGGCACGTTCGCTCGGATCGCCGAATTGAGCAGAACCGTCTGTCGATCGATGATCACCTCGCGCACGCCGTTCAGCGCGGAGACGACGCAGGAAGCGCCGGCGAGGGCGGCGGCCATGGCGTCGATGTCGTGCGGATCGGCCGGCGTGATCCTCGCCCCCAGGGTCGCGAGGCGAGATCGCTCTTCGTTGCCGAGATCCGGGCGAACCAACGCGCTGACCGAGGCGCCGCGGGCGATGAGCGCCCTGGTGATTCGGGCGCCCAGATCCCCGGTCGCGCCGGCGATTGCCACATTGCAGGGTTCTGTCATGGCGGGATCCTAGACCGGGATCGCACTCGCGATAGCCCCACCGTCGAAAGTAACACATCACAAGTCCGCAACGGGTCGGAGCACGACATCAAAGTCAGGCCGAAAACCAGACATTGACCGCTAGGCCTGAGAGCAGCCCTTCGGAACCGCCGCCTGGAGTGGAAACAGGCCATTCGTCCGTCGCCTGGGATACCGAACACCGATCGGGCCTGATCTCGACTACGACCGCCTGTATCGCCAGATCAGGGCAGGCAGCATGAACAGGGTCGCCGCTGTTGAACTGAGCAGCCCTCCGAGAATGACGATCGCCATCGGCCCCTGGATTTCGCGCCCTGCCTCTCCGTTCTGAAGGGCCAGGGGAAGAAGTCCGAGACCCGTGACCAGGGCCGTCATCAGGATCGGCGTAACCCGTTCTTGCGTCGCCCTCACGAGCGTTTCTTGCGACCATTCTCGCTTTTCGTGTCGCACGACGTGCTCCACATGCGAGACCAGCAGGATCGAGTTTCGCGATGAAATCCCGAACAGGGTGACGAAGCCTACGAGGGCGCCGAGCGACAGGCTGCCGCCCGCGAGAGGCAGGGCGAGGATGCCGCCAAGAAGCGCCACCGGAGCGCTGCAAAGCACCAGTCCAACCGAGCGTCCGTCGCCGAACGCAAGCAGCAGAAGGACAACGGCGGCCAACGCCGCAATGGCGCAGTTGAACACGAGTTGATTGCGGGCCGAGGCGGCTGCGTCCGCGGTGCTGGACACGGACGCCACGATGCCTCGCGGCAGGCCTAGCGTCGCGATGGCCGCCTTTGCCTGGCGAGCGACCCGAGCCACATCCACAGGGTTGGGACTGGCGGTGACGACTTCCCGTCGACGCCCGGCTTCACGCGAGACGACGGTCCGCTGACTTCCCATCCCGACATCGGCGACGCTGGACAGCGGCACCTCGCCGGCCGCACCCCGCAGCACGACCTGTCCGATGGCTGCAGGGTCGGCGCGCTGCTCTGGCGGCAGGATGACCGTTACGTCGATGGCTCGATCCGGACGATAGAGCTGCGTCGCGACGGTGCCCAGATACGCGCTCGACACCACATCGAGCATGTCGTTGACGGTCAGTCCCACGTTCCCCAGTTGATCGATACGGGGACTGATCCGGACGGCGGGCGCTTCCGGCGGGGTCTGTCGGGTCACATCTCCGGTCCCGGGTATGGCCTCCAGTGCGCGAGCGACTGCATGGCTCGCCAGGTCGAGATCACCGAGATCATCGCCGAAGACGCTGACGGCAACCGGGGCCTTTTGCCCGGTCACGGACTCGCCGATCCGGTCGCCCAGGAAGGTCAGGACTTCGGTCTCAAGCCCGGGATGGCTGTCCAGCGCGGTGTGCAACCCGGCCTCGACCCTGTCCTGGGCGGCGCCGCTGAGGCGGGGCTTCAGCTCGATATGGAACTCGCTCTGCTCCGGTCCCCAGGTATCTTCACCGCCCTGCGCGCGTCCGATCTGTTGCTCGACCGTCTGAACTCCGTCGATCTCCAGAAACGCGTTGGTCAGAGACTGGCCCAGGCTGCGGCTGGCCTCCAGCGAGGTGCCGGGCGCAGCGGCGACGCCGACAACGAAATGACCTTCGCGAAAGGTCGGCAGCAGTTCGGAGGGGAAGACGAAGGGGGCCGCCAGCAGGGCGACGGCGCTTGCACCGGTGACGACCATCGCGACTTTGCCTCGGCCTGAGCCTCTGGCGATCAGTCCTGTGGCGCTCGCCTTGAGTCTGGAGAGCCAGGCCGGTTCGGCCACCGGAGTCCAGCCGCGGAGGGTGAGCAGGGCCAGAGCCGGTGTCACGATGACCGCGACCAGAAGCGAAGCCATTGTCGCCAGAATGAAGGCGGACGCCAGGGGGCTGAAGAAGCGCCCCTGAAGTCCATCGAGCAGCAGGACGGGCGCGAGCGTCAGTGCTACGACCAGCGTCGCATAGACGACCGGCCCGCGAACCTCGACCGACGCGTGCTGGATGACCTCCGCGAGCGATCCAGATGTCTTCTCTCGCAGGCGTCGGACGATGTTTTCGACATCGATCACTGCGTCATCGACCACGACGCCCAGGGCGACGGCGAGGCCGCCGAGGACCATCGTGTCGAGGGTGTGCCCCAGGAGGTCCATGACGATCAGGGCGGCGAGAAGCGAGATCGGGATGCTGACGAACGAGATGATCACCGTGCGGGCGCTGCCCATGAAGGCGAACAGGACGACCGCGATCAGGACAGCCCCGATGACCAGATCCTCGCGGAGCCCGGACAGGGCTGTGTTGATGAAGTTCGCCGGGCGGTGGAGGTCGGCGTTGACCGAGACCTTCTGGGCGGTCAGCGCCGGTTGCAGCTCAGCGAGCGCGGCATCGACCGCCCGGGTCGCGTCGAGCGTGTTGGCCCCGTACTGGCTCGACAGGCTGATCAGCACGCCGGGCCGCCCCATGATCAGGGCTTCACCAAGACGGGGTTCGAACGCTTCGACGACATCGGCGACGTCTCCGACCAAAACGCGCTGGCCCACCACGGATCGGATGACGCCGCGCGCCAGATCGTCAGGACCCTGGGCCTGACCCTGCGGCGTCACGAGGATGCGCTGGGAGGGCGTATCGACGAAGCCGCCTCCCCGAACCCCTGTGGCCGCCGCCACGGCGGTCGCGAGGTCGGACGGCGTGATGTTGAACCGAGCCATGTCGGCGGGGCGCATCCGCACCTCGATCCGGCCGACCTCTCCGCCATAGACGCTTGCCCGCGCGACGCCCTGCGTTGCCAGCAACCGGGGACGGACGACCGTGTCGATCAGGCTTCGAAGCTGCTCCGGCGAAAGCGCATCACTGGTGAAGCCGATCTTCAGAAGGTCCATCGTCGAGGAGGTCAGGGGCGCGACCTGGGGCGACCTGGCGATGGCGGGGAGGGCGGAGCCAGCCTCGACCAGGCTGTCCGTCACGGTCTGGCGGGCGCGATAGGGATCAACCTTGTCGGCGAAGACGACCGTCACCACCGAGATGCCCTGGATCGACTCGGAGCGCACAGCCTCTATGCCCTGGCCGCCCGCGATGGCTTGCTCGATGGGGCGGGTGATCAGCTGTTCGACCTGTTCGGCGGACAGACCGGGCGCTTCCGTCTGGACCTCGACCTGGGGCGGCACGAAATCCGGAAAGACGTCGAACCTGGCTCTCGACAGGGTGACCAGGCCATAGGCGACAATCAGGCCCGCCAGAAGGGCGACGAGGCGCGGACGGGATAGCGACCAGCGGACAATGAGGGTGAGCATGTCGCCTCTGAATGAGTCTCGTTCGACTAGCCCTACATGGGTTCTCTGTTACTGCCGCGCCGAATGTGTTGAAGCGGCATCACGGTCGACAAGGGGTCGGATTGCGACATTGGCATCAGGCCCGAAACCGAACCGCACCGCCATGTCCCGGAAGCGGATCTGCCGAACCGCCGCATGGGGTGGTTAGCCGACATTGCGTCCGTGAGATGCTCGACCTACGATTGTCAGATGAGCACGATTGACAGAGCACCCTCTTGGGCCTTCGCAGTGGCTATCGTGGTTGGGCTTGGACTAATCGCCTACGCCATCGTTTCCGGCTCTTCATGGGCGGTTTTGATCGGACTGGCTGGTCTCGCCTTGGCTGGCAAATCTGCGATTAATCTCGCCCGCCGTTCCGGGGCCACTGACCAGCCTCAATAGTCCGGCGCAAAGGCGATGTCCGCTACGGGTCGGGTTCAGCCTTTAGCCTGAGGCCCGATTGCAGACATTCGATGGACGCGCCGTAAGCGGACATCGTGCAGGTCCGTTCGGGGTGGTTAGCCGACATTACCCACGTTGTGCCAGGATATGAAAAAGTGAAGGCTTGGAGCGCCGCTTCCCGATCTGGGCGGTGTTATGTCTGCCCCGACAGGGGCGAGCTGGGCCAGCACAGCCGGGCATCTGCGCCGGGAGCTGCCGACCGAAGCGACCATTGCCCGCCCAGCTGTCGCGCGAGGGCTGTAATGATCTTGAGCCCCAGACTCGCGGGTTCGGTGGTCGCCGTTTCGGAGACGCCCACGCCGTCATCGGCGATGACCAGGGTTCGGACCACACCATCGTCGCTCAGCTCGATCGTGATCTGGCCGGGACGGTCGGGGAAGGCGTGCTCCAGTGCGTTGTTCACGCATTCCAGCATGATCAGCACGACCGGCGTGGCCTCTTCGGCCGACAACGCCACCTCGCCGCTGGAAATGGAGACGACAACATCGTCGCGGGCGGCGGCTTCGAGCGCGTCGTCAACGATGGAGCGCGCCAAGGCCTCGAAAGCCGTTGCCTGCTGCTCAGCGTCAGCCAGGCTTCTCTGGATTCGGGCGACCAGGCCGGTGCGGGCGGAGGCATCGGCCAAGGCCTTGCGAGCACCCGGGTCGACGGCGGCTCGAGCTTCCAGGCTAAACAGCGCACTCACCACCTGGATATTGTTCGAAACCCGGTGCTGCACCTCACGCATGAGGATGTCGCGACTCTCCGCAAGGGCGGCGCTGCGCTCGACCTCGCGGGACAGCCGGCGTGACGCGCCGTCCATGCCGATGATGAAGAAGATGTCGACCGCCGCGACGAAGATGAAAAAGCCCAGGGCGACCAGGGTGGCGACGGTGAGGTCGAATCCTTCCGGGCCGATCCAGAACCACCAGGCGGCCAGGCCCGACAGTGTGGCGGTCAGGATGGCGGGACGCAGGCCGGCATAATAGGCCACCACCACTACGGCCGGGAAGAATGTCAGGTAGGGAAAGCCCGGCGGGAACCAATGCGCCAGCACGTAGCGCACGGCGAAAGCGGCGCCAAACGCGACCAGTGCCAGCAGGTAGCCCCGCCACGCGACGCGTCGGATGAAGTCCTGGTTCATGCGATCCCCGGCAAACGCGTGAAACGCGTCTGCTCGCTCCATCTATCGAAGCTGCTCCGCAGTAAGTCCAGCCCGAGCTCCAACAGTCATCGATGCCCGATGCTGGGCGGTTTCTTCAGCGGACAGGCGACTATTTCGGCAACGGGTCGGAGCATGACACAAGCGTCAGGCCGAAAATCAGACATTGGCCGCCAGGCCTGAGAGCAGGCCTCCCGAACCGCGGCCTGGGGTCGGAAGCGTACGTTCACCCGACTTCGTGATCTGTCCTGCGAGCGAACACTGTAGCGGGCTGGAATGACCCGAATGAAACGGCACTCAGGAACCGGTCCCTGCCCGGCGAAAGCACGACCAGCCGCACATCTTCCAGAGCCATCCCTTTCATCGCCGAAACATATTCGTGGCGATTGACGATGTCGGTCAGCAGGATCGTGCCGGAAGGCCGGGTGACCCGAACCATTTCCTTCAATGCCAACAGCCGGTCTCCGGCATTCTCAAGATTGTGGACGACCCAACTCGACGAGACGACATCGAAAGACCCATCCTCGAACGGCAAGTGACGCGCATCGGCAGTTTCAACCACAACCCGGTCAGACACCCCGACGAGACGAGCATTTTCGATCGGTGCGTCCGGAACGTTGGCTGACTGGTCGTTTGCAGACCAAACATCCACACCAACCGCTCGGCCAGTCGTCAGTCGCCTGGCTGCCCCGATCAGCATCAGACCCCGACCGCAACCCACGTCCAGAACCTGTTCGCTGCCCTTCCATTCATGGAGATCGAGAATGGCCTCGGCATCACGAACCTTGTCGACAAGACTTCCCCGGATCATCAGGGCAAACATAAAGAGGGCGTAGACTGCGGGGATCAGAACGATGATGCCGATCCAAACTCCCAGAACCGGGGGCGCAAAGACGAAGATGCCTACGCTGGCCGAAGCCAGCGCCATGCCTGCCAGCAAGAACGCGCGGACAAGATCCGGGGCATCAATCCCGAAGTGAGGTTTCTTCGAACCGCCCATTCGCTACTTCCGATCACGACAAGCCGCCGTCAGAGCGCTTGCCGACGATGTCTTGATCGACCGCGTGGATGTCCGCAACGGGTCGGAGCACGACATAAGCGTCAGGCCGAAAATCAGACATTGACCGTCAGGCCTGAGATCAGACCTCCCGAACCGCCGCCTGGGGTGGGTGGCGGACATTACAGCAGCCGGTCTCAGGACCCCCGATTGACCGCCGCCATCCGTCGCACCATCTCGGCCCTGTCTGCGGCGGCCAGGTTCATGCGGGCGGCCTCGGTGTATTTCTCGCGGGCCTCGTCCCGCTTCCCGTCCGCCTCCAGCGCCCGGCCCCGGGCCAGATGCAGCGCGCCCCACTGCGGGGCACGGTCGGCGGCGGCGCGGATTTTTCGGATCGCGCCGCGCTCATCACCCTGCGCCATCAGGGCGTCCCGCAGCGAGGCGGGTGAGTCGTCCGGGATCGACCGTTCATCCGACGTCGATTGACGAACCATCATAAAAGCTGCCCTGTCTTTGATGCTGTCCGGTCGCCTGGCCTTCTGGCTCGCGCGCAGTCCGGACCGGGAAGCCCCTGTCATGTCCAGAGTTTTCGCCGTCCTGGCCTCCACCGCCACGCTGCTGGTCGCGGCGCCAGCCTTCGCGGGACCGTGCGAGCAACTCGCGGGCGGCCGCTGGCTCTACCATCTCTCGGGAGGCTCGCCCGGCCAGATCGTGACCGGCGTCATGGACTTCCGGGACGGGTCGGGGGCCGACCCCCAGGTACAGAGGGGATTGGTCTTCTTCGCCTTCGCGCCGGCTCCCTTTCCCGCCCAGGTGACCGGCGTGCCGCTGGCGCATGGAAGCTCGGGCTGGGGCCGATGGGTGCAATGCACGGCGATGCCAGGCAATGTCGCCAGATTGTCCCGCGCCATCAGCGTGGACCTCACGGTGTCCGCCGACGGCAAGTCAGCTGTAGCGAGCGGCTACTATGGGGGGTTGTCGGGCTGGGCCGCGCGCGAGCCGGGCGTGGCCGCGACCCCGGCGGGGACCTTGGCGCAACGCCCGCGCAACTAGGCCGCAGCCGATGAGCGGTCGGCGCTCATCAGACCTCAAATTCCGAGGCGACGACGCCTTCGTCCATCATTTTCTTGCGCAAGGTCAGCACCTTGTGCTGGCCTTGGCGGCTCAACAGGAAATTGTGCTTACACGTTTTGCGGCCGCTGTCGGTCAGGGTGTAACCGACCACCTCCAGCCGTGCCGGACCAGATAGGCTCGACTATGGGGCGTCAGCCGGGCATTCTGATGCACGTTCATTCGGCCCTCCTCCGAGGCAGGGTCTGAAGTCTGCAATTCCCGCTTCCTCGGCCCGGACCGGATGGACAACCCATTGAGAGCTCACCTCTAGAGCCAGGGCTGGACAAGTGCCCTGAGATCGATCCGGGCTTTCAGCCTGGCCGCCAGCAGGGCGGTGCCGCTGATCTTTCGCTGGACGAACAGGATGTCCGAAGGCGGCAGATGCCATGCAGCACTGTCCGCCGCGATCTCCAGACCCGGTTCGCGCAAGGCCGCCACGAAGCGGCGATCGCCGAAGTCGAACGGACCGGGGCGCTGAAGCTCGCCGAGGATCACATCGATCATGGCGTCGACGCGCCCGCTATGTCGGGCGACCGCGGCCGGGCCGATGAAGCCCGCCGAGAGCGCTGCAGCCCGCGCGGCCATCCGGTCGCCGGACAGACCTGCGTGCAAGAGCTGGCGGTACCCCAGGGCTGTGGCCGGCTGCACCGGGCGTGCTGCGCCGAAATCGAGCAGGACCAGCCGGCCGCTATCGGGCTGGACGCGGTAGTTGGCGAAGTTCGGATCGGTCTGCATGACGCCGAACTGGAACAGCTCGCGCAGCACCAGGGTCATGAGCGTACGAACGGCCGCATCGCGCGCCGCCTGGGGGGCGGTCTCGAGCGTCTCGATCGGAAGGCCCGACAGGAAGGTCATCGCCAGAACCCGGGACGTCGTCAGCTGTTGATCCAGGGTGGGCACGATGACCTCAGGGGTATCGGCCAGCAGGCGCTCGAACAGCATCATCTGTTCGCCTTCACGCTCGTAATCGGCCTCTTCGGCAAGCTGGCGCTTGGCCTCGGCAAGGAGCGGCGCGATGTCGAGGCCCCTGGGCAGGGCACCGGACATCCTCAGCAAGGTGGCAACGTTGTCGACATCGGACACGATGCTTTCGCTGACTCCGGGGTACTGCACCTTGATCGCCAGTTCGCGGCCGTCGCGGGTGATGGCGCGGTGAACCTGGCCGATCGACGCCGCAGCAATCGGATGCAGGTCGAACCGCTGGAACCGGTTTCGCCAGTCCGGGCCCCACTCGCGCACCAGAACCTTCTGCAGCTGGGCCGGGGGCATGTGGTGGGCGCTGTCGCGCAACCGCGCCATGATGGCGGTCAGCTCCGCAGGCAGCAGGTCCCCGGCGTCCATCGAAATGATCTGGCCCAGCTTCATGGCCGCACCCCTCAGATGGGACAGGCGGTCGGCGATCCGTCCGACGTTCGACGGCGTCAGGAGCAGGTCTCGCAGCTGCGGGCGCTCGCCCTCCGCGAGCCGTCGCGCGCCCTCCGCCACCATGCCTCCGGCGACGGATCCCGCCAGCCGACCGAACTGGCTCAGCCGCGACAGGCGCCCGCGCGGCACCGACCGTCCGGGGGATGAGCCCGTGTCCCGGCTCACGCTCTCACCACGTCAGGGTCCCGGGGCCGCCTTTGAACGGTCCGGCCAGACGCGAGGTGATCCAGCCGCCGTAGAACCCGCCGACCTGGGGCTCGACTGTCTCGTCGTCGACGCTGCAGCGATCGAAGGGGCCGGCATAGAAGGCGATATGGTCCCGCAAACCTTCAAACGGAGGCGTCGGCTGCGGATAGCTCCAGCCGACGCGCGGCAGGATCTGGGCGCCGATCACGACGTCCCAGTAGGTCGCGTCGCCCTTCCACTCGCAGAACGAGCCGCCGCGGGCGCGACGCAGCAGCCCGGGCGCTATGTCCGAGGGCGGAATATAGTAGCTGGGCGGATGACTCGTCTCCAACGTTCGCACCGCAGAGCGGGTGTCGGCCACGATGACGCCCGCGTGGACGATCAGAACATGCGCACCGCTCGGCTGGGCGATCGCCGGGCGTGGATAGGCCCACACGCTTTCCTGACCGGGCATCACCGGATCGGGCCGGGAATTCACGCCAGAGCCATAACCTGTCACCGCCCCTGCCCCCCGCAATAGATTAACCGCGTCCGCATGGTGCGGATATGGGAGGACGGTCCGCAATGTCATCCGGGTGCGACATCGATGCCCATCAGGCGCTCGCCGTCATTGAACGCCTCGCGCCCGCCCTTGCTGCCATCTCCAGTCTTTCGCGTCGGGATCGCCCTACGCGACGACTTCTCGATCTTGCCATGGCGACGGTCGCTCGAACGCGAAGCGCGCTACCAAGACCTGCTCGACTTGCCGGTATGGAGCGGCGTCAAAGAAGGAGGACATTCGCCCGCTTTCGCCCAGCCATCACCATGCGGACCCGTTGCAACAGCCCGTCCGGCGTGAACGGCTTGGCCAGGTAGCCCGAGCACCCCAGCGCTGCCGCTTCGCGGATCGTCTCGCTCAATCGGTTGGCGCTGACAATCAACACCGGCGGAAACCACGCCATCCGCCCCATGGCCTTCAGGACATCCAGTCCATCTACACGCGGCATGTGGACATCCAGCAGCACGAGCGAGAATCGTGACCGCTTCAACAGGTCGATAGCCGCCTCGCCGTTGTTGACCAGCGACACCTCGAACCCGGCCTGGGTGAGAATGATGTCCATCATCTCGCCGATTGTCGGGTCGTCTTCAGCGATCAGAACAGCGTGTTTCATGCGGCGGCTTCGACGTTGGAAGGTTCGACGTTCGAAGCGGTCAACTGTTTGGCAATGGTCGCCATCAGATCGTGGATCTGGATCGGCTTGCCGACATGGCCATCCATCCCCGCCGCACGACAGGCTGCGACCTGCTCAGGCTGAACATTGGCCGTCAAGGCAAGGATCGGCGTGCGCGACACTTGCCCCGACATCGCACGAATGGCCCGGGTGGCGTCCAGCCCATCCATGACCGGCATGTGCACGTCCATCAGGATCAGGTCATAGTCGCCGCTCGCAGCAGCCTGGACCGCCGCTGCGCCGTCGTCGACCGTCTCCAGCACGATGTCCCAGCTGCCCAGGATGGCCCGCACCAGTTCGCGATTGGCGGCTGCGTCGTCCGCCATAAGGATCCGGGAGCCCGATGGTACCTCCGCCAGGGTCTGGGCGTCGGCGGTCGCACTGGTCCGCGCCACGTCCAGCGGCACTTCCAGCCAGAAGGTAGAACCGTGACCCGGCCGGCTGTCCGCTCCGATCTCCCCACCCATCAGTTCGATCAGGCGGCGCGAAATAGCCAGGCCTAATCCGGTCCCGCCATAGACCCGCGTGGTCGAGGCATCGGCCTGGGTAAAGCGGTCGAACAGCGCGTCGATCTTGTCGGCCGCAATGCCAATCCCGCTGTCGGTCACCGCGATCCGCAACCGCCCGTCGGCCCAGCCCATGTTCAGTAGAACCCGGCCATGCCCGGTGAACTTCACCGCATTGGACAGGAAGTTCAGCATAACCTGTCGCAACCGCCCCTCATCGCCCATCAGGGCTTCGGGCAGTCCGGGCTCTATTTCGATATCCAGCGCCAGTCCCTTGGCCACGCACTGCGCCTCAACGATCCCCGCTGCCCCCTCAGCCATGGCCTTCGGATCGAACGGCATGGGATCCAGCCCCACAGCGTCTGCTTCCAATTTTGAATAGTCCAGAATGTCATTGATCACGCTCAGCAGCGCTTCCGACGACGTCGCGATCCGGTCCGCGAAGCGCCGCTCGGCGTCCGGCAGGCTCTGGCTGCCTTTCAGCAGCCCCGAAAACCCGATCACGCTGGTCAGGGGCGTGCGCAGCTCATGGCTCATATTGGCCAGGAATTCGGACTTGGCCCTGGCGCCCGCCTCCGCAACGTCACGCGCCTCGATCAACGCCTCCTCCAGCGCTTTGGTCTCCGTGATATCGCGGACCACGTCCTGAAACTCGAAGGGCTGCCCTTTCGCATTACGGATCACCTTGGGGTGGGCCTCGAGCCAGACAAACGATCCGTCCTTACGAACACCGCGATAAGGCACGCGAGGCGACGGCGTTCCGGGCCCGCTCCGCGCGTAGTCGGCAAATACAGCCTGAACCCGGTCTACGTCTTCGGGATGCATGAAATAGCCGCACGGTTGACCCACCAGCTCTTCAGGCCGGTAGCCCATCGGCCCCTCGATCGCAGGAGACAGATAGCGGAATACCCCGTCTATTCCGTAGGTTGCGATGATGTCGGTTGAGTTGTCCGCCAGTAGCCGATAGCGCGCTTCGCTGGACTTGATCGTCTCTTCCGCCTGAACCCGCTCGGTCACGTCCTGGAAGACGCCATAGAGTGCGGTTGTGGTTCCGTCCGGCCCGCGTTCGGGCCGGCATTGGGAAATCACAGTGCGTTCCTCGCCGTCCGAACGCATCAGTCGCAGTTGGAACTCCCCGGCTTCGCCTGTCTCCATCGCCTTGGCACACCAGTCACGGACGGCCTGCTGGTCGTCCGGATGATAGAACCCGACCGCATCGTCGAGGTTGGGGTCAAAGGCCTCGGGCGTCACGCCATGGATCCGATAGACCTGCTCCGACCATCGGACGTGCCCGGACACAGCGTTCAGCTTCCATGAGCCCAGACCCGCCAGGTTTTCCGCAAGCCTCAGAGTCTCGACCAACTCGGCCTGCTCGCCTTCAACGACCTTCCTGGCGGTGATGTCGCGGACATGGTCCTGCATTTCAAAAACCCGTCCGTCAGCGTCGCGCAAGGCACGCGGCGACGCCTCCAGCCAGACGATCGTTCCATCGGCCTTGAGGGCCCGGTATTCGTAGCGCGTGACCTCCGCCCCTGAACCCGCTTCGAGATAGGCCTTCACCTTGGCACACACGGTGGGAAGGTCTTCGGGGACGGTAAAGTCGCCCCATTTCCGGCCGATCATTTCTTCGGGTGTGCGACCGAGGATGGCTTCAACCGACGGCGACACAGACAAGAACGATCCGTCTGCCGCGTATCGCGCGACGATGTCGGTGGCGGTCTCGCTCATCAGTCGAAACAGGTTTTCGCTCGCCTCGATACGCTCTTGTCCGCGCACTGACTCAGTGATGTCCTGAAAGACGCCGAACAGAGCGATGACCTGGCCCTCATGGTCCAGCTCAACCTTGGCCTGGGTCCGCGTAACGCGCTGCTCGCCGACGCGGTCTATACGCAGGAGCGTGTCATAGCCCTCCCCGTTAACCAGGGCCCGCTCGATCAGAGCCCAGACTTTCGCCCGGTCCTCCGGGTGATACTGGGGGCTCATGGCTTGGAACGTTGGATCGACCGAACCAGGCTCCAGCCCGTGGATGCGGAACACTTCGTCCGACCATTCAATCGCCCGCGTCGCGACGTCGTATCGCCAATGACCGACCCCGGACATCGCCTCAGCCATCTCAAGCTTGGCGGTCTGTTCACTTTGGCGGCGCATCAATCGGGCCTTGTCGATCTCGTGACCTGCCAGCCCTGCCAGAAGCACCAGACTATCCATCTGGGCGGCGGTGGGTGCGGGCCGGGCCACAGTGTCGATCACACAGACCGCGCCGTCCTGCGCTCCATCAACGGTTGTTATGACCGCCCCGGCATAGAACCGCACGCCATCGCGCGTAACCAGACCGTTGTCCTGAAACCGGGGATCAAGCGTGGCGTCCTCGACCACCATCGTCGATCCTGCCGGCCCGCCAACCATGTGGGCGCAGAAGGATTCGTCCCGCGTCGTCTGATCTGCGTCATAGCCCCGGTTCGAACGAAACCATTGCCGGTCCTGATCCAGCACAGTGATCAGAGCGATAGGCGCGCCGAACAGTGCCGCCGCAAGTTCGGTCAGCCGGTCGAACGCTTCGCTCTTTGCCATCGCCAAATCCCTGTGAACGCTCAGGGTTAATGCCCGATACCGAACAAAGCGTTACCTGGTAAGGTGCGCTTTGGGTCGGGATCCCCAGTCGAGAGCGGGCCGGGAAGGCGACCTTCGCCCGTCGCCTGCTGACGCCGGAACCGCCGGATCATCGCGCTCGATGCACGCCCGTGGGTGACCGGGAAGAGGAGGGGTCCGGGACGCCTCGACCACGCACCGGGTTGAGCCGCTGAACCAACCGGCGGGACAAGCATTCGACTCGGTCCCGAGGAGTCGTCCCATGCCCGCACGCCCCACCTGGCAAGGCCATCTGAAGCTGTCGCTCGTCACCTGTCCAGTGGCGCTCTATGCGGCGACGACCAGGACGAACGACGTCTCGTTCCACCTGATCAATCCGAAGACCAACAATCGCATCCGCATGGTCGCGACGGACCCCGATACGGGGCCGGTCGAGCGGTCGGATCTGGTCAAGGGCTATGAGGTGTCGAAGGACGAATACGTCCTGTTCGACACCGCCGATTTCGACAAGGTGAAGCTGGACTCGACGCGGACCATCGACATCGACCAGTTCGTCGACGCCGACGATATCGACCGGCTGTACTGGGCCGACCCCCTCTATGTCGTGCCCGACAAGGGGGTGGGGGCCGAGGCCTTTGCCGTCATCCGCGAGGCGATGGCCAAGCAGAACAAGATCGCCATCGGCTCGCTGGTGCTCAGGAACCGCGAGCGGCGCATCGCCTTGGAGGTCCGGGGCAAGGGGCTGGTGGCCTGGACGCTGCGGGCGCACGACGAGGTGCGCGACGCCGAGGACTATTTCGACGACATCCCGACGATGAAGGCGGATGCCGACATGGTCGATATCGCCGCGCGGATCATCAGCCAGAAGGATGCTGACTTTGATCCCACGCTGTTCAAGGACCGCTACGACGAGGCGCTGAAGGCGATGATCAAGGCCAAACAGGCGGGTCAGGGCGTGGTCGAGGCGCCGGAACCGGACGACACCAATGTCGTGGACCTGATGGCGGCGCTGCGGAACAGTCTGAAGGGGTCGGCGGGGGGAGTCGCGGCGAAGAATCCGCCGGCGAAGAAGAAGGCTCCGGGGAAGAAGAAGGCGGCTTGAGTTTCCCTTCTCCCCTTGCGGGAGAAGGTGGCAGCCGAAGGCTGACGGATGAGGGGTCTCGCCGGCGGGTGGAGTTAGGGGGCAGACGGTAAATTGGCGAGGTCAGCGTGACCCCTCATCCGACCTCCGCTCCGCTTCGGCCACCTTCTCCCGCAGGGGGAGAAGGAAGCATCATCAATCCTCGGCCTCGATGCCGTCGATGTCGTCGTCGTCGAGGCCCATGTGGTGGCCGATCTCGTGGATGAGGACGTGGGCGATGATCTCGGCGAGGCCGACGTCGCCGCGCTCGCACCATTCGTCGAGGATCGGGCGGCGGTAGAGGAAGACGCGCGACGGCTCGGGCGCAGGGCCGAAGCCTTCGCGCTCGCCGATATGGACGCCGTGATAGAGGCCAGTCAGGTCGAACGGGTCCTCGAGATCGACCGCAGCCAGGGTCTCCTCGTCGGCGAAATCGTCGACGCGGATGACCACATCCCCGGCGGCGGACCTGAACGGCTCCGGCAGGGCGTCGAAGGCCTGGCGCGCCAGCCGGGCGAAGTCGTCGAGCGAAGGGGCCGCTTGGTCGTTCCAGGTCATGGCGGGGGAGTTAGGCGCTCGTCCGGGGCAGCGCCACCGTGGCGCAAGGGACTCACCGTCGCGCACGCCCCGACTACTTGTTAACCATCCATTCGCGCCCGGCGCGGCTTCGGCTATGGTCGCGATTCGATCCAGCGGGTGAACGGGTATGGCGGAGGCCGATATCGCCTTTGCGGCGGCGGCGGGAGCGGCGGGGCTGGCCCTGTCGATCAGCGTCTGGGCGTGGCGTCTGCGCCGGGCCGTGGCCGCGCGCGAATCCATGATTGAGCGGGAACGGGTCGCGACGGCGGTGAGCCGGGCGCAGCACGACGGCGCCCTGACCGCCTTCGACGACGTGCGCATCGGGCTTACGCCGGGCGAGCCGCCGCTGTTGCTGGGGCGGGACGAGTCCATCGAGGCGGTGCGGCTGGCCTTTGCGAAGGACGTCCAGGGGTCGCCGGGCGCGGCCCTGGCCGAGGCCCTGCATGCGGGCCTGCCCGAGGCGATCGACGCCCTTCTGGCCGACGGGACCCCGTTCGAGGCGCACGACGGCGACGCCTGGAAGATCGAGGGCAGCGCCGTCAACGGCACCGCCTGGCTGAGGCTGTCGCCGGTGGTGCGGAGCGTCTCGCAGGTGGACATCCAGGGTGGGCCGGGCGAGGGCGCCGGCGAGCACGGGTTCGGGGCCGGGCTGATCGCCGACGCCTCGCCCTCGCCGACCTGGGTCGTGGATCACGACGGCCGTCTGGTCTGGGCCAACAAGGCGTGGCTGGCCGAGGTGAAGTGCGGAACGGTCGAGGCGGCGCGCGAGGCCCGGGCCAGTTTCGACCGCGGCGCCGACCAGCTGGCGGCCGAGGCCGCGCGGGTCGGGACGCATCAGGAAGGTTTCCGCTGGACCGCCGGAGACGGACGTCGCCGGGCCTGGAAGATCCTGGCCGAGCCCCTGTTCTCGGGCGGCGCGGCCGGGCCGGGCGGGCCGGTGCTGGTCTTCGCCATCGACATGACCGAGGCCGAGGAGACGCGCGATACCCTGCGTCGTCACGTTACGGCCCACGACGAGACCCTCAACCATCTGGCCGATGCGGTGGCCATCTTCGGGCCGTCCAAGAAACTGGCCTTCCACAACATCGCCTTCCAGGTGCTGTTCAACCTCGATCCGGCCTGGCTGAACGAACGGCCGACGCACGCCGAGTTGCTGGACCGGCTGCGTCAGCGCCGGATGCTGCCCGAGGTCATCGATTATGCGGGCTGGAAGGCGCGCGAGCTGGAGTTCTACGAGGCCACCGAAGCAGCGGCCGACGACAGCTGGTCCCTGCCCGACGGGCGGACCCTGAGGCTGGTGCGCCAGCCCCATCCCCTGGGCGGCATATTGCTGCTGTTCTCGGACATCACGGGCGAACTGAGCCTGCGCAGCCGGTTCAACGCCCAGCTTCAGGTGCAGACGGCGACGCTCGACAAGCTCAACGACGCGGTCGCCGTGTTCGGCTCGGACGGGCGGCTGCGGCTGCACAACGAGGCGTTCGAGACCTTCTGGAGCCTGTCGGCCGAACAGCTGGAGGAGGCGGGGGAGTTCGATGCCATCGCCGAGCTGTGCAAGACGGCCCTGCCCGACGCGGCCCTTTGGCTGGGGCTGAAGGCGCGGGTGGCCGATCCCGATCCCGAGAGCCGCATCGCCGTCTCGGGCGAGGGGCGCACGACCGACGGGCGGACGGCGGCCTGGCAGACCCGGCCCCTGCCCGACGGCGCGACCCTGGTGGCCTTCTCCGACGTGACGGCGCGGCGCGAGCTGGAACAGGCCCTGGCCCAGCGCGAGGCGGCCCTGAAGGAAAGCCAGGCGCTGAAGCGCGAGTTCGTGGGCTCGGTCAGCTATGAGCTGCGGACGCCGCTGACCACGATCGTCGGCTATTCCGAACTGCTGGAGACGATGGGCGATCTGCCCGACCGTAGCCGCCAGTACGCGGGGGCCATCCGCGTCGCCGCCGGCCAACTGACCCACTCCATCGACGATGTGCTCGACATGGCCCAGATCGACGCGGGCGAAATGGAGCTGTCGCTCGGCGACGTGCGCATCCGTGACCTGTTCGCCGCCGCCGTCGAGAAGCATCGGCCGAGGATCGAGGGACGCGGCGCGACACTGAAGGCCGTCGCCGCCGCCAACCTGCCGGCCATCCGGGCCGATGCGCGGCGGCTGGCCCAGGCCGTCGATCATCTGCTGGACAATGCCGGGCGCTCGGTGTCGGAGGGCGGGTCGGTGTCCCTGCGGGCCGAGGCCAACTCAAGCGAGCTGCGCATCCGGGTCGAGGACACCGGCCGGGGCATCCCCTATCATCTGCAGGCGCATGTCTTCGACCGGTTCGTGAAGCGCGAGCGCGGCGGGCCGGGCGTGGGGCTGGCCTTGGTCAAGGCCCTGGTTGAACTGCACGGCGGCTGGGCCGAGGTGGAAAGCGAACCCGGCAAGGGCGCGGCCTTCATCCTGCACCTGCCGCTGGAGGCCGACAGCGGGGCTGCGGCGCCGGAACTGGCGCTGGGGTAGACCGCCCTAGCTGCGGGCGCCGTGGTCGATCAGCCAGGCAGCGACATCGGCGTGTCGATAGCGGCGCGCCTGGCTGATCGGCGATCGGACTTCCGTGCCACCCGAAGCGAGAGTGACCGGCACCGCCAGGTTGACGTCGGCGCCGGCCGCGACGAGCCGCTGGACGACCGACAGATGACCCTCGCGGGCGGCGTTGATCAGGGGCGTCTCGTCGTCCGGGACAATCGCGTTCACGTCGGCGCCGAGGCCGATCAGATAGTCCGCCATCTCGATATGGCCGCTGGCCGCAGCGGCGATCAGGGGGTTGCCATCGCCCTTCATTGGACGGTCGATCTCGGCGCCATGTTCGATCAAAAAGCGGGCCATGGTCAGGTCGCCGTTGCGGGCGGCCATGATCAGTGGCGTGCCGTCGTGCTCGCGGCCCGCATCGACGTCGGCACCGTGGGCGATGAAGACCTCGGCTGCGCGGACATCCCCGGTGCGCGCGGCGTCCAACACCCATGCTCCGGAGGCCGGCAAGGTCGCGGGCTCTGGTCGGGACGTCTGGGCGGAAGCGTGGATCGCCACGCCGCACAGGAGGGTGGCGACGATCCCAGCGGTGGTCAGGGGGCGGACGGAAAGCGTCTTCGGCGACATGGGAAGCTCCGTAGCGACACCTGACTATGACAGAGGTCGCAGGGATGGCTATTTAAGGATTGGTCATCTTCGCCCCCGCTGGCGCGGTGATAGGCGGCGGAATAAAGGACCGGGCATGACGAAGCTCCTCAAGACCGCCCTGATCTATGATTTCGACGGGACCCTGGCGCGGGGGAATATGCAGGAGGTCACTTTCATTCCCTCGGTGGGGATGGGGATCGGCGACTTCTGGGGCGAGGCGGACCGGCTGACCAAGTCGGCCGATGGCGACAACATCCTGATGTACATGCAGCTGATGCTGCAGCGGGCGCGGCACAGCGACCAGCCGATCACCAAAAAGCTGCTTGCCGAGCACGGCCAGGACGTGAAGCTGTTCGACGGGCTGAAGTCGGACCTGACCGGCAAGGGCTGGTTCGAGCGGATTGACGCCATCGGCGCGAAATACGGGCTGGAGATCGAACACTACATCATCTCGGCGGGTCTGGAGGAGATGATCGACGGCTGTCCGATCCGCGACGCCTTCCACCACGTCTTCGCGTCGAAATTCGCCTATGACGACCACGGGGTGGCGATCTGGCCGGCGGTGGGGGTCAATTACACGACCAAGACCCAGTATCTGTTCCGCATCAACAAGGGCGTCCTGAACCACTGGGACCACGAGCGGATCAACCGGTTCACTGCCGACGAGGACCGGGCCATTCCGTTCGAGCGGATGATCTTCCTCGGCGACGGCGACACCGACGTGCCGACCATGAAGATGATGCACACCAAGGGCGGCTTCTCGATCGCCGTCTATGATCCCCGGAACTCGGAGAAGGATCAGAAGAAGATCTATTCGTTGATCTCTGAGGACCGGGTCAATTTCGTCGCCGCCGCCGACTATCGCGAGGGCCAGCCGCTGGACCTGATCGTGAAGGGGTTGATCGGGCGGATCGCGATCAACGCCGGGACGATGCCGAGGATCGACTAGAGAGCCGCCTCCGGCGCGCGACGCAGCGACAGGCGCACGGTCAGGCCGGGCTGCGCATCCCCCAGAGCGATGCTCATGCCGTGAAGGTCGGCGATGGCGGCGACCAGGGCCAGACCCAGGCCATTGCCCTGCGACGTCCGGCTGGCGTCGCCCCGATAGAAGCGACGGAAGACCTTGTCGCGCGCCGCCTCGGGCACGCCCGGTCCGCGATCAGAGACCACGACGTCGACGCGATCGCCCAGGGACGTCAGGGCGACCTCGATCGGCGTGCCCTCCGGCGTGTGGCTCAGGGCGTTCTCGATCAGGTTGGAGATCAGCTGGGTCAGCAGCTCCGGGTCGCCGGAGACCGACCGATCCGGTTCAATGCGCGCGGTCAGGCGGCGGCCCTGATCCTCGGCGGAAGGGGTGAAGGCCTCCGCGACATTGGCCACGATGCGACTGAGGTCGACACGCTGGAACCCGGCCTTGCGGGCGCCGGCCTCGATCTGGGCGATGCGCAGCAGGGCGGCGAAGGTGGCGAGGATCTCGTCGGTGTCCTCGACCGCGGCGTCCAGCGCGGACTGATAGAGGGCGATGGCCTGAGGTCCGTTGCGCACGGTCTCCAGCCGCTGGCGCAGGCGGGTCAGGGTCGTGCGCAGGTCGTGCGCGATGTCGTTGGAGACCTGCCGCAGGCCCTCCATCAGGCTCTCGATCCGGTCCAGCATGGCGTTCACATCCATGGCGAGGCGGTCGAACTCGTCGTCGTTGGGCGACACCGATACCCGCTCGGACAGTTCGCCGCCCACGATCCGTCGCGTCGTGCGCGTGACCATGCCGATCCGGCTGCGGAACAGAATACTGGTGGCCGCCCCGCCCAGGATCGCCAGGATCGCGGTCAGGCCGCCCGCCCAGGCGAACGACCACCGCATCTCGCGCTGCAGGGTGAGCAGGTCCGCTGTGTCGCTGGCCACGACCAGGACACCGCCCTGCACATTGGCCCGGACCGCCATCATCGGCAGGGGGGCGCCGTTCGACTGGATCAGGGTGATGTCAGAGAGGCCGAGCGGCGTGTCGGCGAGGCGTTCGTCACCGGCCATGACCCGGCCGTCGGGCCCGATCAGAAGGAAACTGTCGGGTCGGTCCTGATCGTCCGCGTCCTGGGCCGACAGGTGTTCGAGAATTTCCCCCAGCCCGTCTTCGTCAGCCTCGCGCAGCAGGTTGACCGACTGGGTGTGGACGATCTGGCGATGGCGCGCCTCGTCATACCGGGTGACCAGGACATAGACGGCGCTGAGCAGACCAGCGGCGGACACCGCGAAGATGACGGCATAGACGGCCGCCAGCCGGAACGCCGCGGAGCTGAGCAGGCGTGACCTAGCCACGCAGGCTGTATCCCGCGCCGCGGACAGTGTGCAGCATCGGAGCTCCGAACTCGCGGTCGATCTTGCCGCGAAGGCGGCTGACATGGGTCTCGACGATGTTCGTTCGGGGGTCGAAATGGAATTCCCACACCTGTTCCAGAAGCATGGTGCGGGTCACGACCTCTCCGGCATGGCGCATCAGCACCTCCAGGAGGCGGAACTCGCGCGGCTGAAGTTCGATGGGGCGTCCCTCGCGCGTGACGGCCCGTCGCAGCAGGTCCATTTCCAGCGTTCCGACCTTCAGCGTCGTCTCGTGCTGCCGGGCCGAGATGGCCGGGCGGCGGGCGAGGGCGGCGAGGCGCGCCGACAGTTCGGAGAAGGCGAACGGTTTGACCAGATAGTCGTCAGCCCCGGCGTTCAAGCCCTCCACCCGATCGTCGATGCCGCCCAAGGCGGTCAGCAAGAGGATGGGGACCCCGGACCCGGAGGCGCGCAGGGCGCGGACGACCGCCAGGCCATCCATGCCCGGCAGCATCCGGTCGACCACCAGGACGTCATGTCCCGGCTCGAGCGCGAGAAAGAGCGCGTCACGTCCGTTGCCGGCGTGATCCACCACATGACCCTGCTGACGCAGGCCATCGCAGACGTAGTCGGCGATGCGGGGGTCGTCCTCGACGACGAGAACCTTCATGTCTGAATCCCGTCGAAACGGCGTGACGCGCCCATCATGCTCAGTCGCGGTCTATGGCGATCTGCAGCACCCGTCCATCGGTCGCGCTGACGATGACGTCCTTCAGGTCGACCTCGGTGGCGACCGAGACCTCGTAGTAGGCGCCGGTGTGGTCGATTTCGAGGGTCGCCTCGATCGCCTTGCCGACCGCTGCGGTCTCGGCGGCGGTAACGGCCTGGGACAGGGAGATCGGCGCGGCGCGGGCTGCAGCGACCTCTTCCGCCTCGTCTCCATACTGGACGGCGGCGAAGGCTGCGCCGCCGACGGCGGTCAGGACCAGGGCGCCGAAGGCGACGGGGAGGAATTTGCGAACGGTCGTTTTCATGTGAGGGCTTCCTGTGGTTGGAGCCCTGTTTCTAGTGATCGACGGTTTGGAGCCGCATGTCTCCGACTATACGGATCGCCAATGTTGAGCGCCGCCGGGCGAGTGTCAGCGCCCGCCGGCGCGGATCCACGCTTCGCGGGCGGGGAGCAGGCGGGAGGGAACGAGGCCGCGCAGGGCGGACTGGCCCTTGAGCGTGAGCCCGGCCTCCGCGCCCTTGCGCCAGGCGACGTCCGCCTCGGTGGCGAGGCCCGCCGCAACGTCCACAATGGTGACGCGGGCGGGCAGGGAAAGCTGACGGTCGGTTCGGACCTTGAGGCCGCCCGCCGAGGTGTCGACAATCACGCAGGCCATCTCGATCCCGGGCGCGACCAGGACGGCGCGCGCGTTCGTGGGCGAGCGGGGCTGGAGGCGACGGTCGATGGGTTGGGTCAAGGCCACGGTACTCAACGCGCGGCGGGCGCTTCAGGTGCCGCCATGGTCCCGGATGTGAAGCACGGCGCGGTCTTCGTCCAGTTCGATGACGCTGTCCGCCGTGACGCCGCCGGCCAGCATATGGCGGGTGATGCGCTCGAAGGCCTGGATGAAGCGGGCCAGTTCGGTGCGGCGGGCCTCTGGCACGGCGGCAGGACGGATGCCGAGCAATCCCGCCTCCTGTTCGACCCGCCAGTCGAGGATGCGGTCGAAGGTCGGGGCCTTGAGGAACAGCAGGGCGTCGAAGGTGGCGAACAGGCGGGCGTAACGGGTCGCCAGTGAATGGTTGATCGCGCGGCGCCAGACGGCGTCCGGGTCGTCGATCCGCTCGAGGTCATTGATCGGGACGGCCAGTTCGGGCTCGTCCTGAGGCGTCGCGCCGAGGCACCAGCCTTCCAGCAGGACAGCGCGGGCCCGGCCGGTGAAGACGGGCCAGTCCGCCTCGGCCCGGCGGTCGTCCGCGAGCTTGTCGAAGGCGGGAATCGCCGTGCTGTCCCCTGGCCCGGCGGCGCGCAGGCGGGCCAGGGTCTGATCCAGCAGGTCGAGGTCATGGGTGCCGGGCGGACCCCGGACAGCGAACAGGGGGTGGACGCGGGCGGCGAGGTCGGCGCGCTCGGCGCGGGTCAGATAGACGTCGTCGAGGGACAGGGCGGCGCAGGACAGGCGCGTCGCCGCCTCGGCCGCCAGGGTGCTCTTGCCGCTCCCCTGGGCGCCCGCGATGGCGATCAGGGGGAGGTGGCCCGGCCGCGCGTGGCGGCGGATCAGATCGTCCACGGCCTGGATCAGCCGGGGTTCGACGATGCCAGACTCTGGGGTCAGTGCTGGTTGGCCGGCAGGCGCACGATCAGGCCGTCGAGGGCGTCGGAGACGCGGATCTGGCACGACAGGCGCGAGTTGGGCTCCACCGCCTCGGCGAAGTCGAGCATCGACTCTTCCATGGCCGAGGGCTTGCCGGTCGCCTCGCGCCAGGCCTCGTCGACATAGACGTGGCAGGTGGCGCAGGCGCAGGCCCCGCCGCAGTCGGCGTCAATGCCGGGCACACTGTTGCGGACCGCCCCCTCCATGACGGAGAGGCCCGACTTGACCTCCACGGCATGTTCGCGGCCGTCGTGCTCGATGTATCTAATTCTGGCCAAGGATCAGGCCGCCTGCTTCTTGCGTCCCGGGGCGATCATCAGCTTCTTGGTCTCGGCGATGGCCTTGGCCGGGTTCAGGCCCTTGGGGCAGACCTGGGCGCAGTTCATGATCGTGTGGCAGCGGTAGAGCTTGAACGGGTCCTCGAGGTCGTCGAGCCGCTCCTGGGTCTTGTCGTCGCGGCTGTCGGAGATCCAGCGATAGGACTGAAGCAGGGCCGCGGGACCCAGGTACTCGGTCTGGTTCCACCAGTAGCTGGGGCAGGAGGTCGAGCAGCAGGCGCACAGGATGCATTCGTAGAGGCCGTCGAGCTTCGCGCGGTCCTCGGGCGACTGCAGACGCTCGGTGGTGGGATCCGGATCGTCGGACTGGAGGTAGGGCTTGATCGAGTCGTACTGGGCGTAGAACAGGGTCAGGTCCGTCACCAGATCCTTGATCACGGCCTGGTGCGGCAGGGGGCCGATGGCGATGGTCGAGGACGAGCATTCGTCCCAGCCCTTGGTGCAGGCCAGGGTGTTGCGGCCGTCGATGTTCATCGAGCAGGAGCCGCAGATGCCCTCGCGGCACGAGCGCCGGAACGACAGGGTCGGGTCGATCTCGTTCTTGATGTGGATCAGGGCGTCCAGCAGCATCGGGCCGTGGTCGTCGGCCGAGACCTCGAAGACGTCCCACGAGGGGTTGGCGTCGACGTTGGGGTCATAGCGATAGACCTTGTAGGTCTTGACGTTCCTGGCGCCGTTGGGAGCCTTGTGGACCTTGCCCTTGGTCGGGGCGGAGCCGCGCGGGAGGGTGAGTTGAACCATCTCAGTAAACCCTCGCCTTGGGCTTGATGTACTCGATGTCGGACGACATCGTGTAGGTGTGGACCGGTCGGTAGTCGATCGCGACGTCCTCGCCGGGCCTCTTCCAGGCCAGGGTGTGCTTCATCCATTCGTCGTCGTGACGGTCGGGGAAGTCCTCGCGAGCGTGGGCGCCCCGGCTTTCCTTGCGGTTGGCCGCGCTCTCGATCGTGACCAGGGCCTGGTCGATCAGGTTGTCGTATTCCAGCGCCTCGACCAGATCCGTATTCCAGATCATGCCGCGATCGGTGGTCTTGATGTCAGCCGAGCGGGCGGCGATGTCGCGCAGCCTGGCGACGCCTCCGTCCAGGGTCTCGCCGGTGCGGAACACGGCCGCGTCGGACTGCATGGCGTGCTGCATCTCGTTGCGCAGTTTCGCCGTCGACTGGGAGCCGTTGGCGAAGCGGAAGCGGTCGAGGCGGGCCAGATGTCCGGCGGTGGCCGAGGCCGGGGCAGCGGGGACCGGGGCGGCCTTGTCGACCACCTCACCAGCCCGAAGGCCGGCGGCGCGTCCGAAGACGACCAGGTCGGTCAGGCTGTTGGAGCCCAGACGGTTGGCGCCGTGGACCGAGACGCAGGCCGCCTCGCCCACGGCCATCAGGCCCGGGACCACGGTGTCGGCGTTGTCGCCGACCTTGGTCAGGACCTCGCCGTGATAGTTGGTGGGGATGCCGCCCATATTGTAGTGGACGGTCGGGATGACCGGGATCGGCTCCTTGGTGACATCGACGCCGGCGAAGATCTTGGCGCTCTCGGAGATGCCCGGCAGGCGCTCGTGCAGCACCGCCGGGTCGAGGTGATCCAGGTGCAGGTTGATGTGGTCCTTGTTCGGACCGACGCCGCGACCCTCGCGGATCTCCATCGTCATGGAGCGGCTGACGACGTCGCGTGAGGCCAGATCCTTGGCCGACGGGGCGTAGCGTTCCATGAACCGCTCGCCCTCGGAGTTGGTCAGGTAACCGCCCTCGCCCCGGGCGCCCTCGGTGATCAGACAGCCGGCGCCGTAGATGCCGGTCGGGTGGAACTGGACGAACTCCATGTCCTGCAGCGGCAGGCCGGCGCGCAGGACCATCGCATTCCCATCACCCGTGCAGGTGTGGGCCGAGGTGGCCGAGAAATAGGCGCGGCCGTAGCCGCCGGTGGCCAGGATGACGAGCTTGGCGCGGAACTGGTGGATGGTGCCGTCGTCGAGCTTCCAGGCCGTGACGCCCGTGCATTTGCCGTCCTGCATGATCAGGTCGAGGGCGAAATACTCGATGAAGAACTCGACCTCGCGGCGCACCGACTGGCCGTAGAGGGTGTGGAGGATGGCGTGTCCGGTGCGGTCGGCGGCGGCGCAGGTCCGCTGGACCGGGCCCTCGCCGTAGTTCTTCGTCATGCCGCCGAAGGCGCGCTGATAGATCTTGCCTTCGTCGGTGCGCGAGAAGGGCACGCCCCAGTGTTCCAGTTCGTAGACGGCCTTGGGGGCCTCGCGGACCAGATATTCGATGGCGTCCTGGTCACCCAGCCAGTCCGACCCCTTGACGGTGTCGTACATGTGCCACTTCCAGGAATCCTCGCCCATGTTGCCGAGCGCGGCGGAGATGCCGCCCTGGGCCGCCACGGTGTGGGAGCGGGTCGGGAAGACCTTGGTGACGCAGGCGACCTTGAGTCCCTGCTGCGCCGCCCCGAGGGCCGCGCGTAGGCCCGAGCCCCCGGCGCCGACGACGACGACGTCGTATTCGTGATCGACGATTTGATAGTCAGCCATTTTTTTTCGATCAGATCCCGAAACCGGCCGGCAGCGGCGCCGAACCCAGCGCCAGCCGCACGATGAAGAAGACGCTGGCGGCAGCCAGCGCGAGGAAGATCAGGTTCAGCAGGCCCAGCAGCAGGGCCTTGTTCCCCGGACGGTGGATGTAGTCCTCGACGATCACCTTCCAGGCCAGGCTGGCGAAACCGAAGAAGACCAGGGCCGTGACGATCAGCAGCCCTGCGTTCAGCCGGCTGGCGAACCACTGGAGGACGACGTCGTATCCGGCGCCGGCCAGGGTGAAGGCGGTCGACAGCAGCCAGACGCCGAGCGGCATCATCAGGGCCAGCAGGATCTTTTCCAGGGTCCATTCCCCGGCGCCGTGGCGCTCGGAGACCCGGACGCCGTTCTTGTACTGGGCCTGGGCGCTCACAGCGAAACCCTTCCGGTGGCGAACAGGGCGACCCAGAACAGGATGGCCAGGGGGACGGGGCCGTAGACGGCGATCGAGGACAGCCGGTCGGCGGACGTGATCGTCAGGCCGGCGCCGGTGTCGTTGATCAGGTGGCGACCGCCGTTCAGCAGGAGCGAGGCCAGCGCCACCGTCAGGCCGAAGCCGACGAACAGGCCCAGGGGCGAGCCCGCCAGATCGAGAGCGGCGGCATAGGCCTCCGGTCCGAAGGCGGCGGCAGCGATCCAGGCGACGACGAAGATCGCGCCGACGCTGGCCGCGCCGATGGTGACGCGGAATAGGATCGAGGCCGTCATGGTGATGTGCCAGCGCCAGGTCTGCAGATGCGGAGACAGGGGACGTGGGCGGCCGTTGGGCTGGGGGACGAAGCGACCGGTCTGGTCGTCGGCCGCGTCGCCGGTAGGGTTCGACATGCGAATGGTTCTCAAAAAACTGAGACGGAACAGGCGTCAAGCGTGAGTGGCACTGGCTTTACGGACGGTGGCAGGCCGGTGTCAACGCGAGGGTGCAGTGCAAAACGGGCTTGCCGGCACCCTCATCCCGCACTGCGGGGGGCCGATCACGATTTCGCGTGTCGCACGTCGGCGCTGGCCATCGCCTCCGCGAGACGACAAGCTGCCCCCCATGGTCGTTTTCGCACTGATTTCGCTCGCCGTTTCCTCCGCTGCAGTGACGGGGCAGTCGGCGCCCGTGGCCTATACGGCCCAGGTCTATCAGGCGCCGGTGGTGCGACCTTTCGAGCCACCGTCGAATTTCGGCCGTGTCACGGAGGAAGGCGACGGCGGGGGCGATACCCGCCTTCGCGTCATTACGGCCCCGGTCTCGGTCGAGGCCTACCGCCGCAGCTACGAGCATGCGCCCTCGCGGGCGGACAATGCCTACGATGCTGGAGTCAACAACGCCGAGCGCAGCATGGACGCGCGCATGGGGCCGCTGGACGGGCGCTGGCTGCTGAAGGACGGCGAGGGGCGGACGCTGATGACCGTGTCCCTGATGGACCAGGGCGAGACCAGGCCGCTGGAGGGCGGCTATCGCACCGCCGACGCCACGGCCGAGGTCGGACCCCTGACGACGGCGGAACGGTCGGCGGGCGTTCTGGTGCTGGAGATGGGCGGCGGACGACTGTCGCTGCAGTCTGCGGGCGAAGGCTGGAGCGGCGTGTTGGCGCGCGGCGACCGCGAATGGCCCGTTACGCTCGTTCGCTGATTCAGCCCAACCCCGTGCATCCCCGCGAAGGCGGGGACCCAGTGCTGTGGGCAACAGGGGGCGCCAGGTGCGCGTTGACCGTGATCCCGCGCACCGAGGTGCAGCCAAAACCGGGGTCCCCGCCTTCGCGGGGATGCACGGAAATCTTATGCGAGATCGATCAGACCGAGAGCGCGGGCTCTCGCGGCCGGATCGTAGGGTTCAGCCGGACCCCGACCCCAGACAGGATCCGGCCACAGGCCGTCGTCGCGGCGGCGGCCGACGACATGCAGGTGCAGCTGGGCGGTGACGTTGCCGAGGGCGGCGACGTTCAGCTTGGCGATGGGCTTTCCCGCCGCCCCGGCCAGGGCGCGGACGATCGCGCCGGCCCGGATCGTCTCCTCCATCAGGACTGCGCGATCGGAGACCGGGAGATGCTCCAGCTCGGTCGCGCCCGCGACCCGGGGGATCAGGATCAGCCATGGGAAACGGGCGTCGTCCTGCAGCCGGACATGACACAGGGGCCAGTCGGCGGCGAAGACGGACCCGGCCGCGAAGGCCGGGTCGACGACGAACGCCGCCACTAGTTGAGGCCGTAGACCACGCAGGCCTGGTCGGTCAGGACCTGGAGCGGGGGCTGAAGCGCCAGTCGCGCCGCCTCTATCTGGGCTTCGCTGGGCGCGCCGCCGGCCATGGGGGCGGGTGGCGGCGGGGGCGGCGCCATGGCCATTTCGGCGCGGTTTCGGCTGCCGGTAACGACGATTTCGTCCACCGTCGTGGCCTGTGACGCGCCCGAGCCATAGGACGGCCAGCCGGCGAGGACGTCGGTCTGGCAGGCGCGGCCGGTCGGATCGATGACCCGCACCGAGCCGAGGGTCGCGCCGGCGCTCTCGGCGGCCGCGCGCGCCCGGTTGGCGGCGTCGCGCACGGCCTCGCGGGCGAGGTTGGACTTGGCGACATTGTCGGGCTCCAGGCTGAAATAGACCTGGCTGATGGAGTTGGGCTGGGAGGCGACCACGGTCGCGTAGATCCGCTCCAGCAGGGCCGTGTCGCGGACCGACAGGCTGACGGTGGCCTGGGCCTGATAGCGTTCGATGCGGTCGGCGCGGGTGTTGTCGCGCAGGATCCCGTTCTCGTCGCGATACTGATCGTAGAGGGGCTGAGTCGTCAGGCTGGTCTCGACGCGGACTTTTTCAACGCCATAGGCGGCCAAGGTCTGTGACAGGGCGCGGACCTGGTCGGCGGCCTTCCTCGACGCCTCGGCGACGCTTCGGTCCACGACCTCGAAGGTGGCGTTGAAGCCGGCGCGGTTGGCCTGGAGCTCGACCCGGACGTAGCCGATCGAGGCAATGACCGGATCGCGCATCCACCAGGGGGCGGGGACATACTGCTGGCCGATGGTGGCGGGGGGCGTCTGGGCCATTGCGGGCGCGGCGACGGCGGATAACAGAAGGGCGGCGGCGAACTGTGCGCGCATCGGTGTCGGCTCCTCGTCTGTGAGGCGGCGACCGTCGCAGGACGCCCGTCGCCGGTAAACCCCCGCTTCCCCGCTTGCGACCATGCCGCACCGGGTCTAGACCGCCGCCCGACGGTTTCTGACATCGCACTGCACAACCCGGCCTCAAGTCGCGCTCAGCGCGGCCGGCCCATGACAAGCCCCTGACGGAGAACTCCATGGCTCGCGCGAAGATCGCCCTCATCGGCGCCGGTATGATCGGCGGCACCCTGGCCCACGTGGCCGCGCGCGAAGCCCTGGGCGACGTGATCCTGTTCGACATCGCCGAGGGCACGCCCCAGGGCAAGGCGCTCGACATCGCCGAGGCCACCGCTGTGTTCGGCTCCTCGGTCTCGCTGAAGGGCGCCAACGCCTATTCGGAAATCGCGGGCGCGGACGTCTGCATCGTCACCGCCGGCGTGCCCCGCAAGGACGGCATGAGCCGTGACGACCTGGTCTCCATCAACCTGAAGGTCATGAAGGCCGTCGGCGAGGGCATCAAGGCCCACGCCCCGAACGCCTTCGTCATCTGCATCACCAACCCGCTCGACGCCATGGTCTGGGCCCTGCAGAAATTCTCAGGTCTGCCGCACGAGAAGGTCGTCGGCATGGCCGGCGTGCTGGACTCGGCCCGTTTCGCCTACTTCCTGTCGGAAAAGACCGGCGTCTCGGTACAGGACATCCACGCCTGGACCCTGGGCGGCCACGGCGATGACATGGTGCCGATGGTGCGTCACTCGACCATCGGCGGTCTGCCCCTGCCCGACGCGGTTTCGGCCGGCTTCCTGTCGCAGGCCGATCTGGACGCCATCGTCACCCGCACCCGCAAGGGCGGCGGCGAGATCGTCGCCCTTCTCAAGACCGGCTCGGCCTTCTACGCCCCGGCGGAATCGGCCATCGCCATGGCCAAGTCCTATCTGCTGGACCAGAAGCGCGTCCTGCCCTGCGCCGTCTGGCTGTCGGGCGAATATGGCCTCAAGGACCTCTATGTGGGCGTGCCGGCCCTGATCGGCGCGAACGGCGTCGAGAAGATCGTCGAGTTCACCACCAACGACGAGGAAAAGGCGATGTTCGAGAAGTCGGTCGCTTCGGTCCAGGGTCTGCTGCAGGCCTGCAAGGATATCGAGCCCTCGCTGGCTTGACCGACCCGGTCCCTCTCCCCCTGCGGGGAGAGGGCCTGGCACCCGCGGGCAAGGCGGAGACCCGGGCCATCCGGGCGTCCGTGCGTAACCGTTGTGAGGCCGACGCCCGCCGCACACAGCGGTCACAACCGTGCGTGAACGGCCCGGGACACGCACGCGCATCGACACGGCGAGGCCCGACGGAGTAAGACCGCGCCTCGCTTCCGCCGATGGATACCCCGCCCTTGCGCCTGCCCCAGTCCAAGCTCGACCAGGTCCTGGACCGCTTTCATCAGGTGGAGGCCCGCATGGGTGCGGCCACCGACGGCCAGGAGATCGTGCGCCTGTCGAAGGAGCACGCCGAGATGAAGCCGGTCGCCGATGCCGTCATGGCGCTGGCGAAGACTCGGGCCGAGATGGCCGACCTCGAGGCCATGGCCGCTGACCCGGAAATGGCCGACATGGCCGCCGATGAGCTGCAGGTCCTCAAGGACACCCTGCCGGACATGGAGCGCGACGTCGCCCTGCTGCTGGCCCCGCGCGACGCCGACGAGAACGCCTCGGCCGTGCTGGAAGTGCGCGCCGGCACCGGCGGGGACGAGGCCGCCATTTTCGCCGGCGACCTGTTCCGCATGTATTCGCGCTACGCCTCCACGCGCGGCTGGCGCGTCGAGCTGGACAGCGCCACCGAGGGTGAAGCCGGCGGCTACAAGGAGATCATCGCCACCGTCACCGGCGACGGCGTGTTCGGACGACTGAAGTTCGAGAGCGGCGTCCACCGGGTCCAGCGCGTGCCGCAGACGGAGACCCAGGGCCGCATCCACACCTCGGCCGCCACGGTCGCGGTCCTGCCCGAGGTCGAGGACGTCGAGATCGACATCCAGGACAAGGACATCCGCATCGACACCTTCCGCGCCTCCGGCTCGGGCGGCCAGCACGTCAACAAGACCGATTCCGCCGTCCGCATCACCCACTTCCCGTCCGGGATCGTGGTGACATCTTCGGAGAAGTCGCAGCACGTCAACCGCGACAAGGCGATGAAGAACCTGCGCGTCCGCCTCTACGACCAGCAGCGCCAGATGAAGGACAACGCCCGCTCCGACGCCCGCAAGTCCCAGGTCGGGTCGGGCGACCGGTCGGAGCGCATCCGCACCTACAACTATCCGCAAGGGCGGGTCAGCGACCACCGCATCAACCTGACCCTGCACAGCCTGCCCCAGATCTTGGAGGGCGACCTCGATCCGCTGCTCAACGCCCTGATCGCCGAGGATCAGGCGGCGAGACTGTCGGATCTCGAGGCGGAGTTCGCCTAGCTCTCTTTCGTCATCCTCCGGCAAGCCGCGCCTTCGCGGCGCAGACCGGGGGATGACGAAAGACGTCAGAGCACCCTCTTCAGCACCGGCTTCAAACTCACTGCCCCCGCCCTGAACCCGGCCCACGGGTCCGGCTTCTTCAGCAGCGCCGGCCAGGTCCTCAGGTTGAACGCCTTCGGGTCCAGCCCCGATTTCACCTGCCCCCAGCTCAGCGGAAACGCGATCCCCGCCCCCGGACGGGCGCGCGGCGACCAGGGCGCGACCGCCGTCGCCATCCGGCCGTTGCGCAGATAGTCGAGGAAGATCTTTCCGCCCCGCGCCTTCTTGGCCAGGGTCGTGGTGAACCGATCCGGCGCATCCAGCCGGACCTGTTCCGACACGGCCCTGGCGAAGGCCTTGCACTGGTCCCACTCAATCCGGCTCCTGGCGTCCGCCTTGATCGGCACGACCACGTGCAGCCCCTTGCCGCCGGTGGTCTTGCAGAACGGATTGAGCCCGAGCCCCTCCAGTCGCGTCTTCATCGTCCTGGCCGCCGCGATCACATCGTCGAAATCCAGTCCCTCGTCGGGATCGAGGTCGAAGGTGATCTGGTCCGGCGTCTCCGGGTCGCCCGGCGCGCAGCCCCAGGGGTGCAGCTCCAGACCGCCCGACTGGCCGATAGCGACCAGACCGCCGACGTCGACGACCCCGACATAGGGTTTGCGCTCCTTCACATCGATCAGCTTCAGCCGTGGGTTCGAGCCCGGCATGGCGTGACGCTGGAAGAAGACCTCGCCGCCGATCCCCTCGGGCGCGCGGATGATCGACACGGGCCGGTCGGCGACATGGGGCAGGATCCGCTCCGCCGCCGCCTCATAGAACTGGACCAGCTCAAGCTTGGTGATCGCCGGATGGCCATCCGCGGCGGGCCACAGCACCCTGTCGGGATTGGAGATGGTCAGGCCCGCGACCGCCGCCCGCGCCTTGCCGGAGGGTTTCGCGGGCATTGCGGCCTCCTGCGGCGCCGTATCGACCTCGGTCGCCGGCTTGTCCTCACGAAGCCCCTTGAACGCTGCCTGCCTCAGCGAGCCCGAGTCGGTGTAGCCGCCGTGTTCGATCTCCGCGACCAGCACGGGCCTGACCCAGTTGATCCCCGGCCCGCCACGCGGCGCCCCCTTGCCGACGAAGGGCGACCTGTCCGCTGCTGCTGCCTTCAGCGCCGGCAACAAGGTCTTGAGCAATGATTGACTATAGCCGGTCCCGACCCGGCCCAGAGGCCTCAACCCATCGCCCGCCTGCGCATCGATGTCCTGAACGCCGACAATCAATGATCGAAACCGCGACCCCTCCGAGGTCCAGCCGCCGATGACCACCTCGTCGCGGCCCCGGCATTTGGACTTGACCCAGGTCGTCGACCGCCCGGCCGAATACGGCGCGCCCAGCCTCTTGGAGATCACCCCTTCCAGATCCATCCGACAGGCGCTCTCCAGCACCGCCTGGCCGGTCGAGGCGAAATGCTCGACATAGCGAACCCGCGACCGCGCCCCTTTCGGAATCCGGTCCATATAGGCCAGCAGCCGCGCCTTGCGATGCGACAGGGGCAGGGTGCGCAGGTCGTCGTCGCCCTCGAACAGCAGGTCGAAGGCGAAATAGATCAGCCCGCCAGTCTCCCCGTCCGAGATCGCGGCCTGCAATGCCGAAAAGTCTGGCCTGTGGTCCTCGGCCAGGGCGCACAGCTCCCCGTCCACCACCGCGTCCGGCCATTGCGCCGCATCGGCCGCCTGGTTGGGGAATTTCGCCGTCCAGTCGAGGCCCGAGCGGGTCCGCAGCTTTGCCTTGCCGCCGCCGATCCCGAACTGCATCCGATAGCCGTCGAACTTGATCTCGTGCACCCAGCCGGGGCCCGGCGGCGGATGATCGACGACCTTGCACAGCTGGATCGGCGTGAAGGCTGGCGGCCTGGTCGCCGTGCTGGCGAGGGCCTTTGACGCCTTCGGCCTCGGCGGCGCCTTCTGGCCGGTCTTCTTCGACGAGACCCACTCGGTCTTGCCCCCGGCGATCTCCGCCAGCGACCGGCCGGTGGTGGCCGAGGCGTCGATCTCCATCAGGGCGTCGCCCTCGCCGGCCACGGCGAACGCGTCCTTCTCCTTGATCAGCAGCCAGTTCGATCGTTTGGACGGCTTGCCGCGATCGGACTTCAGCCGGATCAGCGCCCATTTTCCGGCCAGCCGCTCGCCGTGCAGGACCATCTTGATCTGGCCCTTGCGGAAAGCCTCATCGAGGTCCGGCTCCTGCGGCTCCCAGGTTCCCTGGTCCCACATCTGCACCGTGCCGCTCCCGTAGTTTCCGGCGGGGATGGTGCCCTCGAAGCCGCCGTAGTCCAGCGGATGGTCCTCGACCTCGACCGCCAGACGTTTGACCGAGACATCGCGCGACGGCGCCCGGGTCACCGCCCACGACTTCAGGACCCCGTCGATCTCGATGCGGAAGTCATAATGAAGCCGCGTCGCCGCATGCCTCTGGATCAGATAGCGGCGGGGCGCGGCCTTCTTGCCGACGGCTTTGCGACCTTTGGGCTCGGGCGTTTCCTCGAACCGGCGCCTGGCCTGATAGGTCTCGAGCTCGCCCTTCGCCGCCATGCCGTCCTCCCAGCCCCAAGCGGGGCCGTGGAGTTAAACGGCCTGGTCTTCCGGCGGTTGCCAGTCGGGGTGATCGACGTCCTCGCCCCGCGCTTTCGCTTCCTTCTTCGCCAGCTTTGCCGCCGCCTTGCGGGCGGCCTTCTCGGCGTCCGCCTTGTCGCGTTCCATGCGTTCGAAGCCGTAGTTGGGTTTTCTGGCCATGAAGAGAGATGTCCTTTCGAGCAGAGAGCTCATTCCTGCACACCGTGCACCCCTGCCCCCGGGTCTGGCTAGAGCCAGCCCGAGGATAAACTGCGGCCGGGGTCCAGATGGAAACGTTCGTCAACGGGAACAGAAGTGGTGATGCCTGATCCCGGATGCCAGATTTCGCGGTCCTGGACCCCGACATTCGTCAGGTGCACGGAGAGATGCCTCAGTCCACCGCGATGATTTCCACAGACTGTCCGGCCACCATCGCCTCGTCACCGACGCCCTTGCCGATCAGGGCGCGGGTCAGGGGCGAGACGTGGCTGACGGAACCGTTGGCGGGGTCCGCCTCGTCCTCGCCGACGATTCGCCAGGTCTGGGTCCGCCCGTCGTCGCGCTCGATGGTCACCGATCCGCCGAAGCGCACCCGGCCGTCGACCTGGGTCTCGACCAGCTGGGCGTTGGCCCGGCGTGCGGACCAGTAGCGCAGGTCCCGTGTCGCCCGCGCCATCGCCGTCCGATCCGCCTCAATCGACCCCGACGCCTGGGCCGAGGCATAGGCGGCCCTCGCCGACGCCAGTGCATCCTCAATGGCGGCGAGGCCCGCAGGCGTCACCAGATTGGGATGGGTGGAGATGGGGCGGTCCGGCAGATCGGCGGCCGTGGCCTCCAGATCCTCCTCGCGCGTGAAGGCGACGCTCATGATCGGGAAAGCGTATGCGGGACACGGATGTTCCCGCGCAACTCTTTCCCTCCCACTTGGGGGAGGGTGGTTGAAGCGCAGCGGAGACCGGGTGGGGGCGGCAAGGAAACCCCGCAGGCCTGCATCCGCATCACCCTGCCGTCCCCACCCCGTCGCTTCGCGACGACCCTCCCCCAAGTGGGAGGGAGACGACCGTTCTCTCGCGCGTTACACCCCCGCCAATGACCACCCCCTCCGATCACGCCGTCCACATCATCGGGGCCGGTCCCTCAGGCCTCATGGCCGCCGAGACCCTGGCCAGGGCCGGCGCCCGCGTCGTGGTCCACGACCGCATGCCGTCGGTCGGGCGCAAGCTGCTGATGGCCGGGCGCGGCGGGCTCAACCTGACCCACACCGAGGATCAGCCGGCCTTTCTGGCCCGCTACGCCGAGGCCGCAGAGCCGATCTCCGACTGGCTCGAAGCCTTTTCGCCCGACGACATGACCCAGTGGGCGCAAGGGTTGGGCCAGCCGACCTTTGTGGGCTCCAGCGGGCGCGTCTTCCCGCGCGCCATGAAGGCCTCGCCCCTGCTGCGCGCCTGGCTGGACCGACTGAACGAGCTCGGCGTCGAGATCCGCACCCGCTCGCGCTGGACCGGCTGGCGGGACGAGGCCCTGACCTTCGAGACCCCCGACGGCGAACGGATCGAGCATCCGGCCGCCACCGTCCTCGCCATGGGCGGCGCCAGCTGGCCCCGGCTGGGCTCCGACGGCCTCTGGGTCCGGACGTTGGAGAGCGAAGGCGTCGCCGTCTCGCCCCTGGTCCCCGCCAACGCCGGGTTCGACGTCGCCTGGTCCGACATCCTGAGCGAACGGTTCGCCGGTCAGGTGCTCAAGCCCGCCAGCCTGACCTTCGGCGAGCAGACGGTGCGCGGCGAGATGGTCGTCACCCGCTACGGCGTCGAGGGCGGGGCGATCTACGCCCTCTCCGCGCACTTGCGCGCCGTCATCGCCGCCGAGGGCTCCGCCACCCTGGTCGTCGACCTGCGCCCCGACCTGACCGAGGCGGCCCTCGCCGAGCGCCTGTCCCGCCCGCGCGGCAAGGATTCCATGACCAACCACCTGCGCAAGGCCGGCGGCCTGTCGCCCGTCGCCGTCGCCCTGCTGCGCGAGATCGGCGACATTCCGCCGGGGTTCGACAAGCTGGCCAAACGGATCAAGGCGGTGCGCCTGAAGCTGACCGGCATCCAGGGGCTGGAGCGGGCCATCTCCACGGCCGGCGGCGTGCGTTTCGACGCCGTGAGTCCATCGTTGATGCTGACCGCACGGCCCGGAGTCTTCGTCGCCGGGGAGATGATCGACTGGGAAGCCCCGACCGGCGGCTATCTGTTGCAGGCCAGCCTCGCCTCCGGCGTGGTCGCGGCGCAGGGCGTCCTCGGCTGGCAGGCGTCGCAAACGGCCGATACAAGCCCCGTATGACCGTATCCGCGCCCGAGATTTCCGGCCTCTGCCCGCCCCGTTTCCACGCGGTCAAGGACGCCTTCGCCGCCAATTTCACCGACGCCCCCGACGGGCTGAACGAACAGGGGGCCCGGTTCTCGGTCGTGATCGCCGGCGAGACGGTGCTCGACCTGTGGGCCGGGGTCGCCGATCCGCGCGAGAAGACGCCCTTCACGGACAACAGCCTCGTGCCCGTCTTCTCGTCCGGCAAGGCGGTCATGGCCCTGCTGATGGCCTCGGCCGTACAGCGCGGCAGGCTGGCCTATGAGGAGAAGGTCGCCCACCTGTGGCCGGCCTATGGCGCCAACGGCAAGGCCGAGGTCACCGTCGCCCAGCTGCTGTCGCATCAGGACGGCCTGCCCGGCTTCGACGAACCCGTCGATCCCGCCATCTGGTTCGACCAGGGCGCCGTGCTCGACCGCCTGGCCGCCCAGGCGCCGATGTGGCCGCCGGGAACCGCCTCCGGCTACCACCCCGTTACGGTCGGCTTCCTCGCCAACGAGGTCCATCGCCTCGCTGACGGCCGCAGTCTGGGTCAGGCCCTGCGGCAGGATTTCGCCAGGCCGTTCGGGCTCGACCTGTGGATCGGCCTGCCCGAGGCCGAGCACGACCGCGTCGCGGCCCTTCGCAAGCCGTCGAAAGCCCCCGACCTCGGCCCCATCGACGCCATCAAGACCGCCGCCTTCCTCGACAAGGGTTCGGCCCCCGGCGGGCGCGGCTCGGCCGAGTGGCGCTCCATCGAGATCCCGTCCGCCAACCTGCACGGCACGGCCCTGGCCCTCGCCCGCATCATGGGGGTCTTCGCCAACGAGGGCGCGCTCGACGGCCAGCCCATCCTCTCCCCCGCCGTCCTCGCCGAGGCGACGAAGCCGCGCATTTCGGGACCGGACAAGGTCCTGCCCTTTGACATCACCTGGGCGGCGGGCCTGATGCGCAACGCGGGGCTCAACATCTTCGGCCCCAACCCGGACGCGGTCGGCCACTGCGGCTGGGGCGGCAGCTGCGTCATGGTCGACCCGGAGATCAGGCTGTCGGCCGCCTACGCCATGACCCGCCAGTCCCAGTATCTGATCGGCGACCCCCGGGCGCAACGATTGATCGAGGCCCTCTACACGGCCTTCTGAACCCCATGTTCTTGAATTCTGGCGGGCGCGGTCAGCAGCCCGATGACCCCGGCCAGTCCTGCGCAGACCGCGCAGGCGAGCATCACCCACTGGAAGGCCCGGTGGAAGGCGGCGACCGCCCCGTCCGGGACACGACCTTCCCCGGCCATCACCGCGCCGAGCTGAGCCCGCGCATCCGGCGCATCGACCCCCGACCCAAGGCCTGAAACAAACACCGCCGACAACAGCACCCCCAGCAGGGCCACGGCCAGCAGGCCAGCGATCCGGGCCACGGCGTTGTTGACGCCCGAGGCCACGCCCGTGTGGCCCTCCCTCACCCCCCCCATGACCGCCGCCGTCAACGGCCCGACGGCCAGGGTCATGCCCACGGCCATCACCGTCATCCCGGCCAGCGGCCCCGCCACATAGCCGGCGTCCGGCGGCATCAGGGCCAGCAGGATCAGGCCAGTTCCGGCCAGCACAGGCCCGACGCTGAGGGACAGCTTCGCCCCGAACCGGTCGGCCAGCCTGCCCGCCGCGCCCGAGAACAGCCCCATCACTGCCGCGAACGGCAGCATGGCGGACCCTGCCCCGGTCGCCGACCACCCGTGCACCCGGATCAGCTCGAACGGCAGGAAGAACATCGCCCCGCTGAGCGCGAAATAAAGCAGCAGCGTCAACAGATTGATTCCACTGAACACGGACGAACGGAACAGGCCGAGGGGCATCATCGGATGCGGCCCTTTCGCCTCGGCCCACAGGAAACCCGCCAGCAGCACGACCCCGCCAATCAATCCGCCTATCACCCCAGGGTGTGTCCAGCCCAGATCCGGCGCCGCCGTCAGCCCCCAGATCAGCGCGCCCAGTCCGCCGATGGCGAGCACTGCGCCAGGCCAGTCGAGCCCCGTGGCGCTCTCATCCCGGCTCTCCGGCACTGCCTTCAGCGCCACGACCACCGTGAGCACGGCCAGGGGGAGATTGATCCAGAAGATGAACCGCCAGTCCGCATGGTCCGACAGCCAGCCGCCGACCAGAGGCCCGACCATGCCGAACAGGGCCCCGGCCCCCGCCCAGGCCCCGAAGGCTGCCCCGCGCTCGTCTTGCGGAAAGGTCGCTCCGATCAACGCCAGCGCCCCCGGCGTCAGCAGGGCCGCGCCGATCCCCTGCGCCGCCCGCCCGGCGATCAACAGTTGCGCGGTGGGCGCGAGTCCACAGGCGATGGACGACAGGGCGAACAGGACGACCCCGATCAGGAACACCCGCCGCCGTCCGAACCGGTCCCCCGCCGCCCCGCCGATCAGGACCAGCGCCCCCAGCGTGAGCAGATAGGCGTTGGAAATCCATTGCGCCGCCGCCGGCCCCGCCCCGAGGTCACGCTGGATGGCGGGCAGGGCGACGCCGAGAGCCGAACCGTCGATGAAGGTCAGGCTGGACCCCAGCACCGTAGCGACCAGGATCCACCGCTTTTGCGCCTTCGACAGGTCTGGGTGGGCCTCCGCCATGGACGGGAGGCTAGACCGGTTGCGCGGTCTCCGCCATCGCCCGCCTGGCCGCCCGCGCCCGCCACAGGGCCGCCGCCGCGAACACCCCGGCGCCCAGCCAGATGAAGGCGAAGGATACGGCCCGGAGCGGCGTGAACAGTTCGCCGGTCGCCAGCCCGATGCCGAACTGCATCGTCGGCGCCAGGAACTGGATGAAGCCCATGGTCGACAGGGGCATCCGCCGCGCCGCCCAGGCGAACAGCACGAGGGGGAACACGGTCGCCGGCCCGTTCAGCAGGGCCCAGCCGAAGCCCTCCCATGTCGCGAACCCATGGCCCAGTCCCTGCGTCTGCAGCCAGATCACGAACATCAGACCGAACGGGAGCAGCAACAGGCATTCGATGAACAGCCCCGTCTGGGCGTCCACCGGGATGCGTTTCTTGATCACCCCATAGGCGCCGAAGCTCAGAGCAAGCGCGATGGAGATCCAAGGCGGCCGCCCCAGCGCCAGCGCCTGGAACAGCACGCCCACGGCTGCCAGACCGATGGCGACCCAGCCCCATTTGTCGATCTTTTCGCGGAACAGCCACAGCCCCACGATCATGTTGAGCAGGGGGTTGATGTAGTAGCCCAGGCTGGCTTCCAGCGTCGCATGGTGGGTCGTGGCCCAGACGTAGATACCCCAGTTCACCGCGATCAGCACGGTCGCCAGCGCCAGCCAGGCGAGCGTCTTCGGCTGGCCCAGCACGGCCCGCACCTGTTTCGACTGCCCGGCCAGCAGCACCAGGGCGCCGGCGAACAGCACAGACCAGAGGGCGCGGTGCGACAGGATTTCCGGCGCGGAGAAGCCCAGCGCGGCCTGGCCCATGAACAGCAGGGGCATGAACCCCCACATGACATAGCAACCCACCGCCGACAGGAAGGCGGCGCGTGTCGGAGTCGGCGGCGCCATGGCCCTAGACGGTCAGGCTGCGGTATCCGCTCTTCGGCTTGATCGTGCCCGTCTCGTCCAGAAGCTGGGCGATCTGGACCGCGTTCAGGGCCGCGCCCTTGCGCAGGTTGTCGGACACCACCCAGAAGACCAGGCCGTTCTCGACCGTGTGATCCTTGCGGATGCGCGAGACATAGACGGCGTGCTCGCCGGCCGCATCGACGGGCGTGATATAGCCGTCGTGCTCCTGCTTATCGATCACCTGCACGCCCGGCGCCTCGCGCAGGATGGCGCGCGCCTCGTCGGGGCTGATCGGCTTTTCGAACTCGACCGTCACGGCCTCGGAGTGGCCGACGAAGACCGGCACGCGGACGCAGGTGACCGTCAGCTTGATGTTCGGGTCCAGCATCTTGTGGGTCTCGTCCGACATCTTCTGCTCTTCGTCGGTGTAGCCGTCCTCGTTGAACGAGCCGATGTAGGGGATGACGTTGAAGGCGATCTGCTTGGGGAATTTCTTCGGCTTGGCGTCGCCCAGGCCATAGATGGCCTTGGTCTGGTTCCACAGCTCGTCCATGCCTTCCTTGCCGGCGCCCGACACGGATTGATAGGTCGAGACGACGACCCGCTTCGCCTTCGCCGCGTCGTGCAGCGGCTTCAGCGCCACCACCAGCTGGGCGGTCGAGCAGTTGGGGTTAGCGATGATGTTCTTCCTGCCCGCCAGCTTGATCGCGTCCGGGTTCACCTCGGGCACGATCAGGGGCACGTCCGGGTCCTTGCGGAAGGCCGAGGAGTTGTCGATCACCATCGGGCCCAGCTTGCCGATCTTCTCGGACCAGGCGCGCGACACGTCCCCGCCTGCCGACATCAGGACGATGTCGACCCTGGAAAAGTCGAAGCTCTCGATGTCCTGGCATTTGATGGTCTTGTCGCCCCAGGCGACATCCATCCCCTTGGATTTTCGCGAGGCGACCGCGTGCATCTCGTCGACGGGGAACTCCAGTTCCTCGAGGATGGTCAGCATTTCGCGCCCGACATTGCCGGTGGCGCCGACGATAGCGACAACATATCCCATAAGCGTAGTCCTTCGGACGCGCTAACGCTCGCCACGCGGTGGCTCGCTGCTTGAGCGCGAAAGTTGGGGAGTCCGAGATAAGCAAATCTCGGGGTTCCGCATTTAGGCGTTCGCGCCTGCGAAGCAACCGCTTTTCAGCCGGAGGCGGGCCGGTTAAGGCCCAGTTCCATGCCGTCACACATTGCCCGCGCTTATGCCGATCGTCTCAAGTCCGGCCAGTGGACCGCCGATGCGGCGCAGAAGAAGGCCGTCGACGCCCTGACACGCCTGGAGAAGGGCCTTGGCAGGCGAGGCCTGTTCGGCGGTGTCTCCGAGGTACGGGGCGTCTACCTGTGGGGCCCGCCCGGGCGCGGCAAATCCATCCTGATGGACCTGTTCTGCGCCAACGCGCCGGAGACGCGAAAGACCCGCGCCCATTTTCACGCCTTCATGGCCCGGGTCCACGACCTGATCCGCCAGTGGCGCGAGGGTGACAAAAAGACCCGTCAGGACGTCTTCGGAACCCACAAGGGCGACGACCCCATCGAGCCGGTCGCCGCCCTGATCGCCTCGGAAGCGCGGCTGCTGTGCTTCGACGAGCTCCAGGTCACCGACATCGCCGACGCCATGATCCTGGGCCGGCTGTTCGACGCCCTGTTCGAGAGGAAGGTCGTGGTCTGCATCACCTCCAACCGCGCCCCGGACGCCCTTTACAAGGATGGCATCAACCGCCCCCTGTTCGTCCCCTTCATCGAACGGATCAAGGAGCGCTGCCAGGTCGTCGAGCTCTCGGGCGCGCGGGACTGGCGGCTCGACCGGATCAAGGCCTCCCGCGTCTGGTATGACCTTGGAAAGCAGCAGGGGGGCGAGGCCGGCGCCCGCCGCGAGGGTTTCGAACAGCTGTGGATCGACCTGAAGGGCGACATGCCCGAATGCCCGGCGCATCTGGCCGTTCTGGGCCGCGACGTGGTCATCGCGCGCACCGCCGGCGGCCTAGCCCGCGCCACCTTCGCCGAACTGTGCGAACAGCCCCTGGGGCCGCAGGACTATCTGGCTATCGCCGGGCGGTTCCACACCCTCTTCCTCGACGGCGTGCCTCTGTTGACGCCCGACAATCGACAGGCCGCCCGCCGCTTCGTCACCCTGATCGACGCCCTGTATGAGGCCAAGACACGCCTGGTCGCCATGGCGGCCGGCGCCCCCGAAAGCCTCTATCCGACCGGCGACGGCGCCTTCGAGTTCGAACGCACGGTGTCCCGTCTGAACGAGATGTCGTCGCAGTCCTGGCTGGAACAGGCCGAGCACACGGACTGAACCCCTTGCCGGCCTTCCGTTCGCCGCAAAGCCCTCTAGGCTCGCCCTCTCAACGGAACATGCCCATGAAATCCCTCGCCGCCGCCGCCGCCGCCCTCCTCGCCGTCACCGCCGCCCCGGCCCTCGCCCAGGACGCGCCCGCTGCGCCCGCGACCCAGTCAGCCCCGGCCCGCTGGAATGGCCTGACGGTGGCGGAGATCACCGGCCGGCTGACCGCCGCCGGCCTGACCGTCGCCCCGCCCCAGACGAACGCCGACCGGGTCTATCTGCGCGTCGATGACGGCCCGATGCGCTGGGTCATGACCCTGTTTTCCTGCACCGACGGCTCCTGCCCGGACGTGCAGTTCACGGCCGTCTTCTCCGGAGCCGACGCCACGCCGGACATCGTCTCGCGCTGGAACGGCGACCGCCGCTTCGTGAAGGCCTTCTACGCCGCGCCAGAAACCGAAGGCGCCGACCCCCAGGCCGTGGCCCAGTACGACGTCCTCCTGAGCGCGGGCGCGGGCCCGCAGCAGCTCGACGATCCCATCCAGGTCTGGCGCAGCCTCGCCAGCGACCTCGGCCGCACGGTGGCGGCGCCGAAGGCGGGGGCGGTGGCGAACTGAGCCCTCGTTTCTTGCGGGGCCGCCGCCAGGTGCTGGCGGCGCGGCGGAGAGTCGCCGCTGACAAGTCCGTTTGAGGGTGTGTAGCGAGGCAACCCGATCGGGTAAAATCGGTTAAGGCGGGACCGGTGACGCTTCCCGGGACGCACGATCGATACCCTACAGGGGCCGAATGGACACGTTCTTGCTGTTTCTGCTGGTCGGCCTGGTCGCCCAGGCGGTCGATGGCGCCCTGGGCATGGCCTATGGAGTGATATCGTCGTCGGTGCTTCTGGCCTTGGGCGTGCCGCCCGCTACGGCCTCGGCCAGCGTGCACGGGGCTGAGGTTTTCACCACCGCCGCCTCGGCCGGCAGCCATATCTGGCATCGCAACGTCGATTGGCGGCTGCTGACGCCGCTTGCGGTCGCCGGGGTGATCGGCGGCTGTCTGGGCGCCTATGTGCTGGCCTGCATTGACGGCAGGGTCATCAAGCCGTTCGTGGTCGCCTATCTGGCGCTGATGGGGGTCTACATCCTGTGGCGCGCCGGGCATGACATCCCCCTGCGCCGAATACGCTCATGGGTGACTGCCCCGCTGGGGCTGATCGGCGGCTTTCTGGACGCCATCGGCGGTGGAGGCTGGGGCCCGACGGTGTCCTCGACCCTCGTGGGGGCCGGTCAGGAGCCGCGCCGCGCCATCGGCACGGTCAACACCGCCGAATTCTTTCTGACAGTGGCCATCTCGGCGACCTTCGTCTGGGCCCTGGTGACCGGACACTGGAAGGACGCGGACGCCCTGACCAACCATGCCTCAGCCGTGGCCGGACTGGTGGTCGGCGGGCTGGCGGCGGCGCCCTTCGCCGGCCTCATCGCCAAACGGGTGCCGCGGCGGGTTCTCGCCTATGGAGTCGGGATCGTGCTGTTGCTGCTGGCCGGCGTCCAGGGATTGCAGCTGGCGGGCGTGCTGGCCTGAGGCCGGATCAGGCGTAGCGATCGACCGCGATCTCCGCGATCCGGTCGGCCAGCCCCTTCTGGCGGGCCACGATGCGGCATTTGCGGGCGAAGGGCGAGGGGGCGGCGATGTAGAGCTTCGTCGTCACTCGGCGGCTTCGAGGGCGGCGTTGCGGGCGGCGTCCAGTTCGGCCGCGCGGGCCTCCACCAGCTCTACGATGTGTTCGATCATCCCGCCATTGGCCAGTTTGTGGGCCATCTTGCCGTTCAGGTAGACCATGCCCGAGCCGGCGCCGCCGCCGGTGAAGCCCACGTCGGTGTAGAGCGCCTCGCCGGGGCCGTTGACGACGCAGCCGATGATCGACAGCGACATGGGCGTGGTCACATGGGCCAGCTTCTCTTCCAGGAGGCCGACCGTCTCGATGACGTTGAAGCCCTGACGCGCGCACGACGGGCAGGCGATGATGTTGACGCCCCGGTGGCGCAGGCCGAGCGACTTGAGGATGTCGAACCCGACCTTGATCTCCTCGACCGGGTCCGCGGCAAGACTGACCCGGATGGTGTCGCCGATCCCGGCCCACAGCATATTGCCCATGCCGATGGCCGATTTGATCGTGCCGGAACGCAGCGGGCCGGCTTCGGTGACGCCGAGGTGCAGCGGGCAGTCGATGGCCTCGGCCAGCTGCTGGTAGGCGGCGACGGTCAGGAAGGGATCGGAGGCCTTCACCGAGATCTTGAACTCGTGGAAGTCGTGATCCTGCAGGATGCGGGCGTGGTTCAGGGCCGATTCGACCATGGCCTCGGGGCAGGGCTCGCCGTATTTCTCCAGCAATTCCTTCTCCAGCGAGCCGGCATTGACGCCGATGCGCATGGAGCAGCCGTGGTCCTTGGCCGCCTGGATGACGTCGCGGACGCGGCTGGCATTGCCGATATTGCCCGGATTGATGCGCAGACAGGCAGCGCCGGCCTCGGCCGCCTCGATGCCGCGTTTGTAGTGGAAATGAATGTCGGCCACGAGCGGGACCTTCGCCTCACGGGCGATGGTGCGGAAGGCGGCCGTCGAGGCCTCGTCGGGGCAGGAGACGCGGACGATGTCGGCCCCGGCCTCTTCCAGCTCGCGGATCTGACCGATGGTCGCATTGGCGTCCGAGGTCAGGGTGTTGGTCATCGACTGGACGCTGATCGGGGCATCGCCGCCGACCGCGACATTGCCCACCATGATCTGGCGAGACTTCCGGCGCTCGATGTGGCGCCAGGGACGGATGTGGGAATGGTCGCTCATGACAGGGTCAATATAGGCGCGGAGCGGAGACAAGGCCATGACGGCTTGCTGTCTCCTCCCTGCGCCGCAGGCGTGGGGAGGTGGCTCGAAGCGTAGCGGAGAGACGGAGGGGTTCTGCGTGCGGCAAGAACCCCTCCGTCAGCTCGCGAAGGGCTCGCTGCCACCTCCCCATCGCTGCGTGACAGGGAGGAGACGAGATCAGCGCGCCAAGGTCTGCTGCCCGGTCGAGACGGCCTGAACCATGGACGCCTGCTGGGTCGAGGCCGCCGCGCGGGCTGCTGCGGCCTGGGCGGCGAGGGCCTGGGCCTGGACCTGGGCCGCGGTCTGGCGGGCGAGGGTGGCGGCGCGGGTGTTCAACTGGCTGAGCGGCGTCAGTGCGGCGGGCAGGGCCCCGCCATGCTCTCCGTTCAGATAGACGTCGAAGGCGGCGGGATCGGAAACGTCGATGGTCCCGGACAGGCCGATCGGAGCGCGCCAGGCCTCTCCGGCTGCGAGCTGGCGAGCGAACAGGACGCTGCCGTCAGACAGTTTGACGATCAGGGCGCCGGTCTTGCGGGCCTGGAGCACGACCTGGGATGCGGTGGCCGAGGCACCGTAGACAGCGCCGCGCGGGTTGAAGGCGGCCTGGACGGGCGGGGCGTTCGCCACCGCAGCCGCCGCGACGGCGGCGGTGTCGGACGGATCGACGCCGGTCAACTGCGCCTCCAGGCCGGGCGTGATGTAGAGGACAGGCGTAGTCTGGTCGGCCGGAGCCGGTTGGGGCGCGCCGACGCGCAGGCCGCTCTGGCCCGGAACGTCTCCGAGGCTCCAGCTTTCGGGAACCTCGGCGATGTCGGAGGGCTGGGGCGCGCGGATCAGGCTGACGCGCTGGAACACGTTCCAGCCGATGACTGCCACGACCACGATCAGGATGCCGCCGACGATGCGCGGCGAATAGCGACGCACCTCCTCGAAGGCGACGCCGGTCGGCGCCTGCAGCGGCACCGAGACGTCCGGCGTCTCGCGTTTGTAGCGTTCGACCGCCAGTTGTTCGTCGAGGCCCAGGGCGCCGGCATAGGCGCGCACATAGCCGATGGCGAATACGCGCGACGGCAGGCCGGAGATATTGTTTTCCTCGAGCGCGTTCAGATAGCGCTGGTGCACCCGGGTGTCGGCGGAGAGTTCGGCCATGGACTTGCCGGAGAGTTCGCGGGCCTTGCGCAGGCCGTCGCCCAGAGTCGCCGCGTCTGTGATGGAGGGCACAGGGTCCTTCCAGTCCGGATGAGCCCGAAATTCATCGGGGACATTCCCCGTATCCAGCGCCATGACGCGTCGCCCCACACTCGGCCCGACCGGGAATTCCAGCCGCGCCGTACTCGACCAGGACCCGCTTACCACGTTGGTATGACGGATCCCGCCTCCCCCCGGAGGCCCACTCATATCGTCCTGTGGATAACCCATTTCAGCCGCCGGTTCAACGCCTTGTTAAGCTTGAATCCGTCCCCGGACGGGACGGATCACAAACCGACGTTCAACTTCCGGGCCAGGCTTTCGATTTCGCTGCGGATCGATCCGGCCGATGATCCGAGCAGGTTGTTCATGCCGCGTTTCGCCGCCGTCAGATCGGTCGTCAGGATCATCCGTTTGACCGGTCCGATGCCGCCCGCCGGCGCCGACAGCCGGGTGAAGCCGAGGCAGATCAGGGCGAAGGCCTCCAGCGGCCGGCCGGCCAGCTCGCCGCAGACCGAAACGGGCGTTCCGGTCTCGGTGCAGGCCTTCTGGATCGATTGCAGGGCGCGCAGGGCCGGCGGTGACAGGGCGTCGTAGCGATCCGAGACCAGGGGATTGGTCCGGTCGGCGGCGTACATGTACTGGAACAGATCGTTGGAGCCGACCGAGACGAAATCGGTCATCGGCAGCAGGGCGTCCAGGTGCCAGAGCAGGCTTGGGCATTCGATCATCGCCCCGACGCGCAGGGTCGCGGGCAGGGGCCGACCGCGACGCCGGGCCCATTCGCATTCCACATCGACCAGTTCCCGGGCGGCGCGGAATTCGTCCACCGTGGCGATCATCGGGAACATGACGCGCAGCTCCCGCCCGGCCCCCGCGGCCAGAAGCGCGCGCAACTGAAGACGAAGCAGGGAGGGGCGGTCGAGACCCAGGCGGATGGCGCGCCGTCCCAGGGCGGGATTCTCCTCCCGCTCGGTGGTCTCCATATAGGGCAGGACCTTGTCGCCGCCGATGTCGAGGGTGCGGAAGGTGACGGGCCGGTCACCGGCCGCGTCGAGCACCAGTTTGTACAGGGCCGTCTGGGAGTTCAGGCGCGGCAGTTCCTCCGACACCATGAACTGGAACTCGGTGCGGAAAAGGCCGATGCCCTCGGCGCCGGTCTCATCCAGGTTCTCCAGGTCGACAGCAAGGCCAGCGTTGGTCAACAGGGTGATACGGGTTCCATCGACGGTCACGGCCGGGACGTCGCGCAGCTTGGCGAACTCGGCCTGCCGCTGTTCGCGCACGGCCATGCGCGACTGGATCGATTCCAGCATGTCGGGACGGGGTCGCAGATACGCTTCGCCGGTCTCTCCGTCGACGATGACGAGGTCGCCCTCGCTCAGCCGGTCGCGCACGCCCTGCAGACGGCCGACACAGGGAATCTGGAGGGCGCGGGCGACGATGGCGGCGTGGCTGGCCGCCGAGCCTTCCTCGATCAGCAGGCCCTTCAGCTTGTGCCGCGGATACTCCAGCAGGTCGGCCGGACCGAGGTTGCGCGCCACGAGGATGGCGTCGTCGGGCAGGACGCGCTGCCCCGGCTTCTCGCCGCCCAGCACCCGCAGCAGCCGGTTGGCCAGGTCCTCGAAGTCGTGCAGCCGTTCCTTGATATAGGGATCGCGGGCCTGGGCGAAGCGGGCGCGGTGTTCGTTGCGCACCCGGTCGACCGCCGCCTCGGCGGTCAATCCGCCCCGGACCGCCTCCTCCAGAGACCGGTTCCAGCCCCGGTCGTCGGCGAACATGCGGTAGGTTTCCAGCACCTCGAACGACTGGCCTGACAGCTTGCCCTGTCCGCCGTCGAGCAGGGCGTCGATGGAGGTCTTGAGGACCGTGAGCCCCTCGCGCAGGCGGATTTCCTCGACCTGCTGGTTCTCGGCCAGAAGCCGTTCCGGCGGCAGGGGCGCCTCGTGCAGGACCACGCGGCCGAAGGCCAGACCTTCGGCGAATCGTTGGCCCTTGATGCGTTCGGGCCGGTGGGGCGCGACCTCGATGTCACGCAGCTCCTCCTGGGCCAGCAGTTCGCCCGAAGCGACGGTCTCGGCCAGGACCATGGCGATGGTCTGGATGTCCTCGACCTCGTCGGGATCGTAGCGGCGCTCGGCCCGGTTCTGGACGACCAGGACGCCGATGGCCCGACCTCCACGCAGCAGCGGGGCGCCGAGGAAGGCATGATAGGGATCCTCGCCCGTCTCCGGCCGGTAGGAGAAGCTGGGGTGGCTCGGCGCGTCCGACAGGCTGATCGGCTGGGCCAGGCGCGCCACCTCGCCGACCAGACCCTCGCCGGGCTTCAGGCGGGTGGCGTGGACGGCGTCGCGGTTCAGGCCGTGGGTGGCGAACAGCTCAAGCTCGCCCGAGGCCCGGCGCAGATAGATGGAGCAGACCTCGGCCACCATCGACTGGGCGATGGTGGTGACCACGACGTCCAGACGACCCTGGGCGGGACCGCCATCGGCCATCGCCTCGCGGATCTGGCGCAGGAGGACGCGAGGTCCCCTGGTCATCGCTCCGCCCGCTATGGCCATCCGGTCTCCCTGTCCGCCCCCGGGATGGGGACGGGTTCAGCCGATACTATACCGCTTCCAGCCCATAGGCCGAATGCAGGGCGCGAACGGCCAGCTCGGCATAGGCGGCGTCGATCAGGACGCTGATCTTGATTTCCGAGGTCGAGATGGCCTGGAACTTCACGCCCTTGTCCGCCAGGGCCTTGAACATGGTCTGGGCGACACCCGCGTGACTGCGCATGCCGACGCCGACGACCGAGACCTTGGCCACGTCCTCGTCGACGCGGATTTCCTCGAAGCCGATGTCCTTCTGGGCCGCGCGCATCAGTTCGGCGGCGCGCGCGGCGTCTCGCCGGCCGGTGGTGAAGGTCAGGTTGACCGCCCCCTCGGTGCGGGCCTGGGACTGGACGATCATGTCCACGTTGACGCTGGCCTCGGCCAGGCGGGTGAAGACATCGGCGGGGGCGTCGACCCGGTCGGACAGGCCCAGCAGGGTGATACGGGCCTCGTCGCGGCTCATGGTCACGCCGGACACGATGCGTTTTTCCACGATTTCCTCCTCGTCGCAGATCAGGGTGCCGGACTTGGCGGGCAACACGCCGTTTTCGTCGGGTTCGATGAAGCTGGACAGCACGCGCACCGGGACCTGCATGCCCATGGCCAGTTCGACCGATCGGGTCTGGAGCACCTTGGCCCCGAGCGACGCCATTTCCAGCATCTCCTCGTAGGAGACCTTTTCCAGCCGGCGGGCCCGGCTCTCGATGCGCGGGTCGGTCGTATAGACCCCGTCCACGTCCGTATAGATGTCGCAGCCGCAACCCAGAGCGGCGGCCACGGCCACGGCCGAGGTGTCCGATCCGCCCCGGCCCAGGGTGGTGATCCGGCCGGTCGGCGAGACGCCCTGGAAGCCCGGGATGACCGCGATCTCCCCGGCGTCCAGCGCGGCGCCCAGTGTCTCGCCCGGCACGTCGACGATGCGAGCGCGGGCGTGATCCTCGTCGGTGAGGATCGGAATCTGCCAGCCCATCCAGCTGCGCGCGTTCAGGCCCATGTTGCGCAGGGTGATGGCCAGAAGACCTGAGGTCACCTGTTCGCCCGAGGCGACGACGACGTCGTACTCATCGTCCGACAGCGGCAGGCCGGCGGCGGCGCTTCCCGCGCCGTCCGTCCAGGCCACCAGTTCATTGGTCTTGCCCGCCATTGCCGAGACGACGACGGCCACCGAATGGCCGGCCTTGACCTCGGCGGCGATGATCCGGGCGGCGCGACGAATGCGCTCGAGGTCGCCCATCGACGTGCCGCCGAACTTCATCACCAGTCGTGTGTTGGTCGGCCGCGTCATCGTGGCGTTCGTCCCCGTCTTGCCAGAAAGCCGCAAAAGGGGTTCACCCTTGCCGCCATGGCCGCTTCTACCGACCCGTCGACGATGCGCAAACCCCAAACGGGGCAGGGTTTTGCCGATATAGCCGAAGGCGCCAGCATCGATCCCGCCGACGTGGCCCGGTTCTCGGCCCAGGCGGCGGAATGGTGGGACGCGAGCGGCCCGTTCGCCCCCCTGCACCGGTTCAACCCGGCGCGGCTGGCCTTCATCCGCGACCGGGTGGCCGAACGGTTCGGGCGCGACCCCAGGACGCGCGCGCCGTTCGAGGGCCTGAGCCTGATCGACATCGGCTGCGGCGGCGGCCTGATCGCCGAGCCGATGAGGCGAATGGGGTTTGCCGTCACCGCCGTCGACGCCTCATCCGAGAACATCGGCACGGCCCGGGCCCATGCGGCCGAACAGGGTCTCGACATCGCCTATCGCGCCGCGACGGTGGAGCAGGTCGAAGCGGAAGGCGCGGGACCGTTCGACGTCGTTCTGGTGCTGGAAATCATCGAGCATGTGGCCGACCCGGAGGCCTTCATCCGGGCCTGTGCGCGGTTGATCGCGCCCGGCGGGATCCTGGTCGTCGCCACCCTGAACCGGACGCTGAAGTCGCTGGCGCTTGGCAAGATCGCGGCCGAATACATCCTGCGCTGGGTGCCTGCGGGCACGCACGACTGGCGTCAATTCCTCAAGCCGGACGAGATCCGGTCGATGCTGTCGACCGAGCCGGTAGCGGTGACAGGCCCCTTCGGCCTGAACTATTCGCCGCTCAGCGACCGCTGGAGCGAGAGCGCCGGGGCCGACGTCAACTACATGATGCTGGCCACACGGGACTGACCGCAAAGCTTACGGAGATTTCATCCAGCTGTCAGACTTGTAACGGGATTTTGGCCGCGCGCGGTGGCAACGAGGAGCCATCGCAATGGAGCCTCCGCAATGAAACGCCTGCTGATTCTCGCCACCGTCTCCGCCGCCCTGATGGCCTCGGGCTGCATCACCGTGATCGACGCCGACGGCGACGACTCCTGGCACGGCAACAATGCCCAGCCGTTCGACGCCGCCCGCGAGGAGTGCGACGACCGCACCGAAAGCCGCGACGCCTTCGTCGTCTGCATGGCCGAAAAGGGCTGGACCCGCAGCTAGAGCGCTCTCGTCATATAGCGGGCGTCTGAGCCGTAGCTGGCCAGTTTGGCCGCCATCTCCGGCGTCTCGCGCACCTCGAAGCCATGACCGCGCCAGAAGTCGACGGCGTCATTGACGGCGACCAGGGCGATCGTCGTCCGGCCGCTCGCCCTGGCCAGATCGACCACAGCGGCCACCGCCGGCCTCGACCAGCCCTGCCCCCGCATCGCGGGCGTCAGGACGAGGTCGTGCAGATAGAGGATCGAGGCGTCCGCTGGAATCGCCTCGATCAGGGTGTTGAGCGTCGGCGCTGCGTCCCTCGTCCACGGATAGGCGACCAGATAGCCCTCCAGCCCGCCCGGCGTCTGGAGCACGAAACAGCCCGCCGGGTTGAGGGCGAGCCGGTTCTCGAAACAGTCCCGGCCCTCGAAATGGTTGGGAAAACCGATGACGGCGATCCCGGCGACGCGATCGAGATCCGCAGCCGTCATCGACCGCCAGCCGGTGGTCAGCCCGGGCAGCGCGCGTTCAGGTCCGCCTTGCGATATTCCCATGCCATCGCCTGTTGCCGGTCGCCCATAACTCCCTCGATGCGGGCCTTCAGGACATCTCCGTCGCGTTCGTAGATGACGCGCTGGGGAAAGTCGTGGGCGGCGTTCTCGAACACCACGCGCGTCCCGCCAGCCTCCACGACGGGGAAGACTACGGCGCGCGCGCCCTCGACCCCGGCGAAATAGGCGACGCCGGGCGCTCCGGCCGTGGTCGGAGCGATGCGCGACAGTTCGAAACTGGCCCGGCCGTTCTGCAGGGTCACCGCGTGTCCCGCCATCAGCCCGCCGCGCGGATCGGTCCAGGTTTCCGAGACCTCGCGGCCGCCGTCGCACGACAGCCAGTAGCCGCTCATCCACGACAACTGGTCGGCGGTGATGGGCGCGGCCTGGGTCAGGCCGGCGACGAACAGGGCGGTCAGGATCATGGTTTGTCCTCCAAGGCCGCGTCAGACGGCGATGAGGTAAGGCTAGGCTAGGTGCGGCGGGCCAGGCTTGTAGGTTTGCGACGCGATGGCGCGGGCCAGTTCGACCTGTTCGCGCGCCCATTCGGTCGCCGTGCAGCCGAGGAAACGGCGGAAGTCGCGTGCCATCTGCGGCTGGTCGAAATAGCCGGCGCCCAGCCCCGCCTCCAGCCAGCCTCCCGCCTCGGGCGTCGGTTCCAGCGCATGGTCGAACACCCGCCGGAACCGCAGCGCGGAGCGCAGCATCCGGGGCGAGACGCCGACCCGGTCGAGAAAGCGGCGCTGCATCGCGCGCTGGCCGGCGGGGGCGCGCACTGCGGCGGGCGCATCGTCCATCATCGCCTCGACCTCGGCGCGGACGACCGGATCGACGGTCCAGCCCTGTTGGAGTCGCAGCGCCTCCAGCCGGTCGGTCATGGCCTTCGCCTGCGCCTCCGGATCGCCGGCAGGCGGGGCGACGCCCACAAGCCGCGCGACCATGTCCAGCCGCTGGTCTGTGGCGGTGCTCAACGAAGCGTCCAGCCAATCCCTCGCGCCGTCGGGATGGAAACGGACAGCGACGAGCTCCACCGGCCCGACCGGACGGATGGCGATGGGTCGGGTCATCTGGCCGGCGAACAGGGCCCTGGGCTGGAGGCTCCAGACGCCGTTCGGCCCCTGCTCTTCATACGGCGCGCCGATGTCGAGGATCAGTTCGGGACAGCCGTCCGGGGCGATCCGCTGGACGGTGTCCGACGGCTCGGGACTGGCGTAGGTCCAGACCACCTTGACCCAGGGGGCAAGGGACGGCGGCGGCGGAAACTCGGCGTAACGGTCTTCAGTGCTCAAGCGGCGATCCCCCAACCCCTCCTACCGCGCACTCCGGCGAAGGCCGGGGTCTAGATGGAATGACGCGTTTCAGGGGGCCCAGGTCCGTCGTCCAACCTGCCCGTGTCCGTGATCTGGATCCCGGCCCTGGCCGGGATGCACGGAGGGAAGGGACCTCAGTTCGTCTTGGCCGGATCCACCGGGACTGGCGGCAGGGCGGCGCAGGGGACGCCGTCCTCCTTCAGCGCCCTGACCTCGGCGGGCGTGGCTTCGCCGTAGATCTCGCGCTTCTCGGCGGCGCCCTCGTGGATGGCGCGGGCTTCGCGGGCGAACGAATCCCCGACATAGTCAAAATTCTGCTCGACATGGCTGCGCACCTCGCGGGCGGCCTGCATCATCATCGTCTGGACCCGGGCCGCCAGATCGGGATCGGCGCCGCGAGTCTTCGTGCCCGCGAGGGCCGGCGCCATGATCTGTTTCGATACGGCGTGGGAGCCGCAGAAGGGGCATTCGACGAGGCCGCGCGCCGCCTGATCGTCATAGGCGTCGGACGACCCGAACCAGGCTTCGAACGGGTGGGCGTGATCGCAGACGAGGGCGTAACGGATCATGGCGCCGTGAACTCCCGGTCGTGACGCAGGGCGGGCACGGAAGACCGGGCCTTCTCGACGGCCGAGAAGTCCAGCTTCGCGTACAGCACGCCCGGCTCGTCGTGATCCAGCTTGGCGATCACCTCGCCCCAGGGACCGACGACGGTCGAGCGGCCCCAGGTCCTGCGGCCGTCCTCGTGCGTCCCGCCCTGGGCGGGAGCCAGGACGAAGGCGCCGGTCTCGATGGCGCGGGCGCGCAGCAGGGTCTCCCAGTGGGCCTCGCCCGTCGGGACGGTGAAGGCGGCCGGAACCGAGATCATGCCGGCGCCGGCCTTGGCCAGCTGGCGGAACAGGTGTGGGAAGCGGATGTCGTAGCAGACCGTCAGGCCCAGACGGCCCCAGGGCGTGTCGGCTACGACCGCGCCGTCGCCGGGCCGGATCGTCGAGCTCTCGCGGTAAGTCTCGCCATTCGGCAGGTCGACGTCGAACACGTGCAGCTTGTCATAGCGGGCGACGATGCCGCCGTGGGCGTCGATCAGCAGGGAACGGTTGGCGGCCCGGTCGTCTCCGGCCTGCTCCGACTTGACGATGGCTGAGCCCATCAGGATCCAGACGTCCAGCTCCGCCGCCAGATGGCGCAGGCCCAGGACGACGGCGTCCTGCCGTTCGCTGACGATGGAGAGACCGCGGCGGTCCTTGCGCTGTTCCAGCAGGTTCGACCCCTCGGGCGTCAGAATGAATTTCGCCCCGTGCGCCGCCGCCTGCCGGATCAGGGGCTCTACATGGGCCAGCGCCGCAGCCTGCGTCCCCGGGGTGCGGGTCTGGATCAGGGCGATGGGCAGGCCCGAAGACATCAGGCGGCCAGAAGCTCGTCGAGCTGGCCGCGCCGGTCCAGGGCGTGCATGTCGTCGGAGCCGCCGATGTGTTTTCCGTCGATGAAGATCTGCGGGAAGGTGGCCTTGCCGCCCGATTTCTGGATCATCTCGGCCTTCTTCTCCGGGTCGTTGGAGGCCACGATCTCGATGAAGTCGACGCCTTTGCGCGCCAGCAGGCCCATGGCGGCCATGCAGTAGGGGCAACCGGGTTTGGTGTAGAGGACGACGTCGGCCAAGGCGGCAACTCCGAAAAATCAGTGTGATCGACCGTGCACGGTGCAAGGCGTACGGATCGAACTGTTCCCCTATCTAGGCAGTTCCCGCGCCGTTCGCACCCTCGCGATGACGGCCAGGTCCACGGCGCGGGCGCCGGCCTCGAGAAGCGCGCGGGTGCAGGCCTCGGCCGTCGCTCCGGTGGTCAGGACGTCGTCGACCAGCAGGATGCGCCGCCCGCGTACCTGTCGCGCAGCAGCTTCGGACACGGCGAAGGCCGATTTCACATTCAGCTTGCGGCCGCGCAGGCTGCGTCCGCCCTGGGTTTCGGTGGCGCGGGCGCGGATCAGGGCCTCGGGCAGATAGTCGCGGTTCGCCGCCCGGGCGATCGGCCGCGCGATCTCGGCGGCCTGGTTGAAGCGCCGGGCCAGCAGGCGCGAGCGATGCAGCGGCACGGGCACGACGGCGTCGCAGTCCTCGACCAGGGGCGCGGCGGCCCGGCCCAGCCAGCGGGCGAACAGAGATGCGAACTGCTGCTGGTCGCCGTGCTTGAACTTCAGGATCAGGCCGCGCGAGGCGTTGTCGTAGACGCAGGCGGCGCGGGCGCGGGCGCGGGCGCGGGCGCGGGCGAAGGCGTAGGGCCGGGCCAGACAGGCGGCGCAGCGGTCGGAGGCGAAGTCGCCGCCGTCGTATTCGAACGCCGCCCCGCAGCCGTCGCAGACGGGGTCTTCAAGAAAGATCACCCGGCTCCAGGCGCCGGCGGTCAGGCCGGCGGCGGCCGTCGCTTCGCGGCTGTCATGGGCCATGGGCGGCAGGATCAGGTCGGCCAGACCCCGGCCGAAAGACGTCAGGCTTCGACCGATCCGCGACCGGCCGTCTTCCCAACGCTCGCTCCAGCCCCCATCCTGAACAGCCATGACCGAAACCGGCCCTCCCCTGATCTTCGACGCCGCGCGGCGGGCGGCCCGGCTGGTGCGGTCGGAGCGCCGTTTCGCTGACGCCGACTTCCTGCACCACCGCGCCGCCGAGAACGCCGTTCTGAGTCTCGAAGCGACCTTGCGGGAGTTTCCGGTCGCCGTCGACCTGTCTGCGCATCCGGGACCGTTCGCTCAGGCTCTGGCCGGGAGCGATGCCGCTGGCCGGGTCGGACCGCCGCGCGCGGTCGGGGATCGGACGGATCGCGCCGGACCGGGCGCCAGGACCCTGGACATCGAGCCGGGGTCGGCTGATCTGATCGTGTCTTTGATGACCTTGCACTGGGCCAACGACCTGCCCGGCGCGCTGAGCCAGATCCGGCGGACGCTGAAGCCGGACGGGCTGTTTCTGGGGACGCTGCTGGGCGCGGGGACGCTAAAGGAACTGCGCGGCGTGCTGACCGAGGCGGAGCTGGCCGAACGCGGCGGGGCCCAGGCGCGGGTCTCTCCCTTTGCCGACGGCTTCGACGGGGCGGGCCTGCTGCAGCGGGCCGGGTTCGCCCTGCCGGTGGCGGACGTGGATCGGTTGACGGTTCGCTATCCGGACCTGTTCGCCCTGATCCGCGACCTGCGCGCCATGGGCGAGACCAATGTGCTGGCGGGCGCGGTCCGGCCCCTGACCCGGCCGATCATCGCGCGGGCGGCCGCCCTCTATTCAGAGCGATATGGCGAGGCCGATGGTCGCATTCCGGTCACGTTCGAGATCGTGAACCTGGCGGGCTGGGCGCCGCATGAGAGCCAGCCGAAACCGCTGCCGCGCGGATCGGCCAGGGTCCGGCTCGCCGACGCGCTGGGCGTCGTCGAGCACGGACGGCACGATCCCTAGCGGGGCGCGGCCTCAACCAGGACTTCGGTGCGGCGGCGCAGGGGTTCGGCCACGCCTGAGGGCGTGGTGGCGCCCTGATCACCTGCAGCGGTGAGTTCAAAAGCGGGCGTCGGCCATCCGGCGGCGGTCAGGGCCTCGGCCACTGCGAGGGCGCGTTGCTCGGACAGGGCCTGATTGGCGTCGGCGCTGCCCGTAGACGACGCCAGGCCCAGCACCTGGACGGTCTTGATCTCGCAGCCCTGAAGTTGGGTCGCGGTCAGGCCGATCGCCGTCCGCGCGGCCGGCGTCAGGCTCGCCTGGTCCTCGGCGAAATAGATGTCGAACCGCTTGGCGGCGCAGGCCGAGGGCTCGGTTACCAGCTCGTCACGACTGGGCGTCCGCAGGCTTGAACACCCCGCCAGCGCCATAGCCGCCAAACTGGCCGCCAGAATCGTCGATTTCATCGTCATGTCGCCGCCTCCCTGAATTCTCTCACGGAAAGGGCGGCCCGCCGTCGACGAGCCGCCCTGAAAAACCTTGCGGTTCAGTATCCTAGTAGCGACGCTGACCGTTTTCCCAATAGCACTCGTCCTGGCGGTTATCGTAGCAATAGTAGTAACTGCCGCGGTTATCGCGGTAGCGCTGCTGGGCGTTGCGGTCGGCTTGCGAGCCGCGGACAGCGCCGACGGCGCCGCCGGCGAGGCCGCCGATGAGAGCGCCGGTCGCGGCGTTACCCGAACCAACGTTGTTGCCGATGATGGCGCCGGCGACTGCGCCGAGGCCGGCGCCGATGGCGCCCTGGCGGACGGTCTGGTTGCTGCTGCTGTTGCCGTACGGGTCGCTGGCGCAGGCCGTGGCCAGCAGACCTGCGGCCCCGATCGCGAGAATTGCCTTGTTCATAGGATGGTCCTTCATTCCTGATGTTTCGCCCCGGGAGCGAGAACGCTGGATTATGGCAGAGGTTCCGCGCCTATGCTCCCGGTTAACGATGACATATGACTGCAGTGCGGGCGCGCGAGGGGCGTGGTCCGCATCACGGCAGTCCGAGGGGGTTTTTATGATGCGTTTTCCTGAACCGGTCCGTATGGCGGACGACGACCACGCCAGCCCTGTGTGGGCCCGCTCGAAACGGCGAGGCGGTGGCGGAGGCGGGTTCGTGGGCCTGATCGTCACCCTGCTGGCGCTGTTCGGCGTTCTGACTGCGGTGCTGGGCGTCAAGGAGCAGTCGCTGGCCGAGGGCGGGGCCATGATGGACGGCTGGATCACCGCCGGCGTCGATCAGGGCAGAAAACTGATCGGCCAGGCCCCCGAGGCCGCCGAGGTCGCCGTCGACAAGGCGGGCGCGGCCGCAGAGAAGACCGGCGACGCTCTGGAAGCCGGCGCGGCGACCACGGCCGAGAAACTCCAGAAGCAATAGTGAAGCTTCGCCGGAACGACCGGCGAAACGACGCGTTCGGGGCGAATGACCGAAACGACACTGCCTGACGTCGAAATCTCTACGCCCGACGACGCGGCCCAGGACTCCGGTTCCGGGCCGCGCAGTCTGACTGCTCATGTGGCGATCACCCGGGTGGTGGTGCTGGTCAATCCGCTGTCCGGTTCGGTGGGCCCGCGCGCGGCGGCCGAGGTCGAGGCGATCCTGGCCGACTATCCGTGCGAGGCGGAGGTCGTCGAGCTGGTCGGCGAGACCATGGACGCCCAGATCAACACGGCCATTGCGTCCTCGCCGGACGTGCTGTTCGTCCTGGCCGGCGACGGTACGGCGCGAGCGGTCGCGTCAAGGGCCGGGCCGAAGGGCCCGCTGGTCGCCCCGCTGCCGGGCGGGACGATGAACATGCTGCCCAAGGCGCTTTACGGCACGACCGACTGGAAGGTCGCCCTGCGCCGCGCGCTCGAGCATGGCGAACCGCAGTGCGTATCGGGCGGCTCGGTCGAGGGCCAGGCCTTCTATTGCGCCGGCATCTTCGGCTCGCCCGCCCTGTGGGCTCCGGCCCGGGAGGCGATGCGCACCGGAAAGCTGAGCCTGGCCTGGACCTATGGCCGACGCGCCCTGCGCCGCGCCTTCTCGGGCAAGATCCGGGTTGAACTGGATGGCGGCAGGGCGCGGCGCAGCGAGGCCCTGGTTCTGATCAGCCCGATGATCTCCCAGGCCATGGACGCGCCCGTGGGACTGGAGGCGGCGGCCATGAATCCGGCCGATGCGGCCCAGGCCTTCCGCCTGGCCGCCACCGCCCTGTTCAGCGACTGGCGTCAGGATCCCTCGGTCATGACCCAGCCCGCCAGGCGCATCCACATCCGGGCCAGGTCGCGGATCCCGGCGGTGCTCGATGGCGAGCCGACCCTCCTGCCGCACGATACGACGGTGACCTTCATCCCCAAGGCCTTCCAGGCCCTGGTCCCCGAGCCGCTTCCGCCCGAGTCCTCCGGGTCCGGGACGGCCGGGGACGCCGCATGAGCATGGGGCGGGTTCTCCAGTTTTCGGACGTCCATTTCGGGGTCGAGCACAAGCACGCCTGCGCCGCCGCGCTCGACTATGCCCATGCCGCGCCCAGCGATCTGATCCTGATCACCGGTGACATCACCCAGAAGGGCTATCCGGACGAGTTCGCGGCCGCCGGCGCCTGGATCAAGGCCATGCCGACGCCGCGCTTCGTCATCGTGGGCAATCACGACGTGCCCTACTGGGACGTCGCGGCGCGGCTGTTCTGGCCGTGGAAGGCGTTCGAGACGGCGACCGGCCATCCAGCGCATGATGGAGAGTTCGTTTCCGACGCCGTCATGGTGCGGGGCGTGACGACGGCGCGCGGCTGGCAGGCGCGGGCCAACTGGTCCAAGGGCGTCATCGATCTGGACCAGACCCGACGCGCGGCCGAGGCCCTGCGTGCGGCGCCGGTCGGGGCGCTGAGGATCCTGGCCTGCCACCATCCGCTGATCGAGATGATCGGCGCGCCGATGACCGGCGAGGTCAGGCGCGGCGAGGCGGCGGCGACAATCTTCGCCGAGGCGGGGGTCGACCTGATCACCACGGGCCATGTGCATGTGCCGTTCGCCCTGCCCATCGACCTGTCGGACCGCTGTTCCTACGCCATCGGCTGCGGGACCCTGTCGCACCGGGAGCGCGGCACCCCGCCCGGCTTCAACGAAATCCTCTGGGACAAACACCAGATCACCGTCAACGCCATCGCCTGGACCGGCGACCGGTTCGAATGCAGCAAGTCCTGGAAGCTGCCGCGCCGCCAGGACACCCGCCACGCCGAGACCGCGCCCGATCCGGCCGTACCGGGGGTGAAGGAGGCGGCGGCGGTTTGAAAGGGCGCGGATCGGGATGTCGCCCTATCCGGCCGCGAGCGCTGCCCAAAGAAAGAGCCGCGACCAGAAGGCCGCGGCTCTTGCTCTGTCGTGCTGGCCTCAGCCGGCTATGTGCGCGTCCCGCGTCCCCGAAGTCCGCCCGCGACCAGCGAGATGACGAACAGGATAATGGCGATGACGGCGACGAACTTGGCGATTTCGAACGAGAAGTTGGCAATCCCGCCGAAGCCGAGAACGGCAGCGACGAGGGCGACAACGAGAAAAATAATGGCCCAGCGAATCATGGACGGCCCTCCTTGAAAGGGGTTGATGACAGGCGCCGCCCAACCTCGACGCCGCCTGTCTGATCAACGTGCCCAAGGCGTAGCCGTTCCGTCTATCGCCGGTACCGCGTGTGCGATTTCTCGGTGAAGGCCGCAGCGACCATGGTCGCCAGGGCCGGGTTGCGCAGGAAGATCCAGCCCCCGGCAAGCGCCGCGACCGTGCCGAGGATCGGACGCGTGCGGAACAGGGCATAGGCCCGGCCGCCGAGACCCTCGGGCTCTTCTTCCTCGTCCTCGTCATCCATCACGCCGGCGGGGTTGAGGAAGACGACGGCCACGATAATCGCGATCAGGGCGAAGACCCCGGCCGTGATGGCGGCGGCGCCCAGGGCGGGCAGGACCAGGGCGAGCGCGTAATACAGGGTCGCGCCCAGGGCGACGATCGCCACGAAGGCGCTAGCGGCGACCACGAAGGCCGCCGTCAGTTTCTTGATCAGCCCCTTGCCGATCATCAGCGGCGACGACCCGCCAGCAGCAGGCCGAGCACGACGCCGACACCCAGGGCAATGGCGGTCGACTGGACCGGACGCTCCTGGACCCGCTCGGTGATGTAGCGCTGGGCTTCATCGAAACGCTCGGAGGCGTCGTCGTAATATTCGCGGCCGCGCACGCGGGCCTGGTCGTAATAGCCGCGGGCCTGGTCGCGCATTTCGTCGGCGCGCTCACGGATGCGGGCGTCGGCCTCGGCGGCCTTTTCGCGCAGGCGCGCCTCGGTCTCGGCCGCCCTGGCCTTCAGCCGCGCGGTTTCTTCGCGGGCGCCGACCTTCAGGTCCTCCTTGAGGGTGTTCAGGTCGTTCTTGATGTCTTCTCTAGCCTTCGTGGTCGCCATGGTGCCGCGCTCCGTTTTGTCAGCTTGGCCCTAGATACAGGCCTAGTCCGGTGAACGCCAGATTGCGGCGCCGGTTCCTTTGCGGTGCAGCAAGAAGGGTGGCGGGTGGTGGGTGATTGCTGACGGGTTGAGGCAGGGTTTCAGCCGCCGGCACGCGCCACCAGCCACTTCTCAAAACCCGCGAGCGCTCTACAACGGCAACCATGATCTCTTTCCTGTTCCCCCCCGCCCCGGCCGTTTCCCTGCCCGTCGTCGGCGATGCGCGCCGTTTTCCGGTGCGGCGCATCCTGTGCGTGGGCCAGAACTATGCGGCCCATGCGCGCGAGATGGGCAATGATCCGACGCGCCAGGCGCCCTTCTTCTTTTCCAAACCCGCCGACGCCATCGTCACGGACGGCGGCGACCCGGCCTATCCATCGGCGACGGCGAACCTGCACTACGAGGTCGAGCTGGTGGCGGCGATCGGTGAGGGTGGGGCCATCGTCGGATGGGCCGTCGGCGTCGATCTGACGCGGCGGGACCTGCAGGCCCAGGCAAAGGAGAAGGGCCGTCCGTGGGATGCGGCCAAGGGATTCGACCAGTCTGCGCCCTGCGGCGCCCTGACGCTCGGCGCCCTCCCGGAGCCGGAGGGGGCCATCGCGATCACCGTCAACGGCGAGACGAAACAGTCGTCGACCCTGGCCGAGATGATCTGGAACCCCGCCGAGATCGTCGGGAAGGCGGGCGAACTGTGGGCGCTCCAGCCCGGCGACCTGATCTTCACGGGCACGCCCGAGGGCGTCGGGCCCCTGGTCGCGGGCGATGCGGTCGAGGCGACGGTCGCCGGTCTCGAAACCTTGAGGTTCACGGTTCGATGATCCTGCACGGCTATTTCCGTTCCAGCGCGGCCTACCGGACCCGCATCGCCCTGAACCTTAAGGGCGTCGACTACGAACAGCAGGACATCGACCTGCGCACCGGGGCGCAGCGGTCGGAGGCCTTCCTCAGGCTGAACCCGCAGGGGCTGGTGCCCGCGCTGGAAGTGGACGGCGTGGTCCTGACCCAGAGCGCGGCCATCCTGGAGTGGCTGGACGAGACCTATGCCGAGCCGCCGCTGATGCCCGGGAGCGCCATCGGCCGGGCCCAGGTGCGGGGGCTGATCGGACTGATCGCTTCGGACATCCATCCGCTGAACAATCTGCGCGTCCTGACCGAGCTGCGGACGACCTTCGGGGCCGATCAAACGCAGATCGACGCCTGGGCCGGACGCTGGATGGTCCCGGGATTTGAGGCCCTGACCGCCCTGACGGCGAAGCAGGGCAGGGGCTGGCTGCACGGCGACGCCCCGACCCTGGCGGACTGCTATCTGATCCCGCAACTCTATTCGGCGCGGCGGTTCAACGTGGACCTGGCGCCGTTCGCCGCGCTGACGGCGATCGAGGCGCGGGCCCTGGCCCACCCCGCCTTCGCCGCCGCCCATCCGGACCGGCAGCCCGGCGCCGACTGACCGATTCACGTTCCGCCGGTAAGGAACAGGTAGGGTCTCCCTCAGCATCGCTTAAGCATTGCCGGTGCAGAATGGTCGGGTGAAATCAGGCGTTTCCCCTTCCCCGGCCGCGAAGCTGGCCCTGGCGGTCGTGACCGAGCCCGAGCGCGCGCTCCCGATTCCCGTCGGCGCACGCGAAGAGGCCATGCGGACCCTGTTGCAGACGGCCGCAGACGCTGGCGTCGCCCTGATCGCCACCCGCCCTCAGGGCGACAGCGAGCGGCTGCTGGGACAGGCCTGGCCCTTCCCCTCGCCCTTCTCCGTTTCCGTGCGCACTGTGGCCCTGTCCGAAGGCCTGGACCGGGTCGAGGCCCGCGCCCGTCGTTCGCTGGAGCGGATGGGCCTGCCACGCGGCGACGTCCTGCTGGCGTCCGGGGCGGGCGATCTGGCCGGGGCCGAGGGTCGCGCCCTGTGGGACCGGATGCAGGCGCTGAAGGACCGCGGCCTGTACAAGCGCATCGGTTTCATGGCGACGATGGAGGACGGGCCGACGCTTCTGGCACGCCGCTTCCAGCCCGACGTCGTACAGATGCCCTGCAATATTCTCGACCAGCGGCCGGTGACCGAGGGCGTACTCAGCGACCTCGCCGGGATGGGCGTCGACGTCCATGTCTCGTCGGTGTTCGCACGCGGCCTGTTGTTCACCAATCAGGAAAACCTGCCGCCGCATCTGGCCGGTCACGGGATCGCCCTGTCGCGCACCCGGCGTCGGCTGGCCGAGGCGCGGATCGATCCGATGCAGGCGGCGCTCGCCTTCTGCCTCGGCCTGCCGCCAGCCGCGGCAGTGATCGCCAGCGTCGCCTCCGCCGCCGAACTGCGCGCCGTCCTGGCCGCCGCCCACGCGCCGCGTCCCGACCTGGACTGGGACGCCCTGGCCTTCCAGGAACCCGCCGTCCTCAGCGCCGGATACCGCCAGCAGGTCGCGGCCTAACAAATCTGTCTCCTCCCCGTTCGCCGCTTGGCGAAGGGGGAGGTGGCGGCTCGCCTCTTAGCGAGCCGACGGAGGGGTTCTTCGTGCGGCAAGAGCCCCTCCCGTCGCCGGGTCGCATGCGACCCTTCCTCCACTCCGCTGCGCTGCGAGCCACCTCCCCACCGCTGCGCGCCAGGGAGGAGACATCTCCGCTTGAGCCGACGCCGACGATCCGTCACCCTGACCGGACGTCATGAACGCCCCCCTCTCCCATCCGCCGAAGACCGACGCGACCGCCCCTGACCCCGGCGTCGTCACGCCCTTCATGGCCCAGTATCTGGCGGCCAAGGCGTCGCAGCCGGATGCGGTGCTGTTCTTCCGCATGGGCGATTTCTACGAGCTGTTCTTCAGGGACGCGGAGCTGGTGGCCGCCGCCATCGGCCTGACGCTGACCAAACGCGGCAAGCACCTGGGCGAGGACATCGCCATGTGCGGCATGCCCCACCATGCCGCCGAGGGCTATATCGCCCGGCTGATCCGCCAGGGCTTCCGCGTCGCCATCTGCGAACAGATGGAGGACCCCGCCGAGGCGAGGAAGCGCGGCTCCAAGTCCATCGTCCGGCGCGACATCGTGCGGGTGGTGACGCCGGGGACCCTGACCGAGGATTCGCTGCTCGACGCGCGCGGCGCCAACCGGCTGGCGGCCGTGGCCATCCGCAAGGGCCGCGCGGCCGTGGCGGTGGTCGAGCTGTCGGCGGGCGCCGTGGACTGCGTGGCCTGCGACATCGGCGATCTGGGCGCGACGCTGGCGGCGTTCAGGCCGAGCGAGGTGCTGGTCACCGACAAACTCTATTCCGATCCCGATCTGAAAGGCGCGCTCGACGGCTCGGGCGGCGTGGTCCAGGCGCTCGCGTCCGCCGTGGCCGAACCGGCGGCGGCGGGCGGTCGGGTGGCGCGCCTGTATGGCGTGGCCTCGCTGGACGGGTTCGGGGCGTTCGAGGAGGCGGAGGTCTCCGCGCTCGGGCTGATCGCCGCCTATCTGGAGACCACCCAGGCGGGCAAGGTCCCGGCCCTGGCTCCGCCGCGCCGGTCGGGCGATGCGGGCTTCCTCGCCATCGATCCGGCGACGCGGCAGAGCCTCGAGATCGATCGAACGCAGCGGGGCGAGCGCGAGGGATCGCTGCTGGCCTGTATCGACCGGACGGTGACCTCGGGCGGGGCGCGGGCCCTGGCCGAGCGGATCGCCCGGCCGCTGCGCAATCCGGTTGAGATCAATCATGGACTCGATGCGGTCGAATGGCTGATGGAGCGGCGGTCGCTGCGGCGGGACCTCCGCGACGGGCTGAAGGCGTCGGCCGATGTGGCGCGGGCCGTGTCGCGTCTGGCGCTCGGACGTGGCGGACCGCGGGACCTGGCCGCCATCCGGGCGGGCCTGACCATCGCCGAGGCTCTCGCCGGCCTGTTCACGGTCTCGCCTGATCCCCTCACAGGTCCGCCGGCGCGGATCGTCGCCTGTCTCGACCGGCTGACCCTGTCGCCCGATCTGGCGCGGCTCATGCTCGATCTCGCCGAGGGGCTCGCCGAGGAGCCGCCGCATCTGGCGCGCGACGGCGGCTTCGTGAAGCCGGGCTTCAGGCCGGAGCTCGATACGGCCCGGACCCTGCGCGACGACAGCCGCCGGGTCGTCGCCGATCTGGAAGCCCGCGCCGTGGCCGACAGCGGGGTGCCGTTCAAGATCAAGCACAATGCGGTGCTCGGCTATTTCCTCGAGACGACCGCCAAACACGCCGAGCCCCTGTTCCGGGCCGGACCGGAAAGCCCCTTCATCCACCGTCAGACCCTGGCGGCCCAGGTGCGGTTCACCACGGTCGAGCTGTCGGAGCTGGACGCCAAGATCAGCCAGGCCGGGCACCGGGCGCTGGCCATGGAGGGCGAGACCTTCGAGGTCTGGCGTAAGACGGTCCAGGCGCTGGCCATGCCGTTGCAGGCGGTGGCCGACGCCCTGGCCGAACTCGACGCCACCGCCGCCCTCGCCGAATGGGCCGAGGAGGTGGGGGCGGTCCGACCCGTGGTGGACGGTTCCAGGGTCTTCGCCGTCGAGGGCGGCCGGCATCCGGTGGTCGAGGCGGCGGTGAAGCGGGCGGGCGATCCGTTCACGCCCAACGACTGCAGGCTGGACGGCGACGGGGCGGGATGCGCGCGGCTGTCGATCGTGACCGGGCCGAACATGGCCGGCAAGTCGACCTTCCTGCGCCAGAACGCCCTGCTCGTGGTGCTGGCGCAAGGGGCCTGTTTCGTGCCGGCGAAATCGATGCGGCTGGGCGTGGTCGACCGGCTGTTCAGCCGCGTCGGGGCCGGCGACGATCTGGCCCGGGGCCGTTCCACCTTCATGATGGAGATGGTCGAGACGGCCGCCATCCTAACCCAGGCCACACCACAGAGTTTCATCGTTCTGGACGAGATCGGGCGGGGCACTGCCACCTATGACGGCCTCGCCATCGCCTGGGCCTGCGCCGAGGCCCTGCACGACGTGAACCGGTCGCGGACCCTGTTCGCCACCCACTATCACGAGCTGGCGCGGCTGGAGGAGCGGCTGGACCACGTCTGCAACCTGTCCATGAAGGCGAAGGAGTGGAACGGCGAACTGGTCTTTCTGCACGAGGCGGCGCCGGGGGCGGCGGACCGGTCCTACGGCGTCCAGGTGGCAAAGCTGGCAGGGGTGCCTCCGGCCGTGGTCGCCCGCGCGCGGGCCGTGCTGGACCGGCTTGAGACCGAAAAGGCCGCGCATGGGAGGCTCGACGACCTGCCGCTGTTCGCGGTGATGGAGCCGCCTGCGCCGGCGTTGAAATCGGCCATCGATGAGGCGGTGGCGGCGCTGGATCCCGATGCGCTCAGCCCGCGCGAGGCGCTGGAGGCGCTGTACCGGTTGAAGGGGCTGGCGCGGTGATGTTTGCTTCAATCCTCCCCCCCTGGGGGAGGGGGACCGCGGAGCGGTGGAGGGGGCAGGCCGCGCATGCCGGACTCTGGTTCGAGCCCCCTCCGTCACGGCGCGAAGACGCGCCGCGCCACCTCCCCCAACGGGGGAGGATCAGTCCGTGAGCGACATCCTCGACGCCCGCCTCGACGCCGTCGTGTCCGGTCCGGGCGTGCGGCCCGCCGTCGCCGCCATCCTGAAAGCCCACTACGACGCGGCGCGCGAGAAGATCGCGGCGAAACTCGCAGCCGGTCTGCCGGGCGTGGACGTGGCGCGCCTCTATTCCGCGGCGGCCGACGAGCTGTTGCTCGCGCTGTGGCGGTTCACGACCGAGACCCTCTATCCGTCCCACAACCCGACCGAGGCGGAGAAGCTCAGCCTGATCGCGGTCGGCGGCTACGGCCGGGGCGTGCTGGCGCCGTTTTCGGATCTGGACCTCGTCTTCCTGCGGCCGTGGAAGACCACGGCGCGGACCGAGACGGTGGCCGAGTTCATGCTCTACGTCCTGTGGGACCTCGGGCTGAAGGTCGGGTCCTCGGCCCGGTCGGTGGACGAGGCCCTGTCGCTGGCCCGCTCCGACATGACCATCCGCACGGCGCTTCTGGAGGCCCGGCCTCTGGCGGGCGACGAACAGGTCACCGAGAATTTCCTCTGGCGCTTCAGGGGCATGGTCACCAACGCCGATCCGCGCCCCTTCATCGCCGCCAAGATGGAGGAGCGCGATGGCCGCCACGCGAGGGCCGGCGCCGTCCGCTATCGCGTCGAGCCGAACATCAAGGATGGCAAGGGGGGGCTGCGCGACCTCAACACCCTGTTCTGGATCGCGCGGTCGCTGGCGCCGGAAAGCCCGCTGGGCGCCCGGGTGCTGGATGAACTTCTGACGCCGCGCGAGCGCCGGGCCTTCGAAGAGGCCTTCGACTTCCTGTGGCGCGTGCGGGCGCATCTGCACCTCGCGGCGGGGCGCGCCGAGGAAAAGCTGACCTTCGACCTGCAGCCCGAGGTGGCGCGGCGAATGGGGTGGCGCGGCCGGGGCGACGAGCCGGCCGTCGAGCGGTTCATGCGCCGATACTTTCTGGTCGCCCGCGACGTCGGCGGCCTGACCCGGGCCATGAGCGCGACGCTGGAGGCCCGCCATCAGAAGAAGACGATGAGCCTGTCGCGGCTGATCCCGGGGCGCAAGCGGGACCTGGGCGTGCCCGGCTTCATCGAGGACGGCGGGCGGCTGTCGGTCACGGGACCGGAGGTCTTCGCCGAGGACCCGGTCAAGCTGCTGACGCTGTTCGTCACGGCCGACCAGCACGACCTGGACGTCCATCCCCATGCCTTCTCCGCCGTGACCCGGTCGCTGGCCCTGGTGACGCCGAAGCTGAGACGCGATCCGCGCGCGACCGCAGCGTTGCTGCATGTGCTGGCGCACGGGCAGAGGCCCTATCGCGTCCTGACCATCATGAACGAGGCCGGGCTGCTGGGCCGGTTCCTGCCCGAATGGGGCCGGATCGTCGGCCAGACCCAGTTCAACATGTACCACGCCTATACGGTCGACGAGCACACGCTGCAGGCCATCGGCATCATCAACGACATCCAGCGCGGCAAGCTGAAGGAAGATCATCCACTGGCCACCGAGGTGATCCATCTGATCGCCGATCCGGAGGCCCTGATGCTGGCCATGCTGCTGCATGACGTCGGCAAGGGCGGGGAACGGGGGCAACTGGAGGACGGGGCGATCGCCGCGCGCCGGGCCTGCGAACGGCTGGGGATCGAGACGCGGCGGATCGAGATCGTGGTCTGGCTGGTGCGGCATCACCTGGCCCTGTCCGACTACGCGCAGAAGCGGGACATTTCCGATCCCGCGACCGTGCAGGCCTTTGCCGAGATCGTCGGCGATCCCGAGCGTTTGCGGATGCTGCTGGTCCTGACGGTGGCCGATATCCGCGCCGTCGGGCCGGGGGTATGGAACAGCTGGAAGGGCCAGTTGATGCGCAGCCTCTACGGCCGGGTCGAGGCCCTGTTCCGGGGCGAGAGCGCCGTCGGGGCAGACCCCCTGGCCGACCACGCTGATCTCGTCGCCCGCGCCTGCGCCACCGGGGCGGCGGCCGAGGCGCGCCGGGGACCGGGCACGATGGAGGCCACGACCGAAATCGCCCTGGCCGCCCGCGACCGACCGGGCCTGTTCGCCGATCTGACGGCAGTGCTCGCGGCGGCGGGGGCTGACGTCGCCGGGGCCCGGGTGGCGACCGCCGCCGACGGCACGGCCCTGGACGTATTCCAGGTCCAGGACGGGGCAGACCGTCCCTATGGTCACGACGAGCCGCGCCGCCTCACCTCCCTGATCGCTGCGCTGGAGGCGGCGGCGCGCGGCGAGACGCCGATCGCCCCCCCGGCCATGCCCAAACCCTCGCCGCGCCGCGCGGTGTTTGACGTCCGGCCGGTGGTGATGATCGACGATGCCGCCTCGGCAGACGCCACGGTGATCGAGGTCTCGGGCGCCGACCGGCCGGGCCTGCTGGCCGAGCTGTCCCGCACCCTGTCGGATCACGCCCTGTCGATCCGTTCGGCCCATGTCGCCGGGTTCGGAGAGCGGGCGGTGGACAGCTTCTATGTGACCGATGCCGAGGGCCGGAAGATCACGTCGGACGCCGTGCTGGACGAGGTCCATGCAGCGCTGGAAGCGGTGCTGGACCGGGCGCCCGAGCAGCCGCAGGGTCGCCGCATCACGGCGGCGCGGGCGAGTGCGCGCGACGTCTCCGACCTGAGGCCCCGCAAGGCCGTTTCGCCCGGGCCGGAACCGCGCTAAGGGCCATTGAAATTCCGCTCATCCCCGCGAAAGCGGGGACCCAGACCTTTGGATGATCGGCGCCACCGTGCCTGCACTGACGTTGATCCCGCGCAGAAGTGAGCCACCCAGGACCTGGATCCCCGCTTTCGCGGGGACGAGCGGGAAAATCTAGAGTGAGCCTGGCCCGCAACACGCTCGTTCAGGCGACCCTGACGTTGGGCAGCCGTATCCTGGGCTTCGCTCGCGACCTGGTCCTGTCGGCCCGCTTCGGCCAGGGGCCGATGATGGACGCCTTCACCACGGCGCTGATGCTGCCCAACATGTTCCGCCGTCTGTTCGCGGAAGGGGCCTTCGCCCAGGCCTTCGTGCCCATCTATGGCGGCGTGCGCGCGCGTGACGGCGAGGAAGCGGCGGCCGTGACGGCGTCCGAGGCCCTCAGCTTCATGTTCGCGGTCGTGGCCGGGTTCTGTATCGTCCTGCAGGTCGCCATGCCCTGGATCATGCCGGTGCTGCTTTCGGCCTATCGGGACGACAGCGGCGTGATGTTCGCGGCGACCACGGCCGCCCAGCTGACCATGCCCTATCTGGCCTGCATGACCATCGCCTCGCTGCTGTCCGGCGTGCTGAACACCTCGGGCCGGTTCGCCCTGTCGGCGGGCGTGCCGGTGTTCCTGAACCTGTGCACCCTGGTGCCCCTGTTGGCCCCCAGCTTCCTTCCGATGAGTCCGCCGACGACCCTGCTGGCCGTCTCGGCCGCCGTCACCGTGTCCGGCGTGATCCAGGCGGGGCTCCTGTGGTGGGGTGTGCGCCGGCTGGGCATCCGGCTGAACCTGTCCTGGCCCCGGCTGACGGCCGGCGTGTCGCGTACGCTGAAGCTGGCCATTCCGGGCGTGCTGGCGGGCGGCGCCCTGCAGCTGAACTCGGTGGTCAGCCAGCTGCTGACCGGGTCGAACGAGGGGGCCCGTTCGGTGCTCTACAACGCCGACCGGCTTTACCAGCTGCCGCTCGGCCTCGTCGGCGTGGCCATCGGCCTGGCCCTCGTGCCGCGCCTGACCAAGGCCTTCGTCTCGGGCGACCACGAGGGCGGGCGACGGACGCTGGACGACGGCATTACCCTGTCCATGGCCTTCACCCTGCCGGCCGCCGTGGCCCTGTTCGTCATCCCCTTCTTCATCATCGACGCCACGGTGACGCGCGGGGCCTTCACCAGCCTGGACGCGGCCCGCACCGCCGACGTGCTGCGCCAGTTCGCCTGGGGCGTGCCCGCCTTCGTCCTGGCCAAGGTCCTGACCCCGCCCTTCTTCGCGCGGGAGGACACGCGCCGCCCGATGATCTTCGCGGTGATTTCGGTCGCGGTGACCGTGGCCCTGGGTTCAGGTCTGTTCTTCTGGTTCAGCCGGATCGGCGTCGACGGGGTGCTGGGCCTGGCCATCGCCACGTCGGTCTCGGCCTGGATCAATGTCGCGCTTCTGGGCGGGACCCTGATCCGCGAAGGGGTCTGGGCCCCCTCCGTCCGCTTCGTCGGCAGGTTCTCGCGCGTGCTGGCCGCATCGGCCGTCATGGCCGTCGTCCTGATCCCCGCCAGCCTCTTCTACCGCGAGCTCAGCCAGAGTCTGTTCGCCAAGGAGATCGCCGTGATCGCGGTCGTCGGCGTGGGCGCTCTTGTGTATGGCGTCTGCATCGTGCTTTTCCGCGCCGTCAGCCTCTCCGAACTGAAGGCGACGCTGCGACGTGAACCGGGGGCGTCCACCCCCACCGGACTCGAGTGATGACTGACGTTTCTGCGACCGCCCCCGCCTACACCGGCCCGCGCCGCATCCTGAGCGGCATCCAGGCCTCCGGCGCCCTGCACCTGGGCAACTATCTGGGGGCTTTGAAGCGGTTCACGGCGCTCCAGGAAACGGGCGCGCCCTGTTTCCTGTTCGTGGCCGACCTGCACGCCATCACCGTGTGGCAGGACCCGGCCCTGCTGGCCGCCCAGACGCGTGAGATCGCGGCCGCCTATATCGCCTCGGGCCTGGACCCCGCGAAATCGACCATCTTCCCGCAGTCGGCCGTGCGCGCCCATGCCGAACTGGCCTGGATCCTGAACTGCGTCGCCCGCCTCGGCTGGCTGGACCGGATGACCCAGTTCAAGGAGAAGTCGGGCAAGCACAAGGAACGGGCCTCGGTCGGCCTCTACACCTACCCCGTGCTCCAGGCCGCCGACATCCTGCTCTACAAGGCGACCGAGGTGCCGGTGGGCGAGGACCAGAAACAGCATCTGGAACTGACCCGCGACATCGCCGGCAAGTTCAACACCGACTTCAACGCGCCGGGCTATTTCCCCCTGCCCGAACCCCTGATCCAGGGGCCGGCGACGCGGGTCATGAGCCTGCGGGACGGGGCGGCCAAGATGTCCAAGTCCGACCCCTCGGACCAGAGCCGCATCAACCTGACCGACGACGCCGACACCATCGCGTCCAAGATCCGCAAGTCCAAGACCGACATGGGCGTCATGCCCGAGCCCGGCGAGAGCCTGGACGAACGTCCTGAGGTCAAGAACCTGATCGCCATCTACGCCGCCCTGTCCGACCGCACGCGCGAGGAGATCACGGCCGAGTTCGCCGGCCAGGGCTTCGGCGCCTTCAAGCCGGCGCTGGCCGACCTGGCCGTGTCGTCGCTGGCGCCCGTCACGGCGGAGATGCGCCGGCTGATGGACGACCCGGCCGAGATCGACCGCGTCCTCAGGGACGGCGCCGAACGCGCCGCCGAGATCGCCGACCCGGTCATCGCCGAGGTCAAGCAAATCGTCGGCTTCTGGCAGGCCTGATCGCGTCCTCGCCTGCGCAGGGATGACAGGGGGGAGCGGTTTTCGGACCTGGCCTCGTCACCGGGGCTGACGCGAAATCTCCTGCGGGCTAAGGCGTGGCCATGACCCATCCGCTGGACCGCGCCGTGTGGAACGCCCTGACCAGCCGGTTGTCGGGCTTCGTCACCGCCGACTCCGATGCGCGCGCCGTGAGGATCGATCCGGAGGTCGGGATCTTCGTCTCCGGCGCCGATGCGGAACCCGAAACGCTGAAGGCGATGGCCGCACTCGCCCGGGCTCACCCCGGGGCGGGACTGGTCGAGAAGACCGGCGGGCCGCTGGCCGAAGTCGACCTGCCCGGCGTCGAGGTGATCAACCGCATCCCGCTGCTCCAGATGGTCTGCGAGGTCCTGACGCCGGGTGGACCGGACCTTGCGTTCGAAACCCTGACCGAGACGGATGCGCCCGAGATGCTGGCGCTCGCGACCCTGACCCGGCCCGGCCCCTTCCGATCAAGGACGCGGCGGCTGGGGCCCTTCATCGGGGTCAGGCAGGACGGGCGACTTGTGGGCATGGCGGGGCGGCGGCTGCGGGTCGACGGCTTCACCGAGCTCAGCGGCGTCTGCACCCATCCCGATCATCGCGGACGCGGCTATGCGGGGGGTCTGTCGCGGGCGGTGGTCGGCGAAATCCTGGCGACCGGCGAGGCCGCCTTCCTGCACGCCTTTGCCGGGCATGACGCGACTATCGCCTTCTACCGGTCGCTGGGATTCGAGGCCCGGGCGCCGATGACCTATACGATCCTCAAGTAGCGCAGAGCCGGATGAGCGAGCACGTCGCGACCATCGCCTGGAGCCGGGGCGACCAGCCCTTCGCCGACAAGCGCTATTCCCGCGCTCACGACTGGACCTTCGACGGCGGGGCGGTGGTGCGCGGGTCCTCGTCGCCGTCGAGCGTGCGGGTTCCGTTCTCCGACCCGGCTGCGGTCGACCCGGAGGAGGCTCTGGTAGCCTCCCTGTCCAGCTGTCACATGCTGTGGTTCCTCGACTTCGCGGCTCGCGCCGGGCTGGTCGTGGACCGGTATGTCGATCAGGCCTCGGGCGTCCTGGGCCATGACGGCGCGGGGCGAAGATATATGAGCGAGGTGACCCTGCGGCCCGTCACGGCCTTCGCCGGTCGCCGGCCGGATCAGGCCGAACTGGACCAGCTGCACCATGAGGCGCACGAGAGTTGCGACATGGCCAACTCGGTCAGGGCGAAGGTCCGGGTCGAAGCCTCGCTTGGCTGACCCGGCGCTCCGCCTGGGTGTCCATCAGGCGGCGGCGTGAACCGGACGCGGCGCGACGGCGACGTCTTCCAGCAGGGCCCTGAACCGGCGGATCGCCTCGTCGGTCAGTTCGGCGTCGTATTTCATCGGCAGGGCCGTCATCGGCTCGTCGAAACTGTGGGTGCCGGGCGCGATCCAGGTCTCGACCTCGGCGCCGCAGTTGCGGACCATGGCATGCACGCGCTCGGCGTTGCGGACCGTGGTCAGGTGATCCTTCCGGGAGATGACGGCCAGGGTCTTCGGACAATGCCGCCAGGGCCGCATCCGGTTCAGGGCCGCGACGCCCACATAGGGATAGGCCAGATAGGTCGCCTTGACGCCCGACAGGTCGGCGGTCTCCGCGTCCCTTACGCCAAGCGCCTTCGCCGGACCCGGATCACAGCTCATGGCCTCCATGATGCCCCAGCCGCCGTGGCTCCAGCCGGCCAGGGCGATGCGGCTCCCATCGACGTCGGGCCGGGCCGAGACGCCCTGGATCGAGGCCATCACATCGCCGCCCCGCTCCCAGCCGCGTAGCAGCAGGCCGGTGCAGACCGTGGCCATGGCGAACTCGCGCGACCAGCCGCGCGGGGCGTAGGAGTCGACGATCACCGTCCGCCAGCCGGCCTCTTTCGCCGCCTGGGCGTACATCGGCAAATGGCCGCGCAGGCCGCCGCAACCGTGGAACAGGATCGCCGTCGGCCGCGGCCGGTCGTCGTCGGGGCCGACGACGGTGGCGAAGGGCTCAAGCTTCGCCCAGCGGTCGGAGAGGGTGTCCATGGGGGCACCCTATGACGTCCCCTCTCCCGTTGGGAGAGGGCTTGAGCCTCCGGGAGCGTAGCGATCGGCCAGGCGAAAGGGTGAGGGCCGTGCGTCACCGGTGAGATCCGACCCTCATCCGTCTCGCTTCGCGAGCCACCCCTTCTTGGATCGCATCCGATCCTTCGTCGACCCCACGGGAGAGGGAAGACGGTTCAGTGCCGGAACACCCGCACGCCAGTGAAGGCCATGGCGATGTTCTGTTCGTCCGCCGCCGCGATGACCTCGGCGTCGCGCATGGAACCGCCCGGCTGGATCACCGAGGTGGCGCCGGCCGCCACGGCTTCCAGCAGACCGTCAGCGAAGGGGAAGAAGGCTTCCGACGCACAGGCCGATCCCTGCGCCAGCGAATGCGCCAGACCCTTGGCCTCGCCCGCTTCCCTGGCGCGGATGGCGGCGATGCGAGCCGAGTCGCGGCGGTTCATCTGGCCGGCGCCGATGCCGGCGGTCTGGCCGTCCCTAGCGTAGACGATGGCGTTGGACTTGACGTGTTTGGCGATCGTGAAGGCGAACAGCATGTCCTCGATCTCCTGAGGCGTCGGCTGGCGGCGGGTGACGATCCTGAGGTCGGCGGGCTTGATCTGCGAACGGTCGCGCGACTGGACGAGGAAGCCGCCGGCGACCGAGCGGAAGACTTCGCCCGGGCCATGCGGGTCGGGCAAGCCGTCGGTGATGAGCAGGCGCAGGTTCTTCTTGGCCGCGAAGACAGCCCTGGCCTCGTCATCGGCCCCGGGGGCGATGACGACCTCGGTGAAGATTTCGGTGATGGCGCGGGCGTCGGCGCCGTTCAGCGGGCGGTTGACGGCGATGACGCCGCCGAAGGCCGAGACGGCGTCACACTCCAGAGCGCGTGCATAGGCCTCGCCAAGGTCCTTGCCGACCGCCACGCCGCAGGGGTTGGCGTGTTTGACGATGACGCAGGCGGGGCTTTCGAACTCGGCGACCAGCTCATAGGCGGCGTCGGCGTCGGCGATGTTGTTGTAGCCCAGTTCCTTGCCCTGGATCTGGGTCGCATGGGCGACGCCGGGGCGGGTCTCTCCGGTACGGTAGAAGGCGCCCGTCTGGTGCGGGTTCTCGCCGTAGCGCAGGGTCTGAGCCAGCGAACCGGCGATGGATTTGCGGGCCGGGGCGGCGTCTTCCAGCTGTCCCGCGAACCAGCCCGAGACGGCGGCGTCATAGGCGGCGGTGCGGGCGAAGGCGCGGGCGGCGAGCTGTTTGCGCAGGGCCAGCGACGTCGAACCGGAGGTCTTCAGGGCCTCGACGATCAGGCCGATGCTTTCGCTGTCGACCGCGACGGCGACATAGCCGTGGTTCTTGGAGCCCGAGCGGATCATGGCCGGGCCGCCGATGTCGATGTTCTCGATCACGGCGTCGAAGCCGGCACCCGAGGCAACGGTTGATTCAAACGGATAGAGGTCGATCCAGACGATATCGATCGGACCGATGCCGTGCTCGTCCATCGCCGCCCTGTGATCGGCGGCGTCGCGCACGCCCAGCAGGCCGCCGTGGACGACGGGATGCAGGGTCTTGACCCGGCCGTCCATCATCTCCGGGAAGCCGGTCAGGTCGGCGACGTCCTTCACCGGCAGGCCGAACCCGGCGATGGCGGCGCGGGTGCCGCCGGTCGAGACCAGTTCGACCCCGGCCTCGTGCATCGCGCGCGCGGCGTCCTCCAGCCCCGTCTTGTCCGATAGCGAGATCAGGGCGCGGACGGGCGTCACCGCGTCAGGGGCGGGCGGAAAGTCGGGGGCGGCGGGCATGGGCGAATCCGGGGGAGGGGGAGGATGCGCGCGCGTCTAGCACCACGGGGCGCCGGGGTCACCTGATGGCGTCGCTCGAACCTAGACCCGGATGTCGAGCAGCTGGCCGAGACGAGGCAGGCGGGGGGAGTCCGGCTCGCTCGCCTGGGGGGTCTGGAGCGTCTGCGCGGCCTGCGGACGGGGCTGGGCCGCCTGGACCTCGTTGAGCGCTGCCCGGAAGAAGGCGGCTTGCGCGGCTTTCGCCTGGGCCGACGGTCCCGCCGGGGTCGTGGCGGGCAGGGTCTGCGGGATGTCGGGTCGAATCGCGCTCATGCCGACAGGGTTAACGAATGCTGTCGAGAAAGGGTTAACGACAGCCCCGGTGGGCTACCGCTCGCGACGCGGTCGCTCGCCGCTTGAGCCCGGGGTCAGCTAGGTCGTCTCGCCAGCCGCGTTGAGGGACATCATCCGGCGCAGTCGGCTCTCGACATCCGCCATGCGATAGGGCTTGGCGAAAATCTGCGAGCCAGCGAGATGGTCCGGCAGGATGTTGGTTTCGTCGTACCCCGTGCTGAAGGCGAACGGGATACCGCGGTCCTTGAGAATACCGGCGACTTCCCAGGACATCTCGCCGTCGAGGTTGACGTCCAGCAGAGCGGCATCGAACGTCTCGGTTCGAGCGAGCCTGATCGCCTCGCTCAGGCGCGTGGCCGGACCGACCACCGTCCAGGACAGATCCTCGCACATCGCCTCCAGGGTCAGGATCACCAGACAGGAGTCCTCGACGATTAAGAGTCTCGGCTTGTCGGGAATATCATATGCGGGAACGGGAGCCTCCGGCGGTTCGACCCGCATCAACGCTCTGTCGCCGATTTCCACCAAGGCCGATTTGGGCAGCATGATCTCGCAGATGACGCCCGTCGGCGCGTAATCTATCGTAGCCCTGCCGCCGGTCTCGAGAGCGAGGGCACGCTCGATCAGGCTGGAGCCGAAGCCGCGTCGGGTCGGAGCCATCACGGTCGGCCCGCCGGTCTCCCGCCAGGTCAGGATCAGGGATCCGTCATCGGAAACGCGCCAGGAGACGGAGATCTGCCCCTCGACCCGCGAAAGGGATCCGAACTTGGCCGCGTTGGTGGCCAATTCGTGCAGGGCGAGCGACAGAGACAGCGCCGACTTGGGGGTCAGGACCGCGTCATCACCTTCGAGATGAACCACCCCGGAACCCTGGATATAGGAGCCCAGTTCCTCGGTCAGCAGGCCCTCGACCGAGACGCCTTCCCAGCGACTTTGGGTCAGCAGGCTGTGCGCCTTGGCCATGGAATGGATCCGCCGGTCCAGACCTTCGACAAAGCCGGTCAGCGAGGCGGCGTTTCGGCTGGACTGGGTGACCAGGGCCTGGATGTTGGCCAGGGTGTTCTTCACCCGGTGATCCAGCTCGGCCATAAGCAGCTTGTCCCGCTCATGCGCCTTGGCCCGTTCTCGCGACGCGGCCTCGATCCTGCGCAGCACGACCTGAAGCAGTGAGACCCGCAGGTCGAACGCCGAATCGACCTCGGCGGCCGTCCACGGCAGGGCGCGGTTTCGCACCGTGTGCTTCCAGACCTCGAACGATTTGCGCGGCGATAGACGGTCGCCGTCAGCGCTGGTTTTTGAGGGCTTGGTTGGATCACCGGCCCAAAGGGCTGTCTCGACCAGCTCTGGTCGAAACCACAGGATGAAGTCGGATGGATCGCGCGACACGGCGATGACCAGCAACCCTGAGGCGACGTTGGCGAAGTCCTTGGCCGGCGGGTAGATCTCGCTCAACCGATCGGTCGAAAACACGCCTTCGGTATCGGTCATATAGGAGGTCAGCCATTCCGCCAGGGCCGTGATCTGCGCCTTGTCGGGCGTGGCTCCCAGAGCGGTGGTCGCGCCTTCCACCCGGACCGCGACCCCGCCGCCTCGCTGCCCGTCCAGAGCGATATCGCCGCCATGGATATAGTCGAGCAGATTGGGGGTCTGCTGTGTCAGTCCATAGGCATAGTCCTCCACGCCTGCGAGGTTCAGCATCAGCTCCTGGAGAATCTTGCGGCTGGCCAGACGGGCCTCGAACTGCTCGCTCTTCTCGCGGGCCTCGAGCTGCAGCGAGAACATCGAGCCGAACAGTTCGCAGACCGCCCGCAGGTGTCGGGGCAGCCGTCGGGGACTGTCATTATGGCAGGCGATCAGGCCCCAGAGCTTGCCCGCCACGATGATGGAAATCGACATCGAGGCATTGATGCCCATGTTGCGCAGGTATTCACGGTGGATCGGCGAAACGTCGCGCAGGATCGCATGGCTCATGTCCAGCGGCTTGTCGGTGCGCGGGTTCAGCTCCGGCGTCAGCGGCGCCGGGTCGTAGTCGACCTGGGTGATCAGCCGCAGCCAGCTCCGCAGGTAGAGCGCCCTGGCCTGTTGTGGGATGTCGGCGGCCGGATAATGCAAGTCCAAGAACGGCGCCAGTTCGGGGGCGCGGCTTTCGGCGATCACCCAGCCGGACCCGTCCTGCATAAAGCGATAGATCATCACCCGGTCGTATTGCGCCACGCGACGCACGCTCGCCGTCGCCATCTGGCAGAGCGAAAAGAGCGACGGCGCGGCGCTGAACCCCTCGACCATCAACTGCACAGCCGCCAGCGGATCCGTGACGAAGGCATCGTCGGTCGCGGTGGCCTCGAACTCCAGGACCAGATCGCCGTCGACGCGGTGCGCGCTGGCGTCGAGCGGGGCGCCCCCCGCGATGCGCAGAACCGGGTCGAGCAGGTGGCGCGGCTTGACCAGGTCCGGCTCCTGGCTCAGGGCGCGAATGCGATTGATCTGTTCGCTGGAGAACAGGTGGTCGAGCGGTCGGGACAGAAGGGCGCTGACGGGGCGACCGAGCAGGCCTTCGGTGTCTCCCGCCGCCTGGAGCACGCGAAGACTGGCGCCATCGAGCACCAGCATGGCTCCGTGCGGCAGGATCGCGCCCGGGATGTGGATCGGTTCTCGGTCGCAATTGGTGAGGTCGACCTGGTCACGGGCAAGGACGGAGTCAGTCATCGGTATCGTTCCATCCGCCAAGCCAGCATTCGAACAGTGCAAAAGTCGTCGTCGCGGTGGAGATGATCGTCGCCTGCTGTTCCGCCGTCCAGTCTGTGGCCGATAACCGGGCGAGATAGGCGCGCCATGCGCGACCCGTCTCGGCTTGATGTCCGGTGAAGAAGCGACGCCCGTCCAGAACGCCGACGCCAACGAGCCCCTCCAGGCCTCGCGCCAGGGTGACGCCCCCGAGGGCAGAGCCCTCGACGACGTAGAGCGCACCGAGGAGCGCTTCAGGCAGGGCCAGGGCCGGAAATCCGCGACAGAGGGGCAGGGCGGCCCTGCGCTCGGGACTCATCCCCAGCGCCGCGAGGTCCTTCTCAAGCCAGACGCTCCGTTCCGGCTTGAGCCGGGCGGCGCGTTCGAAGGCGATATGGAATCCGTACAACCGCGCCAGGAGGCGACGGTAGGCCAGGCTGTCGATGGCGCCATCCTGAACGGCGGCCAGAGCCGGATGCTGATGGAGTCGCTCATGGATCTCGTTCGTCGCGGCGCGCAGGGCCTGGCGCACGACATCCGGGGGTCGGTGGGCGACGCGCACGGGGTCACGTGCATCAGAAGACGCAAGATGGTCCGTGGCCATTGAGCCTACGAAAAGCACGTTTTCCCCGCCTCAGCGAGGATCACCGGGATACGGTGAGAAATCTACGCCAATCGCGAATCGGCGAAGCTGCAAGAGGGTTCCCGCCAAGGCGGTAAAACTGGAGTTCCTCTCTCGACCCACGGCCGACATGTCGAGATCGCCAGACCCTCGATGGGGGCGAATGCCCCGGTTCAATCCTTCGTCGGGCTGACCGCATTCACATCCCCATAGGTCAGGGCCAGGAAGACGTCCTCCAGGTCCGGGTCCTCGGTGGTGATGTCCGAGATCGTGATCCCGGCGGCGCGCACGGCGGCCAGAACCTGTTCGACCGACGACTGGCCCTTCCTGTAAGAGATGGCGAAGGCGCCGTTGGCCCGGGCCACGACGTCGAACCCGGCCACGGTCGGCAGCCCGTCCAGGGCGTGTTCCGGCGTCACCACGACGTTCCTCGTATCCAGACGGCGCAGCAGCTGCGGCGTCGGCTCGCAGGCCACGACCTCGCCCCGGTTCATGATGGCGATGGTGTCGCAGAGCTCCTGCGCTTCCTCAAGGTAGTGGGTGGTCAACAGGATGGTGACGCCCTCGGCGTTGATGCGCCGGACATACTCCCACAGCTGGCGACGCAGCTCGACGTCCACCCCCGCCGTCGGCTCGTCCAGGATCAGGATCGGCGGATTGTGCACCAGGGCCTTGGCCACCATCAGCCGCCGCTTCATCCCGCCCGACAGGGCCCGCACATAGGCGTTGGCCTTGTCCGACAGGCCAAGGGCCGCCAGCAGCTCGTCCGAACGCCGCTCCGACTTCGGCACCCCATAGAAGCCGGCCTGCACCTCCAGCGCCTCGCGCGGGGTGAAGAAGACGTCGGCGACGATCTCCTGCGGCACGACGCCGAGCGCGGCGCGTGCGTCACGCGGCCGTTCGTCGATGTCCCGACCCCAGATGGCGGCGGTCCCGCCGGTCTTGTTGACCACACCCGCCAGGATGTTGATCAGCGTCGACTTGCCCGCCCCGTTCGGGCCCAGCAGGCCGAACATCGACCCTCGCGGGATGACCAGATCGACCCCGCGCAGGGCCGTCTTCGGCGGCGACTTCTTCGAGCCTGCATAGGTCTTTTCCAGCCCGCGCACCTCAATGGCGTTGACGGGCAGGGCTTCGGTCTCGGTCATAAGGGGCTTTCGGCGCGGGAGCAGGCCGTCTAACTAGGCGTCGCGCCCCTCCACGCCAAGACCACGGAACGATCCATGCCGCCGCGCCACCCCGATCACCTCGTCCTCCCGCCCGAGGAAATCACGGTCGCCACCAAGCGCGTGGCCTGCGACGGCGGCGGCGTGCTGGGCCATCCCCTGGTCTATCTCGACATGGGCGGCGAGAATTTCGTCGAATGCGGCTACTGCGACCGCCGCTTCGTCCTGTCGGCCCACCCTCATTCCGAGAACGAATACCTCGACCCGGCGGCCCGGCCGCCCGAGGCGCACTAGCAGGCCTGCCCCGCCGCCCAGCCAGAGCTCCACGCCCACTGGAAATTATAGCCGCCCAGCCAGCCTGTTACGTCCACGACCTCGCCGATGAAATAGAGGCCCGGCACGGATTTCGTCGCCATGGTCTGCTGGTCCAGCTGGTCCGTCGCTACCCCGCCGAGCGTCACCTCGGCCGTCCGATAGCCCTCCGACCCCACCGGCTTGACGGTCCAGCCGTTCACCGCCGCATCCAGCCGCGCCAGCACCTTGTCCCCGACCTCGGCCAGCTTGCCGTTGGCGCCCTCGCGCGCGGTCAGCACCTCGGCCAGCCGCCGCGGCACGATATGGCCGAGCGCCGTGTGCACCGCCTGTTTGCCGCCGTTGTCGGCCTTCGCCGCCTTCAGCCGCGACAGCACATCCACGCCCGGGGCCATCTTCACTGTGATCGCCTCGCCCTCGCGCCAGTAGGAGCTGATCTGCAGGATCGCCGGCCCCGACAGCCCTCTGTGCGTAAACAACATGGCCTCCTCGAACCTCGTCTTCCCCGCTGAGACCACCGCATCGACCGCCACCCCCGCCAGCGGCGTCGTCTGTTCCAGCAGCCCCGCCTCGAATGTCAGCGGCACCAACGCCGGCCGCGTCTCCGTCACCCGCAAGCCCATCTGCCGTGCGAGGTCATAGCCCCACCCCGTCGCCCCCATCTTGGGGATCGACTTGCCGCCCGACGCCACGACCAGCGACGCGCAGCGCACCACCGACCCGTCCGACAGCGCCGCCTCGAATCCCTCGCCGACCTCGACCCGGTCGACCCCGACGCCCGTCGACAGGACCACGCCCGCCGCCCGCATGTCGTCGGTCAGCATGCGGATGATCTGTTTGGCGCTGTCGTCGCAGAACAGCTGGCCCAGGGTCTTCTCGTGCCAGGCGATGCCCGCCTCATCGACGCGCTTGATGAAGTCCCGCTGGCTGTAGCGCTTCAGCGCCGAGGCCGCGAACATCGGGTTCTCGCCCAGAAAGTTGGCGACGCTCGTGCCCGTATTGGTGAAGTTACACCGGCCCCCGCCGCTGATGCGGATCTTCTCGCCCGGCGCCCGCCCATGATCGACGACGCGGACGCTGCGCCCCCGCCGGCCCGCCTCGATCGCGCACATCATCCCGGCCGCGCCCGCGCCGACCACCAGAACATCGAAGGTCTCAGTCTTCATCCCCGCCGCTTAGCATGCCGCGGGCCCGGGATCAGGGTGTCCGGCGCCGATCGATGCGCCAGTGCGCCCAATGGACATGACCGCTTCCCGACCTTCGCAATCGCGAGCCGGGCCGGGGCGGCGTCCGCCTGGGCGCCCTCGACGCGGGCGTCGATTTTGTGGAAGCGGCGCCGGGGTTGCGTCAGGACTTGTGTGGCTGCATCGCCACACCCAAGTCTTGCCCCAGATCAAGGCGTCGCTTCACACAAGGACGCACGGATCCTGTCCGCCTTTCCGGGGAAACCGACCTCTCATGAACCTCGACCTCTATTCCGACCGCGCCAAACAGGCCGTCCAGTCCGCCCAGTCGCTGGCCCTCGCCCGCAAGCACCAGCAGTTCGCCCCCGAGCACCTGCTGAAGGTGCTGCTGGAGGAGCGCGACGGCCTGGCCCGCAATCTGATCACCGCCGCCGGCGGCGACCCGGCCAAGGCCTCCGAGGCCGCCGAGGCCCTGCTCAAGACACGCCCCCAGGTCGAGAGCGCCACCAGCCAGCTCTATCTCGACGGCGCCACCGCCCGCGTCTTCGCCAATGCCGAGGAGACGGCCAAGAAGGGCGGCGACGCCTTCGTCACCACCGAACGGATCCTCGCCGCCATCGCCCGTGAAGGCGGCCCCGCCGGCGACGCCCTGAAATCCGCAGGGGTCACGGCCGAGAAGCTCGACGCCGCCGTCGCCGATGTCCGCAAGGGCAAGACCGCCGACAGCGCCGCCGCCGAGGACGGCTACGACGCCCTCAAACGCTACGCCCGCGACCTGACCCAGGCCGCCCGCGATCAGAAGATCGACCCCGTCATCGGCCGCGACGAAGAGATCCGCCGCACCATCCAGGTCCTGGCCCGGCGCACCAAGAACAATCCCGTCCTGATCGGCGAGCCCGGCGTCGGCAAGACCGCCATCGTCGAGGGCCTGGCCCTGCGCATCGTCAACGGCGACGTGCCCGAGAGCCTGAAGGACAAGACCGTAATGAGCCTCGACATGGGCTCCCTGATCGCCGGCGCGAAATACCGCGGCGAGTTCGAGGAACGGCTCAAGGCCGTGCTCGGCGAGGTCACGGCCGCCGAGGGTCAGATCATCCTCTTCATCGACGAGATGCACACCCTGGTCGGCGCCGGAAAGGGCGACGGGGCCATGGACGCGTCGAACCTGCTGAAGCCCGCCCTGGCGCGTGGCGAACTGCACTGCGTCGGCGCCACCACGCTCGACGAATACAGGAAGCACGTCGAGAAGGACGCCGCCCTCGCCCGCCGCTTCCAGCCCGTGTTCGTGGCCGAACCGACGGTCGAGGACACCATCTCGATCCTGCGCGGCCTGAAGGAGAAGTACGAGGTCCACCACGGGGTCCGCATCTCTGACAGCGCCATCGTCGCCGCCGCCACCCTGTCGAACCGCTACATCACCGACCGCTTCCTGCCCGACAAGGCCATCGACCTGATCGACGAGGCCGGTAGCCGCGTGCGCATGGCCGTCGATTCCAAGCCCGAGGCCCTCGACGAGATCGACCGGCGTCTGGTCCAGCTCAAGATCGAACGCGAGGCCCTGAAGAAGGAGACCGACAGCGCCTCGGTCCAGCGGCTGGAGAAGCTGGAAGACGAAATCTCCGACCTCGAGATCGAGTCCGACGACCTGACCGCCCGCTGGAAGGCGGAGAAGGACAAGGTCGGGCAGGGCGCCCAGCTGCGCGAGACCCTCGACCGCCTGCGCGCCGAACTCGCCGCCGCCCAGCGCAACGGCGACCTCGGCCGCGCGTCCGAGATCGCCTACGGCCAGATCCCGCAGATCGAGAAGCAGCTGGCCCAGGCCGAGGCCGACGAGAAGACCGGCTCACCGCTGACCCCTGAGGTCGTCGATGCCCAGCAGATCGCCGCCGTGGTCTCCCGCTGGACCGGCGTCCCGGTCGACAAGATGCTGGAGGGCGAGCGCGAAAAACTGCTGGCGATGGAGGACGCGCTTCGTGGTCGTGTCGTCGGTCAGGACGCGGCGCTGGAAGCCGTCGCCGACGCCGTCCGCCGGGCGCGCGCGGGCCTCAACGACCCCCACCGCCCGCTCGGCTCCTTCCTGTTCCTCGGCCCCACCGGCGTCGGCAAGACCGAGCTGACCAAGGCCCTGGCCGCCTTCCTGTTCGACGACGAGACCGCCATCACCCGCATGGACATGTCGGAATACATGGAGAAGCACTCGGTCTCCCGCCTGATCGGCGCCCCTCCGGGCTATGTCGGCTATGACGAGGGCGGCGCCCTGACCGAGGCGGTGCGCCGCCGCCCCTATCAGGTCGTCCTGTTCGACGAGGTCGAAAAGGCCCACCCCGACGTCTTCAACGTCCTGCTCCAAGTGCTCGACGACGGCCGCCTAACCGACGGGCAAGGGAGGGTCGTCGACTTCCGCAACACCCTGATCATCATGACCAGCAACCTGGGTTCGGAAGCCCTGGCCAACCAGGGCGAGGGTGACGATGTCGAGGCCGTCCGCCCCTATGTCATGGAGGCCGTCCGCGCCCACTTCAGGCCCGAGTTCCTGAACCGCATCGACGAGATCATCCTGTTCAGGCGTCTGGGCCGCGACCAGATGGCCGGCATCGTCCGCATCCAGCTGTCGCGTCTGGAAAAGCTGATGGCCGACCGGAGACTGACCCTGTCCATCGACGACGGCGCCCTGGCCTGGCTGGCGGACAAGGGCTACGACCCCGTCTATGGCGCGCGGCCCTTGAAGAGGGTGATCCAGAAGGACCTCGTCGACCCGATGGCCAAGAAGCTGCTGGCCGGAGAGCTGGAGGACGGGTCCGTGATCGCCGTGTCAGCGGGGGCGGACGGGCTGGAGATCGGGAAGGCGCGGGTGCATTAGGGGCCGTCTGCGACCGCTCACTCCCTTCCTTCTCCCGGTGGGAGAAGGTGGCAAGCGCAGCGAGACGGATGAGGGTCGGGCCTGTCCGTCGCCGAAGCCGTCGCACGGACGGGGAAAACCCCATCCTTTCGTCATCCTCCGGCAAGCCGCGCCTTCGCGGCGCAGACCGGGGGACGCAGCGGCGCGCGGGAGCGCGAACCTGTCGCGGACACCCTGCTTCCGACATCGTGCCTGAACAGGTCGCCTTCGGCGCCGCTGCGTCCCCCGGTCTTCGCTTCGCTACGCCGGAGGATGACGAAAGGGGAGGGAGGAAGCGGGGGCAGAGGATGACGAAAGGAAGGGGTGCGCATAGGTTGTGCGAATGGGGACCCATCGCACCTTTATCGCGACCTACATCATGGCCAGCGGACGGAACGGCTGGGTCTATGTCGGGATGTCGTCGAACCTCCACGCGCGGGTGTGGAAGCACAAGAACGGGACCTACGATGGCTACACGGCCGAGCACGGCTGCGACCAACTGGTCTGGTACGAACAGCACCAGTGGGTGACCGAGGCGATCCGGCGCGAGAAGCGGCTGAAGAAATGGCTGCGCGACTGGAAACTGAAACTGATCGAGACGGCGAACCCGAACTGGCTGGACCTCGCGGCCGACTGGTATCCGGTGAACGATCCGAACTGGGTCCCGCCGACGGAAGACGACTGATACCCATCAACGGACGCTCGGACTCCGCCCGTGATTTCAACGGCCGGCCCTGACGAGGGGCTTTTTACGCGACGCCCCTCGCAGCGGGTTTATCCTGCACAAGGTTCCGAACCCGGCCGAACGCTTCGGACGGTGTTTTGCCGTCCGGCCAGACTCCATGGACGCTCCACACTCCCTTTGCGGAGTCTGGCTCACCCACACCCCGCCTCACCGACGACGGCAGTGACGACGCCGGCGAAGACGCCCTAGTTCCGGGTCAACCGGCTGGCCCCGCCCCGGATTTCGCAGGCGTAGTCGGTCTGGGGCCGGCCCGTCTGGGCGCCCGAGATGGGGCTGAGGATACCGCCCCGCTCGCGGCAGTCGGCGGTCAGCTGGTCCAGCTCCTGTCCATAGGTCGGACGGGAGCTCGAGGTCATGGCGCAGGCGCTCAGGGAGGCGGCCAGCAGCAGTGATGAAAGGAGGATACGCGCGGTCATCGGCAAGTCTCCGGTGGAGGATCAGCCCCGGACCGCATAGTGCGCCCGAACGGCTCCGCTGGCCACCGGTCCATTGACGCAGGGAGGCGCGCAGAGGTGTTCGTTCGCGCTTCGCCAGCGGTCACAGGCCGCCGTTCACGAAGCCGGACCGTCCGTCGCCGCAAGTCCGCTGGCGGCCGGGGCGGAGCGGGGCGATCGTCGGGGCATCGAGATCCCCACGAGGCCTCACCTGACGCCTCTCCTCACAAGGACCGCCAAGATGATCCGCACCGCCGCCTTCGCCCCCTTCCTGCTCGCCACGACCCTCCTGACCGCCGCCCCCGCCCTGGCTTCCGACCCGGCCAGCCTCGCCCTGACCTTCGACACCGGAGCGAACACCGGGGCCGTGATGGTCGCCCTCTATGACGAGACCAGCTACGCCGGGGGACAGCCAGTCCGCGCCGCCCGCATCGACGTCGCCGGCGGCGAGCACAGCGTCACCTTCGAAGGTCTCCCGGCCGGCGACTACGGGGTGAAAGCCTTCCACGACCTGAACGGCAACGGCCAGATGGACACCAACCCCTTCGGCATGCCGGTCGAGCCCTACGCCTTCTCGAACAACGCGGTCGGCAACATGGGCCCCGCCAGCTGGGATCGCGCGAAGTTCAGCGTCTCGGGCGCCGCCAGCCAGACCATTTCGATCCGCTAGGGAACAGCAGACATGACTCCCTCCCGCCGTCATTTCCTGATGGGCGCCGCGGCCCTGTCCGCCGCCGTCGCCACCCCCGAGAGGGTCCGTGCCGCGATCGCCCAGGAGGTCGCCGCTCCCTGGGCCCTGGCCACCGCCGATCTCGAAGGCGACATCGCGCCGCGCCCCATGCGACTGGTCCACGGCCGGGCGCCGGCGGGGCTGGAGGGGACCCTGTTCCGCAACGGTCCGGGCAAGTTCCGCCGGCCCGGCGGCAGCGCCACCCACTGGTTCGACGGGGACGGGCTGATGCGATCGTTCACGGTGAACGACGGCGCGGTGACCCTGGCGGCCCGCTTCGCCGACACGCCCAAGCGCCGCACGGAGACCGAACTCGACGCCGTCGTCACTCCCGGCTTCGGCACGGCCGGCGACGCCCGCGCCCGGGTCGGCTCGGCCGACGATGCCAGCGCGGCCAACACCGCCGTCATGGTCACGGGCGACAAGGTCTGGGCCCTGTGGGAAGGCGGTTCGCCGCTGGAGATGGACGCCGCGACCCTCGCGACGGAACAGTTCGTCACCCTGCGCGACGACCTGAAGGGCATGCCGTTCCAGGCCCACCCCCGCTTCGCCCCCGACGGCACAGTGTGGAACGTCGGCATGAGCGGCGACCAGGCCATTGTCTGGCATCTGAACCGCGACGGCTCGCTGATCGACGCCGGGGTCCTGAGGCTGCCGCGCGCCAGCTATCTGCACGACTTCACCGCGACGGAGCGGCATCTGATCTTCGTGCTCCAGCCCTGGGTCTTCGATCACCGCGGCATGCCCTATGCGACCCAGTTCGCCTGGAAACCCGAGCTGGGGACCCAGGTGCTGGTCGTCGACAAGGCCGACCTGACCTCGACCCGGATCTTTGAACTGCCGACCTTCAGCTTCTTCCACCTCGGCGACGGCTGGGAAGAGGCCGACGGCACGATCCGCTTCGACGTCGCGGCCGGCAGGGATGTGGCCTTCGCCATCGCCGGGGCTCGGGTTCTGGTCGAACAGCGCGGCACGGTCCCCGGCGAACATGCCGTGCTGAAACTGGTCACCCTGCACACCAACGGCCGCGCCGAACTGGCCTCCAGCGGCGTTACGGCCGAGTTTCCCAAGGCCGATCCGCGTCGCGCCGGCCTCGCCCGTCGCCTGACCGCCCACGTCGCCGGTGAACGCCCGGACCGGCCGCTCCCGACCGGTCTGGCCACATGGGACTGGGACGCGGGCCGATCCGACCGCTTCCTGTTCGGCGACGACCAGATCATGGAGGAGGCGGTCTTCGTCCCGAAGCCGGGCGCCTCGGCCGAGCGCGACGCCTGGCTGATCGCCCCGTCGATCAACCTGGCCGAGGGCGTCACCGAGTTGCACGCGTTCGACGCCGCCCGGGTGTCCGACGGGCCGGTCGCGACATGGCGGGCCGACGTGGCCCTGCCGGCCGGATTTCACGGGTCGTGGAGGGGGTAGCCGGCGCAAGTCGCGCGACCGCGCGGTCGCCGGGGGATCAGTACCAGCCGGCCTCGCGCAGGGCCCGGGCGTAGCGGCGGCTCACCGGCGCGGTGACGCCGCCTTCGAGGGTCAGGGTCGCGCGACCGTCCCCCCGGGCCACGTCGCGGACCGCGTCCTTCGCCACCCACCAGCTGCGATGGGTCTGGGAGCCTTCGAGGCCTTCCAGCTCCTCCAGGGCGTCCGACAGCCGCATCAGGATCAGGTCCGATCCCCGGTCGGTATGGATGCGGAGATAATGATCCTCCGCCTGCACCGCCCGGATCGCCGCGCCGCGCAATTTGACCGGCAGGCGGTCGGGGAAGCGGGCGGGGGCGGCTCCGACCGGGGCCGCATGGGTCTGGACCGGCTGCGCCCTGGACACGAAGACGTTGATGGCGCTCAGGACGCTGGTAATGGTCAGCACCGGGCCGACCATCAGCGGCAGGGTCGCCAGCGGATAGACGTCTCCGTCGAACACCAGGCCGGTGACGAACCAGACCAGGACCGAGACCGGGCCGGTGATCGCCCCGGTCAGGGCCGCCACCGCGAGCCACGGCCGCTCGTCCATGTCGATCCAGCGATCGATCAGCAACGAGCAGACCTGCCCCCACATCGCCCCCGCCAGCATCACCGGCATCCAGTAGACGAGCCTCACCCAGAGGGGCGAATTGATGGTGTGGAACGCCCCGGTCAGCGCCAGAACGGCCCCGGCCGCCGCGGCGATGGCCAGGCTCCGCGCCAGTCCGACCATGATGGTGCGCGCCGGTGAGCGAACAGAGGCGACGGTGGCGGTCATGGCTGGACGAACCTCTCCGGCGCGTGTCTCGTGGCTGGGCTATCCCATCCACGAAAAGGCGTTTCGATGAAGTTGGCAATCTTGGCCGGCGTTTTGGCGACGTTTCTCGCCGGTTTGGCGTCGACCGCAACCGCCGCTGACCTGACCCTGGACCTGTCCACGCGAGGCTCTGGCGGGCGGATTGCAGTGGCTGTCTATCGCGACGCCGAGGCTTTCCGGCGTGGCGAGGGACCGGTCGCCAGCCGAATGGTCGACCGCACCGGCGCCGTGACCTCCGTCGTCATCACCGGCCTGCCGCCCGGACGCTATGCGGTGGCGGCCTTCCACGACACGGACGGAAACGGCGACCTGACCCTGTGGCCGATCGGTCTGCCGAGGGAGGCCTATGGCTTCTCCCGCAACGCGCGCGGTCGCTTCGGCCCGCCGAACTTCTCCGCCGCCGCCTTCGACCTCCCGGCGGCCGGAGCCCGGCAGGCGTTCGCGCTGCGCTAGGCTCAGACCGTCAGAGACCGCGTCGCGAGAGCGATAGCCCCTAGGGAGATGGAGGGCACACCGCGCGGAAGCCCGCCGAGGCGAACCGCACCATGTAGTCGCACGCCGTCTCCAGATCGCCCGACCGGCACAGGCCGCTCGACAGCCGGTCCAGCCGCCCCGTCTCGCCCAGCGTCAGGGTCAGGGCGCCCGACAGGTTATGCCAGGCCCAGTACAGGTCGACATCGCGGGCCTGCGGCAGGATCAGCTTGATCAGCTCGATCAACCGCCGGATGGCCGGGTCATAGTATCGGGCCATGGTCTCGCCGCCGAAGGTGGGGTTGGCGTTGGTCTGCGCGACCAGGGCGGAATAGTGTTTCCATCCGGGTCCGCCCTTCAGCGACCACTGGAACGGCGGCTCCAGGAAAGCGCGCAGCAACCCTTCCAGCGTCATCGTCCCGACATTCGCCAGGGCATAGCGGTTGATCGCCTCGACCCGCTCATTGTTCCAGACCTCGGCGCGCCTCAGGAAGACGGCGTCGAAGAGGCCGCGCTTGGCCCCGAAGTAATAGTGGACCAAAGCCGTATCGACCCCGGCCTCACGCGCCACCTCGCGGATCGTGACGCCATAGAATCCATGTTTTGAAAACAGGTCTTCAGCCGCGTCCAGGATGGACTCCCGGGTGTCGCCGCCGACGCCCTCGGCCTTGACCTTTGGCGGGCGGCCGCGACGGGTGGGGGCGACGGGAACCGGGGCCGTGACGTCCAGCTTACTCATGAAGCCAAGCTAGTCACGAAAACCCCCTTCGGTGCAACGGCGCCACAGACGAGCCTCGACGTGACGCCTGGCAAGCTCTGCCGTTTGACACCGGGGCCAAAGGTCGTCAGTTTCCCGGTAAATCATCGAACGCTGAATAAAAGCGTCTCGGCTGGAAACATCATTGGAAAAGGGTTTCGCATGAACAGAGTCATGAAGAGCGTGCTGCTGGCCGGGGCCGCGTGGAGCGCCGCGTCATCGATGGCGATGGCGCAGGACGCCGCGCCGCAAAACGACCAGACCGCGCTGGACGACGTCGTCGTCACGGCCCGTCGCCGCGACGAACAGCTGAAGGACGTTCCGGTCGCCGTTTCGGCCCTGTCGGCCGAACAGCTTGAGCGCACCGGCGCCGCCGACATCACGGCCCTGCAGCAGCAGACCCCGAACGCCACGGTCCAGATCGCCCGCGGCTCCAACTCGACCCTGATCAGCTTCATCCGCGGCGTCGGCCAGCAGGATCCGCTGTGGGGCTTCGAGCCCGGCGTGGGTCTTTATATCGACGACGTCTATGTCGCCCGCCCACAAGGCGCCGTGCTCGACATCTTCGACGTGAACCGCATCGAGGTCCTGCGCGGTCCGCAAGGCACCCTCTACGGCCGCAACACCATCGGCGGCGCGATCAAATATGTGACCAAGCGTCTCGGCGACGAGTTCGCGTTCATGGGTCGTGGCACCGTCGGCAGCTATAACCAGCGCGACGCCCTGGTGTCGGCCACCATCCCGCTGGGCGAGACCTTTGCCGTCGGCGGCGCCTTCGCCAAATACGACCGTGACGGCTTCGGCACGAACCTGTTCACCGGCGAAGAACAGTATGACAAGGATGTCACCGCCTATCGCGCCAGCGCCGAGTGGACCCCCACCGACCAGTTGTTCGTGCGCTTCGCCTGGGATCGCGTCGAGGACAACTCGGCCCCCCGTCACGGCCACCGCGAAGTGAATTCGACTACTGGCGGCTACACGCCCCCGGCCAACATCTATGACACCAACGCCGGCGTTCAGGGCAACCAGGAAGTCCAGACCCAGGGCACAGCCGTCACGGTCGAATATACTGTCAACGACACCCTGACGCTGAAGTCGATCTCGGCCTGGCGCAGCGGCGACACCGCCACCGTCATCGACTTCGACCAGACGCCCCTGCCGTTCCTGGACGTTCCGGCCGTCTACGCCGACGAACAGTTCACCCAGGAGTTCCAGGCCCTGATGCAGGGTGACAACTGGTCGGGAGTCGCCGGCCTGTTCTACCTGGACGGCAAATCCTCGGGCGTGTTCGACACCATCGCCGGCAACCTCGGCCTCGCGATCGCCGCCGCCGGCTACGTCAACACGGAGTCGTTCTCGGCCTACGCCGACTTCAGCTACGACTTCTCGGATCGCCTGCACGCCTCGCTCGGCGGCCGCTACACCCAGGACAAGAAGGACGCCGGCGTTCAGCGCTTCTTCTACCTCGGCGCCGCCCGCACGCCGCTGACCGGCGGCGCGGCCCGTCCGATCTTCGCGACCCGGACCAACTATACGGCTGACGACACCTTCGAGAAGTTCACGCCCCGCGCCAGCATTTCGTATGATCTGACCGAGGAAATGACCGGCTATGCCTCGATCAGCCAGGGCTTCAAGTCCGGCGGCTGGGACATGCGCGGCGACGCGGCCCTGGTGCCCTCGACCGTCAACGGCTATCAGCCCGAGACCGTCACCACCTATGAGCTCGGCCTGAAGGGCACGGCGTTTGATCGCCGCATGTCGTTCGCCTCGGCGGCCTTCTACTCGGACTTCCAGGACCAGCAGATCACGACCCAGCAGGTGGCGACGCTTCCCGCCGTCGGCATCGCCTCGGTCGTCGACAACGCCGGCGCCTCGACCATCTACGGCTTCGAGTTCGAGGGTCGCGCCTTCATCACCGACAGCATCACGTCCAACGTGTCGGTCGGCTATCTGAAGAATGAGTTCGATCGGTTCATCACCCGGGTGACGGGCGTGCCGGTCGACATCTCCAACCTGCGTGAGCCACAGAACTCACCGGAATGGTCGGCCTTCTGGGGCGTGACCTGGACGGGCGATGTGGCCGGCGGCGAGCTGAACATCACCCCGTCGATCTCCTACCGCTCGGACTACCACCTGTTCGACGCGCCGGATCCGATCCTCGACCAGGCCGCCTACACCCTGGTTGACCTGGCCGCGATCTGGACCGCTCCGAACGGCCACTATCAGGTCGCCCTGACCGGCCGGAACCTGACGGACGAGGAATACAAGGTCGGCGGCTACAACTTCGCCGGCGCCACCTTCAACAACTCGATTTCGGCCTTCTACGGCCCGCCGCGCACCTTCTCTGCGTCGGTCACCGTCCGGTATTGATCGCCGAATGACGAAACTGGGGCGGCGGTTCGACAGAGCCGCCGCCCTTTTTCTTTTGCAGCCTGCGCAGCCACGGCTACGGTTCGCGCAAGGAACGAGAGTCCACAGGAAACCCAGATGACGGATACGGTCGCAGCAGTCCCGGCGAAGCCCGGCTATCGCTACTACGTGCTGGCGGTCCTGATTCTGGTCTACATGCTGAACTTCCTGGACCGGCAGATCATCGGCATCCTGGCCGCCCCGCTGAAGGCCGAGTTCGGCCTGTCGGACAGCCAGTTCGGCCTGCTGGGCGGCATCGCCTTCGCCTCGGTCTATTCGACCCTCGCCATTCCGCTGGCGGCGCTCGCGGACCGGGCCAGCCGGGTATGGATCATGACCGGCGCCCTGGCCGTCTGGTCCAGCTTCACCGCCCTGTGCGGCGTCGCCGGGTCGTTCAGCCAGCTCTTCCTGTTCCGCATGGGCGTCGGCGTCGGCGAGGCGGGCGGCGTGGCCCCGGCCTATTCCCTGATTTCCGACTATTTCCCCCCGAACCAGCGGGCGCGCGCCCTGGCCGGCTTCGCCTTCGGGATTCCGCTCGGCACGGCCGCCGGCACCCTGGTCGGAGGCCTGCTGGCCGCGAGCTACGGCTGGCGCACCGCCTTTATCGCGGTGGGCCTTCTGGGCCTCCTGATCGCCCCCCTGCTGCGCCTGACCGTGAAGGACCCGGTCCGTGGCGGCACGGACGCCGCCCGCCCGCCGCAGACCGTCGCCGAGGCTGCGGCCCCGCCCGTGGTCGTGTCCGACAAGGTCGGCCGCACAGCTTCCCTGATCCTGCTGGGCCTCGGCGCCGGCTGTCTGATCCTGGCCGCGCTCAACCAGTTCGCCGGTGTCGCCGTCGGCAACGCCCTGGTCCTCGCCTTCGGCGGACTGCTGGCCATGGTGATCGGCGTGTCCTTCTGGATCGCCAAGAAGACCGCCTCTATCGTCCTGCCCAAGCGCAGCTTCTGGCTGCTTGCTCTCGGCGCCGCCTCGTCCTCGGTCTGCGGCTACGGCGTCGCGGGCTGGCTGCCGCTCTTCTTCATGCGCAGCTTCGGCCTGACCCTGGCCCAGACCAGTTGGTACTATGCCGGCATCGCCCTGATCGGCGGCATGCTCGGCATCTGGCTGGGCGGTTCCATCGCCGACAAGCTGGCGAAACGCGGCAAGGGCGCCTACCCGCTGACCCCCGCCATCGCCTTCATCATCTCGGCGCCCTGTTTCATCGCGGCGATGAACTCGCCCTGGCTGATCGGCCTCGTCCTGCCTGGCGGCGGGTCGAACGCCCAGCAGCTGATCCTGGCCTTCCTGATCTTCCTGATCCCCACCGGGCTGAACCTGGCCTGGCTGGGCCCGATCACGGCGGCGATCCAGCATATCGCCCCCGCGCCGATGCGATCCACCGCCTCGGCCATCTTCCTGCTGTTCAACAACCTGCTCGGGATCGCGGTCGGCTTCTATTATTTCGGCTGGATGAGCGACCTGCTGGCGCCGCGGTTCGGCGAGGAGAGCCTGCGCTGGGCCATCTACACCGGCATGGGATTCTATCTGATGGCGGCCGTTCTGCTGTTCGGCGCCTCGCGGACCCTGAAGCGCGATTGGGTCGACTAGTTCGCCGGTGATTTCGGCCAGTCATTCCCTGCCAATTCCGGTGAATTCGACCATGCATCGACTGCAGTTTTCGGCGAATTCGGCTACGGCCAACGTCGCCAAAGGAGCGAAAACCGCAGTCTGAAACCGCAGGGACCGCCATCCCACCAGCCGGTCGGGGCCGGTCTCTGTCCGAGACGGTTGCGCCTGCGAAGGCGGCCCGCCTATAAGCGCGGCCAACTTCTCCCCAGCGATCGCGGCGGTCTCCCCATGAACATTCACGAATATCAGGGCAAGCAGGTCCTGAAGGGCTTTGGCGCGCCGGTCGCCGAGGGCGTCGCCATCACCTCGGTCGACGAAGCCGAGGCTGCGGCGCGCTCGCTGCCGGGCCCGTTGTATGTCGTGAAGTCCCAGATCCACGCCGGCGGCCGCGGCAAGGGCAAGTTCAAGGAACTGGGGCCGGACGCCAAGGGCGGCGTGCGCCTGTCGCGCTCGATCGAAGAGGTCGTGGCCAATGCGAAGGAAATGCTCGGCAACACCCTGGTGACCGCCCAGACCGGCGACGCCGGCAAACAGGTCAACCGCCTCTATATCGAGGACGGGGCTGACATCGACCGTGAACTCTACTGCTCGCTCCTGGTCGACCGTGAAGTCGGCCGCGTCGCCTTCGTCGTTTCGACCGAGGGCGGCATGGACATCGAGGCCGTCGCTCACGACACGCCCGAGAAGATCCAGACCATCGCCATCGACCCGGCCACGGGCGTCACCGACGCCGACGTCGCCAGGATCAACGCCGCCTTCAAGCTGGACGGCGCGGCGGCCGAGGACGGCAAGAGCCTGTTCCCGATCCTGTACAAGGCCTTCATCGAGACCGACATGGCGATGCTGGAGGTCAATCCCCTGATCGTCATGACCGACGGCCATCTGCGCGTGCTGGACGCCAAGGTCAGCTTCGACGGCAACGCCCTGTTCCGCCACGACGACATCAAGCTGCTGCGCGACGAGACCGAGGAAGACGCCAAGGAGATCGAGGCGTCCGAGTGGGACCTCGCCTATGTCGCGCTGGACGGCAACATCGGCTGCATGGTCAACGGCGCCGGCCTGGCCATGGCGACGATGGACATCATCAAGCTGTACGGCAAAGAGCCGGCCAACTTCTGCGACGTCGGCGGCGGCGCCGGCAAGGAGAAGGTCGCGGCTGCCTTCAAGATCATCACCGCCGACCCGGCCGTCCAGGGCATTCTGGTCAACATCTTCGGCGGCATCATGAAGTGCGACGTCATCGCCGAGGGCGTGGTCGCAGCCGTGAAGGAAGTGGGCCTGAAGGTGCCGCTGGTCGTCCGTCTGGAAGGCACGAATGCCGAACTGGGCAAGAAGATTCTGAACGAGAGCGGCTTGGCGATCACGGCCGCCGACGACCTCGACGACGCCGCCCAGAAGATCGTCGCGGCGGTCGGCTGAGGCTGACGCCTCGCCACCGACCGTCCCGCTGACCGAATAGCCAGAGCAGACCCATGTCCATCCTCGTCGACAAGAACACCAAGATCATCGTCCAGGGCCTGACCGGCAAGACGGGCGGATTCCACACCGAACAGGCCCTGGCCTACCACGGCACCCAGATGGTCGGCGGCGTGCATCCGACCAAGGGCGGCCAGACCTGGACCGGGTCGCACGGCGAGACTCTGCCGATCTACGCCTCGGTCGCCGAAGCCAAGGAGGCCACGGGCGCCGACGCCTCGGTGATCTACGTCCCTCCGGCGGGCGCAGCGGCCGCCATCATAGAGGCCATCGACGCCGAGATCCCCTTCATCACCTGCATCACCGAGGGCATCCCGGTGCTGGATATGGTCAAGGTCAAGCGTCACCTCGAGGGTTCGAAGTCGCGCCTGCTGGGCCCCAACTGCCCGGGCGTCCTGACCCCGGACGAGTGCAAGATCGGCATCATGCCGGGCTCCATATTCAAGAAGGGATCGGTCGGCATCGTGTCGCGTTCGGGCACCCTGACCTATGAGGCCGTGTTCCAGACGACCAACGAAGGCCTGGGTCAGACGACGGCCGTCGGCATCGGCGGCGACCCGGTCAAGGGCACCGAATTCATCGACGTGCTGGAGCTGTTCCTGGCCGATCCGGAAACCACCTCGATCATCATGATCGGCGAGATCGGCGGCGGCGCCGAGGAAGACGCCGCCCAGTTCCTGATCGACGAGGCGAAGAAGGGCCGGTCCAAGCCGATGGCCGGCTTCATCGCCGGTCGTACCGCACCCAAGGGCCGCACCATGGGCCACGCCGGCGCCGTCGTCTCGGGCGGCAAGGGCGATGCGGAATCCAAGATCGCCGCCATGGAGGCCGCCGGCATCCGCATGTCGGAATCGCCGGCGCGGCTGGGCAAGACGCTGGTGGAAGTGCTCAAGGGTTAATCTTTCTCTCCGTGCACCCTGGCGAAGGCCGGGGCCCAGAACGCGGACCCAGACGGCCTGGATGTCTCGCCGCGCTGGCTGCTTCTGAGGCTCGGCCTTCCATCTGGATCCCGGCCTTCGCCGGTATGCACGGTGAAAGATCAGGCGGGCCGCGCATCGATCGTGCGGCGAAATGACATCAAAGACGTCCCCGGTTCGCGCCGGGGGCGTTTTTCTTTGGGGTTTCAGAGAATTTCTTCGCCCTTAGCCCCGGTTCGGTCATGACCCATAAGGAAACAGCGCCTATATGAACCGCGCCAGCCTCACGCGGATGTGACCGCTCAGTAACCCGAGGCTGAAGCGGGACGACGAATACTATGGCGGACGATGCCGGTCGGCTGAACCAGGTCTTTGCCGAGACCAGCTTCCTCTACGGCTCCAATGCCGCCTTCATCGAAGGGCTTCACGACAAATGGGCGGCCGATCCGTCGAGCGTCTCGGCCGAATGGCGCGGCTTCTTCGACCAGCTTCGCGACACCGCCGCGACCGTGCAGGCCTCCTCGGCCGCCGGAAGCTGGGGCCGGTCGGGGGTCTCCGAGCCGACTGAAGAGACCGGCGTCTTCGACGGCCGTTGGCCCGCGCCGAAGCCCGATCCCAAGGCTAGGCCCGCCGCCGCTGCTCCGGCCGCGCCCGCCGCCGCCTCTCCCGCCCCGTCGGGCGCTTCGGCGGCCGAAGTCCGCGCCGCCGCCCATGATTCGATCCGCGTCCTGATGCTGATCCGCACCTACCGCGTGCGCGGTCACCTGCAGGCGACGCTGGACCCGCTGGGCATCGAGGCGGCGACCAACAATCCCGAGCTGTCGCCGGAGTTCTACGGCTTCACCGAAGCCGACATGGACCGTCCGATCTATCTGGACGGCGTACTGGGTCTGGACACGGGCACCATCCGCGAGGTGATGGCCGTCCTGAAGCGCACCTACTGCGGCAATATCGGCATCCAGTTCATGCATATCGCCGAGCCGGAGGAGAAGTCCTGGCTCCAGCAGCGGTTCGAGGGCCCTGACGCCTTCGAGAAGAACGGCTTCACCAAGGAAGGCAAGATCGCCATCCTCAACAAGCTGATCGAGGCCGAGGGCTTCGAACGCTTCCTGCACAAACGCTTCCCCGGCACCAAGCGGTTCGGCCTGGACGGCGCCGAGGCCATGGTCCCGGCCATGGAGCAGATGATCAAGCGCGGCGGCGCCCTCGGGGTCGACGACATGGTCTTCGGCATGGCCCACCGCGGCCGTCTGAACATGCTCGCGGCCGTCATGGGCAAGCCTTACCGGGCCATCTTCCACGAGTTCCAGGGCGGCTCGACCGTGCCGTCGGACATCGAGGGATCGGGCGACGTCAAATACCATATGGGCGCCTCGTCGGACCGCGAGTTCGACGGCAACCACGTCCACCTGTCGCTGACGGCCAATCCGTCGCACCTGGAGATCGTCAACCCGGTCGTTCTGGGAAAGGCGCGCGCCAAACAGGCGTTCGACATCCGCGAGGCCAACAAGGGCCTGCCGGAAAGCCAGTGGGCCCTGGACCGCTCCAAGGTCATGCCGGTCCTGATCCACGGCGACGCGGCCTTCGCCGGTCAGGGCGTGGTCGCCGAATGCTTCGCCCTGATGGGGCTGAAGGGCTACCGCACCGGCGGGACGATGCATTTCGTCATCAACAACCAGATCGGCTTCACGACCTCGCCGCGCAACAGTCGCTCGACGCCCTATCCGTCGGACGTCGCCCTTATGGTCCAGGCGCCCATCTTCCACGTCAACGGCGACGATCCCGAAGCGGTCGTCTTCGCCGCCAAGGTAGCTACGGAATACCGCCAGAAATTCAAGAAGGACGTGGTGGTGGACATGTTCTGCTACCGCCGCTTCGGCCACAACGAAGGCGACGACCCGACCTTCACCCAGCCGATCATGTACGCGAAGATCCGGTCGCTCCCGTCGACGCGCGAGATCTATTCCAGGCGGCTGGTCGAGGAGGGCGTGATCACCCAGGCCGAGGTCGACGCCGAGCTGGCGCGGTTCGAGGCCTATCTCGACGCGCAGTTCGAGGCCGGCAAGACCTTCAAGGCCGACAAGGCCGACTGGCTCGACGGCCAGTGGAAGGGCGTGGGCCTGCCCGACGGCGAGGAGCGACGCGGCGAGACCGCCGTGCCGGAAGCGAAGCTCAAGGATCTCGGGCATCGCCTGACGACAGTTCCGAACCAGGTCGACATCCACAAGACGCTGAAGCGGGTCATCGAGGCGCGCCGCGAGATGATCGACACGGGTCAGAACATCGACTGGGCCACCGCCGAGAGCCTGGCCTTCGGCTCGCTGGTGTCGGAAGGCTTCCCTGTCCGCCTGTCGGGTCAGGACTCGATGCGCGGCACCTTCTCCCAGCGCCACTCGGGCATCGTCGATCAGACGACCGAGGAGCGTTACGTCCCGCTGAACAACCTCGGCGGCGACCAGGCCCATTTCGAGGTCATCGACTCGGCCCTGTCGGAAGAGGCTGTGCTTGGCTTCGAGTACGGCTACGCGCTGAGCGACCCCAACACGATGGTGATGTGGGAGGCCCAGTTCGGCGACTTCGTAAACGGCGCCCAGGTCGTGATCGACCAGTTCATCTCCTCGGGTGAACGCAAATGGCTGCGCATGTGCGGCCTGACCATGCTGCTGCCCCACGGCTATGAGGGCCAGGGTCCGGAGCATTCCTCGGCCCGCCTCGAGCGGTTCCTGCAGCAGTGCGCCGAGGACAATATGCAGGTCGCCAACTGCACCACCCCGGCCAACTATTTCCACATCCTGCGTCGCCAGATGCACCGGCCGTTCCGCAAGCCGCTGATCATCATGACGCCCAAGAGCCTGCTGCGTCACAAGAAGGCGGTCTCGACCCTGAAGGACATGGCCGAGGGCTCGTCCTTCCACCGCGTCCTGCACGACGACGCCCAGACGCGGCCGGACGTCTCGGGCATCACCATCAAGGGCGACAAGGATATCCGCCGGGTGATCCTGTGCTCCGGCAAGGTCTATTACGACCTGCTGGACGCGCGCGAGAAGAAGGGCGTCAACGACGTCTACATCCTGCGCCTGGAACAGTTCTATCCGTGGCCGATCAAGTCGGTTTCGGCCGAGCTGGCCCGCTTCCCCAACGCCGAACTGGTCTGGTGCCAGGAAGAGCCCAAGAATATGGGCGGCTGGACCTTCGTCGATCCGTGGCTGGAACTGACGCTGGAAAAGATGAGCCTGAAGTCCAAACGCGCCCGCTACGTCGGTCGCCCGGCGTCGGCCTCGACCGCCGCCGGCCTGATGAGCCGACATCTGCAGGAACTCGAAAAATTCACCTCCGAGGCCCTCGCCTGATTATGCGGCGTCAGGCGGTCTCCCGCCCGACGCCGTTCTCCCCTACCTTGCTGACACGTTGAACGACCGGAACCGACCATGGCCGACATCCTGACCCCCGCCCTCGGCGAATCCGTCTCCGAGGCGACCATCGCCAAGTGGAGCAAGAAGGTCGGCGATCCGGTCCGGAAGGACGAGGTCCTGGTCGAGCTGGAAACCGACAAGGTCTCGCTGGAAGTCGTCTCGCCCTCCGACGGCACGCTCGGCGACATCAAGTTCGCCGAGGGCGACACCGTGATGCCGGGCGCGATCCTGGGCTCCGTGACCGAAGGCGCCGCCGCCGCGAAACCGGCCGCCGCAGCACCCGCCGCTCCGGCCAAGGCTGAAGCCGCTCCGGCCGCCGTCGCTCCGGCGCCGGCCGCCGCCGCGTCCGCCTCGGTCGACATCACCATCCCCGTCATGGGCGAGAGCGTCGCCGAGGGCGCGATCGGCAAATGGTCCAGGAAGACCGGCGATGCGGTCAAGAAGGACGAGATCCTGGTCGAGATCGAGACCGACAAGGTCGCGCTCGAAATCGCTTCCCCCGCCGACGGCGTCCTGACCATCTCGGTCGACGAAGGCGCGACGGTCACGCCGGGTCAGGTCATCGGCTCCATCTCGGGCTCGGGCGGGGCTGCTGCCCCGGCTCCGGCCGCCGCCGCTCCGAAGGCCGCCAGCGCCAACGCCGGCTCGGCCCAGGTCTCGAACGACACCCTGTCGCCCGCCGTCCAGCGCGTGGTCGCCGAGAAAAACCTCGACCCGAAGGCGATCGCCCCGACCGGTCCGAAGGGCAACATCACCAAGGGCGACGCGCTCGCCGCCGCTGCCTCGCCCGCCCCGGCCGCCGCGGCCCAGGCCTTCACGGCTCCGACCCCGGCGCCCGTCGCCGCCGCCCCGGCCGCCCCGCGCGCCGACCAGCCGCGCGAGGAGCGGGTCAAGATGACCCGTCTGCGCCAGACCATCGCGCGCCGCCTGAAGGAATCGCAGAACACCGCCGCCCAGCTGACCACCTTCAACGAGGTGGACATGACCAACGTCATGGCCCTGCGGAACCAGTACAAGGAGGCCTTCGAGAAGGCCCACGGCGTCAAGCTGGGCTTCATGTCCTTCTTCACCAAGGCCGTCGTCGCGGCCCTGAAGGAGATCCCGGCGGTCAACGCCGAGATCGACGGCACCGACATCATCTACAAGAACCATTATGACATCGGGGTCGCCGTCGGCACCGAGAAGGGCCTGGTCGTTCCGGTCCTGCGCGACGCCGACACGCTGTCGCTGGCCGGTATCGAGAAGGGCATCGGCGCGCTCGGCAAGGACGCCCGCGACGGCAACCTGACGCTGGACCAGCTGCAGGGCGGCACCTTCACCATCACCAACGGCGGCACCTACGGCTCGCTGATGTCGACGCCGATCCTCAACGCGCCCCAGTCGGGCATCCTGGGCATGCACAACATCGTCCAGCGCCCGATGGCGGTGGACGGCCAGGTGGTGATCCGGCCGATGATGTACCTGGCCCTCAGCTACGACCACCGCATCGTCGACGGCAAGCAAGCCGTGACCTTCCTGGTGCGCGTGAAGCAACTGCTGGAAGACCCGGCGCGGGCGTTGCTGGACCTGTAAGCGGTCCACGAGACAGAGACATGGACGGCGGGGTCGGAGACGACCCCGCCGTTTTCGTTTGCGCTACCTGAGCGCGCCCAGAACGTCGTCCGTATCGGCCCCCAATGCCGGCGGGGCGGTATCGTAGCGCACCGGCGTTTCCGAGAGCCTGATCGGTGACGCGACCGTCCGCGTCGGCGCGGACAGGTCGGCCCGCTCCAGCGTGATCTCCAGCCCGCGATGCTTGGCCTGGGGCTCGTCGAAGACCTGGTCGATGGTGTTGACGGGGCCGCAGGGGACGCCCGCCGGCTCCAGTCGCGCCATCAACTCGCCCATGGTCCAGCCGGAGGTGATCGCCGAGAGGGCCGCGACCAGTTCGATCCGGTGCTCGATCCGCCCGGCGTTGCCGGCGTAGCGTTCGTCCGTCGCCAGGCCCTCCAGGTCCAGCAAGCCGCACAGGGTCCGGTACTGACCGTCGTTGCCGACCGCGATCACCACCATGCCGTCGGAACAGGGGAAGGGCTGATAGGGGACGAGGTTGGGGTGGGCGTTGCCCATCCGGGTCGGGGCGACCCCGGAGACGAAGTAATTGGTCGCCTGATTGGCCAGCATGGCGGCCTGGACGTCGAACAGGGCGATGTCGACATGCTGGCCCTGACCCGTCGCCCGCGCATGCAGCAGGGCGGCGAGGATGGCGTTGGAGGCATAGAGGCCGGTCGCCAGGTCGACGACGGCGACCCCGACCTTCATCGGTTCGGCGCCGGGCGCCCCGTCCGGCTGGCCGGTCACGCTCATCAGACCGCCCATGGCCTGGATCATATAGTCGTAGCCGGCCTGACCCGCGCGCGGACCGGTCTGGCCGAAGCCGGTGATCGAGCAATAGACGAGTTTCGGGTGGGTCGCCCCGAGCGAGGCGTAGTCGAGGCCGTATTTCTTCAACCCGCCGACCTTGAAATTCTCGACCACGACGTCGCAGGTTGCGGCCAGATTGCGGATTGTTTCGGCGCCTTCGGGCGAGGCGATATCGAGCTCGACGGACTTCTTGCCCCGGTTGGCGCACAGGAAATAGGCGCTGTCGCCGCGTGAGCCGTCGGTCTTCGTGGTGAAGGGCGGGCCCCAGGCGCGGGTGTCGTCGCCGACCCCGGGGCGTTCGATCTTGATCACCTCGGCGCCGAGATCGGCCAGGGTCTGGGTCGCCCACGGTCCCGCCAGAACGCGCGACAGGTCGAGGACACGTACGCCCGCCAAGGCTTGAGGCGCCATTGCTAGAGCCCGGGATCGAAGGCGCCGGCGTCCCGCATCCGGGTCTCGCGGGCAACCTCGGCGCGATAGCCCAGTTCGTCGGCCATCCGCTTGATGTCCGCCGACACCGTCGTCTTGTGCAGGCCGGGAACCACGGCGTGGATGAAGGCGCAACCGGACAGCTTCGCGAGCCGCATGCCCATGCGCGTGGCCACGCCCGCGTGGTGCACATAGGTTTCCTCGACCTCGCGCGGGTGGTCGACGAACAGGGATTTCAAGGCGCGGATCATCCAGACAGCCTAGCTTGAGACGAGCCTCGTCTCTACCCGTCACGCGCATTCTGGCCTAAACCGGCGCTCGAACCAGGGCCGGCGCGTCACGCGCGCGTGAGAAGCCCCAAAAGACGCAACCAGCGATCAGAGGACGATCCCATGGCCGACGGCGCCGCACCCGTGACCCAGACCTTCAAGTGGGACGATCCGTTCGACATGGAGAGCCGGCTGACGGAGGACGAACGCGCCATCCGCGACGCGGCCCGCAGCTATGCCCGCGAACGCCTGTTGCCCCGCGTCGTGGCTGCCTTCAGGGACGAGGTCTTCGACCGCGCCATCATGACCGAGATGGGCGAGATGGGCTTCCTCGGCGCCATGCTGCCCGAACAGTATGGCGGCTCCGGCGTCAGCCACGTCGCCTATGGATTGATCGCGCGCGAGATCGAGGCGGTCGACAGCGGCTATCGCAGCGCCATGTCGGTGCAGTCGTCCCTAGCCATGTACCCCATCTACGCCTTCGGCAATGAGGAGCAGAAGATGCGCTTCCTGCCCCGGATGGCGGCGGGCGAACTGGTCGGCTGTTTCGGCCTGACCGAGGCCGACGGCGGGTCGGACCCGGCCTCGATGAAGACCAATGCCGTGGCCGTGGACGGCGGCTACACGCTGAACGGCGGCAAATACTGGATCACCAACTCGCCGATCGCCGACCTCGCCATCGTCTGGGCCAAGCTCGACGGCGTCATCCGGGGCTTCATCGTCGAGCGCGGCATGGAGGGGTTAACCACCGGCAAGATCGGCGACAAGCTATCCCTGCGCGCCTCGATCACCGGCGACATCGGGCTCAACGACGTCTTCGTGCCCGAGGCCAATCTGCTGCCGGGCGTGAAGGGTCTGCGCGGTCCGTTCTCCTGCCTGAACAAGGCGCGCTACGGCATCAGCTGGGGGGCGATGGGCGCGGCCGAGTTCTGTTTCCATGCGACGCGCGACTATGTCGGCGAGCGGATGCTGTTCGGGCGCCCGCTGTCGTCGCGCCAGCTGGTGCAGAAGAAGCTGGCCGACATGCAGACCGAGATCTTCCTCGGCCTCGAAGGCGCCTATGCCCTGGGCCGTCTGCTCGACACCGGCGCCTGGGTGCCCGAGGCCATCAGCCTGATGAAGCGCAACAACTGCGGCAAGGCCCTGGCCATCGCCCGCGAGGCCCGCGACATGCACGGCGGGGCGGGGATCACCGGCGAACTGCATGTGATGCGCCACGCGATGAACCTCGAGACGGTCAATACCTATGAGGGCGCGCACGACGTGCATGCGCTGATCCTGGGGCGGGCGATCACGGGCGAGAGCGCGTTTTAGGCTACAAGAATCCACGCGAGATCTATGGCCGCAGAGGCGATCAGAATCGCCGGCCACGCCGTTCGCAGATCCCAGCCGGCGAAGTAGCCGATCGTGAACATGCCTGCGGCGAAGATCAGCCAGCGTATCAGGAGCGGCTTCCAATATCGTCGAAGATATTTGGCGCAGGTCATCGCTACCCTTGGCACCCCGTCGTGCGCTGGTTCCAGGTGAGGCCGGCAATGAGCCAGACGCCGTCCTTGCGGATCAGGTCGAAATGGTCCGAGCCGCAGTGGCTGATCGCGCCGTCGATCTTGAACAGGTAGCGGCCCCAGACCACGGCGACATCGCCGTCGATGACGATGATCGGGTCGGGCATGACCTCCTCGAGAGCCGGCCCGCCGGGCTGGAGACCGCCAGCAAACTCCGCGCCGCTCATCCGGCGGATGATCTGGGTTCCGTCCGGCCGTGCGACCACGGCGGTCAGCCGCGCCTCTGAGTCCAGGTGCGGCGTGACCAGGGCGCCGTCGCGGGCGGCCAGGGCGGCGAAGACGGCGTTGACCGGGACCATGACGGCGGCGGCCTCGGCCAAGGCCGGGTCGGCGGGCATGGTGGTCTGGATCGCGAGGGCGGCGGCGAGGGCGAGCAGGGTCATGGCGATCTTCCCGTCCGGCGCCCGGGCGCGCCGACGGGGACGCTATCATGCCGCCCGTGGCCGACAAGCCGCGTCTCGTCAGGAAGGATCAGCGGCGCGGGCGGGCCGAAAGCTCCAGGATCACAGGGCCGGGCCGGTTTGTTCTGGCGACCGCGCAGACTAAGCTGGCGGGAAGTCGGGTCGGGGGAATAGGCGCATGAGCAGCACGGACATCGAACAGGCCACGGACACCGATCCCTTCGCGGCCCTGGCGGAGGTGTTCGCCGGCCGACGCGCCCTGGTGCTCGAGGACGATCCGGCCCTGGCCGAACATGTCTCCGACCGCCTGCTGCGCGCGGGCTTCGAGGCCGTGGACTGTGTCGATGCGGGCGAGCAGGCGCTGAGCGCGGCTGCGGCCCATGCCTATGACATTCTCATTCTCGACCGGCTGACCAAGGGGCTGGACGGTCTGGAGACGCTGAAGCGGCTGCGCACCTCGTCAGGTCCGTCCTCGGACGCGCCGGCCCTGATGCTGACCGCCCTGACCGGGGAGCGCCAGCGGGTCGAGGGCCTGCTGGGCGGGGCCGACGACTACCTGTCCAAGCCGATCGGCGACGAGGAGCTGCTGGCCCGGATCGCGGCCCAGCTGCGTCGCGTGGCCCGCCGCGCCAAACCGGCCAACGCCGACCTGATCAACGGCCCGTTCCGCCTGTCGCCGGGCGCCCGCACCCTGAAGCTGATGGTCGAGGGGGCCGAGCGGCTGATCGACCTGTCGCCGCTGGAGTTCGCCATCGTCTCGGAGCTGATGACCGCGCGCGGCCAGCCGGTGACCAAGACCATGCTGTGGGACCGGTGCTGGGTCGAATGGACCTTCCTGCCCGACAATTTCGTCAACATCATCGACGCCCGCATCTCGGCCCTGCGTCGCCGGCTGAAGGAACAGGCGCCGGAGCTGGGCGAGGACCTGCATCCCTTGATCGTCTCGGCCCGCAGCCAGAGCCTGATCTTCCGCGATCTCGACGCGGCGTGACCAGCAAAAGTGTCAGCGGTTTTGCGCCCGGGTCACGCCTTGGGAAATGCGTGAGTCTTTGAGTCGACTGGCCGCGATCTGGAAAAGAATCCAGCCGTCCGGCCTCGTGGCCTGGATGGCGCGCCGGACCCTGACCCAGCTCGCCTCCGGTCTGGCCATCCTGGCGGCCGTCGCCCTGACCGGATCGCTGGTGGTGACCGGGCAGGCGGCGCGGCTGGACCAGCGCCAGCAGGCGGCCCTGTCTGCGCTCGACGACTTCGGCGCCATGGCCTCGAAGCTTCCCGCCGACACCAGCATGGACGTCGGGGATATGACCGAGGGCGACGCCGCCTATATGTCGGCCTTCCTCAGCGCCTTCCAGGATGGGCCGACGCGCAACGTCACCACCCTGGAGCAGACCTGTCGCACCGGTCAGGGCGGGGCGGGCGTGCGCTTCATCCGCGCCCCGGTCGGCAAGCCCGCAGGGCTGCTGGCGCTGGAGACCACGCGGGCCGAGCGGATGACGCGGCTGGGCGACGGCGTCTTCCTGATCCGGCTCGAGGCCGGCCAGCTCTGCCTGACGCGCAGCGTCGACGTCATCGTGGTCAAGCGGCCGATCGGGTCGCTGTCCATCATCGTCGGCCGGGTGGTCGATCCAGCCGGTGTCGCCTGGCGCTGGGCTGTCCTGGCCGTGGCCCTGACCGGCGCCCTGATCCTGGTGTCCGGACTGACGGCGGCGCTGTTCGCCCGCCAGCGCCTGACCAGCGCCATCGCCGAGGTCAGCCTGGTGCTGGACCGCGCCGCCCTGGGCGACTTCTCGCGCCGCGCGCCCGATGTGGCTGTGGCGCCGGAGCTGACCCAGCTCTCGAACCAGGTGAACCGGACGCTCGACCGCCTCGAGGAGCTGTTGAGCTGGCTGCGCGATTCCGCCGACCAGCTGGCGCACGATTTCCGGACCCCGCTGGCCCGCGCCTCGGCCCGTCTCGACAAGCTGATGGAGACCGAGGATCCGGTCGAGCGGAAGCGGCTGGGCGAGGCGGCGGGGCGGGACATCGCCGAGATCACCCGGGCCATGAACGAGGCCATGGCGCTGCGCGACGGCGAGGCCTGGCTGTTCGAGAGCGTGCGGCTGGATGTGCTGGCCGAGGCGGCGGTGGAACTCTATCAGCCCATCGCCGACATCCGCGACATCCGGATCGTCGCCGAGGGGGAGCCGGTCTCGGTACTGGGCGTGCGGTCCCTGCTGCAGCGCGCCGTGGCCAACCTCGTCGACAATGCGGTGAAGTTCTCGCCCGACGGCGGCGTTGTGACGCTGCGCGCCTGGGACTGCGATGAGGGTCCGTGCCTCTCGGTCGGCGATCAGGGGCCCGGCATGTCCGGCAACCAGCCCTCCATGCCCCGCGCCAAGGACAGTCATGGCATGGGACTGGCCTTCGTGCGGGCGATCCTGCGTCGCCACGGCGGCCGGATGACGATTGATGACGCGCGCCCCGGAGCCATCGTCACGGCAAGGTTCTCACGCTAGGCTCCGATCAACCACTGGGGATACACCATGACGCGCCTTCGCCTCCTGACCGGTTCGGCCCTCGCCCTGACGCTGCTCGGAGCCGTCGGCGGCGTCGCCCAGGCCCAGACTGCGCCTGAGTTCCCCATCCCCTACGACAGCCGCCGCGGCGTGTTCAGCTTCGCGACCGGGCTGGAGCGGTCCCTGCCGGCCGTGGTCCAGGTGACGACACTCGGCATGTCGGCGGGGCCGACCACCGGCGAGACCGAACCGACCCCCGTCTCCAGCGGCTCCGGCGTCATCATCGACGCCGCCAATGGCATCATCGTCACCAACCATCACGTCATCGAGGACGGTCAGAAATTCCGCGTCGACATGACCGACGGACGTCTGGTCGACGCCACCCTGATCGGGTCCGACAAGGCGACGGATATCGCAGTCCTGCAGATCCGCGCGCCGGGCCTGTCGCAGGTGGAGACGGTGGATTCCGACACCCTGCGCACGGGCGACCTGGCCTTCGCGGTCGGCTATCCGCTCGGCCTCGACCAGACCCTGACCATGGGCGTGATCTCGGGTCTCGGCCGGTCCGGCATGGGCGACGCGGTCGAGGACTATATCCAGACCGACGCGGCGGTGAACTCGGGCAACTCGGGCGGTCCCCTGCTGGACAGCCGGGGCCGACTGATCGGTATCAACACCTCGATTCTGTCGGGCGACATCGGTGGCGGAAACGACGGCATCGCCTTCGCGGTCCCGACCCGCATCCTGCTTTTCGTGGTCGAACAACTGCGCGCCAACGGCGAGGTCACGCGCGGCCGCATCGGTGCGACCCTGGGCTCGCTGACCGCCGAGCGCGCGGTCGAGGCAGGCCTCGGCTTCGTGCGCGGCGCCATTGTCGAGGATGTCCTGCCCGGCTCTCCGGCCGAGCGCGCCGGCCTGCAGCGTGGCGACATCATCACCCGCATCCAGAACCGCCCGGTCGCCAACGCCGGCTCGGTGCAGGCCACGGTGGGCATCGCACCTCCGGGGACCCGGATCGCGCTCGTCTATCTGCGCGACGGGCACGAGGCGACCACGGCGCTGAACGTCGAGGTCCTGTCAACCGATCCGGTCCAGGTCGGCTCGACCTCGCTCCAGGCCTACGGCGCCAATTTCCGCGACGTGAAGTCCTCTGACGGGATCAGCGCATCGGGCGCCCTGGTCGTGGCGGTCGAGGGCGGTTCAGCCGCGGCCCAGCAGGACCTGCGCGCCGGCGACCTGGTCACCGCCGCCAACGGCATGTCGGTCTCGGGCTTTTCGGAGCTGGGCCGTGCGCTCGGCACGGGCGGCGGCGCGACTCTTACGGTCCTGCGCAGTGGCGAAGAGGTCGAGATCGTCATCCCTGCGGCGGACTGAGGCGTCCTCGACCGTGTGCCCCGGCGAAGGCCGGGGTCCAGACGGCGAACACCGATGGGCGTGGTGAAGACCAGTGCGTGATCCATGCTGACCGAGTTCGTGATCTGGACCCCGGCCTTCGCCGGGGTGCATGGGGTGGGGGAAGCTGCGCTCAAGCAGCGAGACGCCGCGCGTCGAGCGGATTAGCGCACTAGAGAGAAAAGAGCGCCCACGGCGCGCGCCAGACAGCAAAACGCCCGCCATGCCGGAGGGGGGAGAGAGGCAGGACGGGCGTCTCGCTTTGGAGGAAGCGTCGGCCTGGCGAAGCCTAAATACGGCAACATCCAGGGGGGCTGGGGGGGCTGTTCAGGATCCGGGACGCTTCCGAACTCCGTCAGGCCGACAGTCACTGTTTCGCTGTCCAACCGGGCCGACGAAGGACCGAAACGGGGCCATTTCGTGTCGTGGATAATTTGTTGGTCATGCGAGGGGTCTGGCGGCGCTGGCGTTTGTCCGAACCGCGCCTAGATTGATCGGGATGACCTTTGATCCCTCCTCCGCTGAAGGCGGTCCGCAACCGTCGTCGGTCTTCTTCGAGCGGCGCGAGCTGGACCTGATCCTTCGGGTCTACGGCCGCATGGTGGCCCAGGCCGAATGGCGCGACTACGCCATGGTCGGGGGCAGGGAGGCGGCCGAGTTCGCCGTCTTCCGCCGCTCAGGCGACGCCCCCGCCTATCGCATCGAGAAACGCCCGGCGCTCCAGACGCGCCAGGGCCAATGGTCGGTCATCGGCGAGGGCGGCGTGGTCCTGAAGCGCGGTCGCGAGCTGCCGCAGGTGCTGCGCGTCTTCGACAGCCGCAAATTCCAGGTGGTGGACTAGCAAAAAGCCCCGGCCTTTCGACCGGGGCTTTCCATTGTTCAGCCTGTGCGCGCCTCGCCGAGGCCCGCGACTTGAGCCTAGTTCCGGTTGCCGCCCATGAAGGCCAGCAGGAACTGGAACAGGTTCACGAAGTTGATGAACAGGCTCAGCGCGCCGAAGCCGGTGGCCACGCCCATCGCCGCGTGATCGCCGCCCAGCTGGTAGTAGGTCATTTTCAGACGCTGGGTGTCATAGGCGATCAGGCCTGCGAAGATCAGCACGCCCAGGCCCGAGATGATCAGGTAGAGCGTGCCCGACTGCATGAACATGTTCACGACCGAGGCGATGATCAGGCCGATCACGCCCATGATCAGGAACGACCCCATGGCCGTCAGATCCTTCTTGGTCGTGTAGCCGATCAGGCTCAGCGCGCCGAACGAGGCGGCCGTCACGAAGAAGGTCGAGGCGATCGAACCGCCCGTGTAGCGCAGGAACAGAACGCCCATACCTGCGCCGATCGAGGCGACGACAGCCCAGTACAGCAGGTTAACGCCGCCGGCGGTGGGGTTCTTCATGAAGAACATCGAGCCGAACAGCAGCACCAGAGGCAGGAACTGGACGATCATGCCCAGGATGGTCATGCCGATGCGGCCGTCGGCTGTCTGGAAGAACAGCAACTGCTGCACCGCCGGCACGTTGCCGGTGGCGTAGGCAAGGGCGCCGGCGACCACGAGGCCGAGCGCGAGCTTGTTGTAGACGCCCAGCATGAAGCTGCGCAGGCCCGCGTCCACGGCCATATCGGCTTTGGCCGGAGCCGGCGTCGAGTAGCCGTTTCTGAAGTCGCTCATCGCGAGTGTCTTCTCCTGTTGAGGCGGCGGGAAACTCCCGGCGCCCATATCAGAAATATCGGGGTCTGGACCCCACTGCGCAAGGGATTGATCGCCGCAGGGGTTCTCGCCGCTTCCCGCCTTTCGCGCCAGACGCTACGAACGGTCGCATGCTGCGCCTGTTTACCGCCGTTCCGATCCCCTTCGACGTGGCCGAGACGCTCGGCCGCCGCCAGACCGGCCTGCCCGGCGCGAAATGGCGGGGGGCGGAGGCGCTCCACGTTACCCTGGCCTTCTACGGCGGTGTGGACGAGCGCCGCGTAGACGATCTGGCCGCCGAACTGGCCCGGATACCGGGCGGCGTCTTCGATATTGAACTGAGGGGCGTCGGCGCCTTCGGCGATGCGCATCGCAGCCACACATTGTGGGCGGGCCTGGAACCTTCAGAGCGACTCAACGTCCTGGCCGGTCGTTGCAAGTCGGCGGCCGAGCGCGCGGGCGTCACCATGGAGCCCCGACTCTATCGTCCCCACGTCACCCTCGCCTACCTGAAGACCCAGACCAATCCGGACAGGATCGGGGCCTGGATCACCAACCACAACCTGCTGCATTCGCCGCCGATCCGCGTCGATCGCTTCGGCCTGTATTCCAGCGTCCTGAGTGACGACGGCAGCCACTATGAACTGGAACGGGAGTATCCGCTGTGACTATGCCCGGCCCCACGATCGAGACCCAACGCCTGATCCTGCGCCCGACGGCGATGGAGGATTTCCCGCGCTGGTGCGATTTCCAGGGCGACGCCGAGACGACCCGTTTCATCGGCGGTCCCAAGAGTCCGGCCGAGGTCTGGCGGGTCCTGATGTCGGTGGCCGGCGCCTGGGCCCTGACCGGCGAAGGCTTTTTCTCGGTGATCGAGAAATCGACCGGCCAGTGGATCGGCCGCATCGGCCCGTGGAACCCGCACGGCTGGCCGGGGCCGGAGGTGGGCTGGAGCCTGCACCCTGACGCCATGGGCAAGGGCTATGCGCTGGAGGCGGCCGTGGCGACCATGGACTACGCCTTCGACGTGCTGGGCTGGGACGACGTCATCCACTCCATCCATCCCGACAATATCGCGTCCCAACAGCTGGCCGCGCGCTTGGGCTCGGCCAATCGCGGCCGGGGTCGACTGCCGCCGCCGTTCGAGGAGTCCTGCGTCGATCTGTGGGGTCAGACAAGGGCGGAATGGGCCGTGAATCGGAAGCGGTTCACGGCTTGAAGGCGGAACGCAACCGGAACATAAGTGTCGGATGCCTGCCGCTGCTGTTCATCTCGAACTCGTCTTCAGCCGTCCTGAGACCACCCTCGGCGTCACGCGCGGGGCTGCGAGGCTGCTGGCCGACATGGGCTATGCCCCGCTGCTGGAGGTGTGTCTGCCGAACGGCCGTCGCGCCGATGTCATGGCTCTGGGACGCAAGGGCGACATCGTCATCGTCGAGGTGAAGTCGGGGATCGCGGACTATCGTGTCGATCGCAAATGGCCGCAGTACGCCCCCTTCTGCGACGCCTTCTTCTTTGCGGTGGCTCCCGAGTTTCCGGAAGGGGTGCTGCCGACTGAGCCGGGTCTGATCGTCGCCGATGCGTTCGGCGGGGCCGTGGTGCGGGATGCGCCGGTGCTGACCCTGGCTCCAGCGAGGCGGAAGGCGCTGACGATCGCCTTCGGACGCCTGGCGGCGATGCGGACGGTGCGAGACCCTCTCCCATAGGGCGAGGCCGATCCTGCTCTAGCGCGGCGCGCGTTTCGCCAGGATGCGTTGCAGCGTCCGGCGGTGCATGCCGAGGCGGCGCGCAGTCTCGGAGACATTGTGGTCGCACAGCTCGTAGACCCGCTGGATATGCTCCCAGCGCACCCGGTCCGCGCTCATCGGGTTCTCGGGCGGTTCGGGCGAGTCGCCGGTGGCGAGCAGGGCCTTGACCACATCGTCGGCGTCGGCGGGCTTGGACAGATAGTCGACGGCCCCGGCCTTCACCGCCGCCACGGCTGTGGCGATGGCGCCGTAACCGGTCAGCATGACGATCCGGGCGTCCTCGCGGCGTTCGCGAATGGCCTCGACGATCTTCAGGCCGTTGCCGTCCTCCAGCCGCATGTCCAGCACGGCGAAGGCCGGCTGATAGGTCCGGAGGAGCTCGGTCGCCTCGCCGACCGATCCGGCCGTGGTCACCTGGAACCCACGAGACTCCAGCGCCCGGCCCAGACGCGTGCGCAGCGCCTGGTCGTCGTCCAGCAGCAACAGGGAACGGTCCTGGAGCCCGGCGATGCGGTCTTCCATGTTGCCGGAGTTGAGAGGCGCGGTGGTGGTCGTCATGGCGAAGTTTCTCCTAGCCACCAAGTCGGCTTCCCGCGCAGGCGGGTCAAGCGGTGCGGCGATGGAGCGCAGGCCAGCCGGGTCTCACGGGACCAGTTCCAGCGCACGACGGTCCCAGCGCACAGTGACGCGTGCGCCCCGGTTGGCGCCCGGTCCGCCCTCGCCCTGACCGACGACCACCTTGCCGCCGGTCCGTTCCAGAAGGGTCCGCGCGATGAAGAAGCCCAACCCCATACCGCCCTGGCTCGGAACGATGTCGGGCTCCAGCGGAGGCGGCGCAGGGGTCTTGCCGCGCCGGGGCGGTCGTGCGGCGGCGGCCAGTCGCGCGGCCAGGGCCTGACGCGACTTGCCGAGTGGACGGCTGGTCACATAGGGCTCGCCGAGACGCGGCAGGATCTCGGGAGCAAAGCCCGGGCCGTCGTCCAGGACCTCGACTGTGATCCACTGTGCGTCCGCCGTCGCCCGGACCCGGACCGTCGAGGCGGCGAAATCGGCCGCGTTCTCGACCAGGGCGGACAGGCCGTGGACCACTTCCGCCAGTCGTTTCACGCGCGGCTCCGCCAGGCCTCCGCGCGTGTGGACGGCCACCTTGATGTCGAGGTCGAAGCCCAGATGCGGATCGACCACCTCGTTCAGCAGGGCCTTCAGCCCGATCTCCGTATAGAGGGGGTCGCCGTCCTCGGGTCGTTGCGACAGCCGCTTGAGGATCTCGCGACAGCGTTCGGCCTGTTGCAGCATCAGCCGCGCATCCTCGGCGATCGGCCCGTCGGACGGCGAGGCGCGCAGCAGCTCCTTGGCCACCACCTGGATCGTCGCCAACGGGGTGCCCAGCTCGTGCGCCGCCGCCGCCGCCAGTCCGCCCAGCGCCGCCAGCCTCTGTTCCCGTTGAAGCACGTCCTGCGTCGTGGCCAGCGCCAGCTCCAGTTTCTCGGCGTCCGCCGCCACCCGCCAGGCGTAGGCGGCGGTGAACACCACCCCCGTCGTCAGGGCCAGACCGACGCCGAACTTGTAGAGAACCGGCAGGTCGATATCCGCACCGTTCTGCCAGGGCAGGGGCATGGACCAGAAGAACAGGGCCGTTGTCGAGGCCAGCACCATCAGGCCCAGTGTCAGGGCCTGACGTCCCGGCAGGGACGCGGCCGCCACCGTCACCGGCGCGACGAGCAGCAGGCAGAAGGGATTTTCCAGCCCGCCGGTAAAGGCCAGCAGGGCCGACAGCTGCAGGATGTCGAAGCCCAGATGGATGCCGGTCTGGCGCCCGTCCGGCAGGCGGCTGTCGACTCTCTGCAATCGAGCCATGGCCAGCAGGTTCACGATCACGCTGGCCAGGATGACCAGCAGGCACTGCCATCGCGGCAGGGGGAAGTGGAACATCGTGTCCAGCACGATCAGTGTCGCCGTCTGGCCCACGATCGCCAGCCAGCGCAGGATGATCAGCGTCCTGAGCGACAGGCCCCGGCTGCGGCGCGGCAAACTGGCCCAGCTCGGCGGCGCCGGCGGGAACTGCGACATGACGTCCTCGGGAGAGGCGTCGGGATGGGGACGGACTTCGCTCTGGTTCACACGGCGTCTATAGACCGGTCTCGCGCCCCTGTCGGCCCGGAGAGACACGATGCCACGCCGTTCCATCTTCCTGTTCGCCGGCGCCTGTTTGGCCATCGCTATCGCCCTGGCGACCGTGACGGTGGTCGTCGTCACGGGACGGGACCGCGCACAGGCCGTCGCCGAGGGGACCGCGACGGGTCAGCCTGCCGTCGGCGGTCCGTTCCAGCTCGTCAACCAGGACGGCCAGGCGGTCGACCAGACGATGCTGGACGGCCGTTGGAGCCTGGTCTTCTTCGGCTTCACCTACTGCCCGGACTTCTGCCCCACGACCCTGACCTCGCTGGAGGCGACGCGCACCCTGCTGGGGTCGGCGGCCGACAACCTGCAGATCGTCTTCGTCTCGATCGACCCGGAGCGCGACACGCCCCGGGCGCTGAAGGACTATCTGTCGTCCGACGGCTTCCCGCCCGGCGTCATCGGCCTGACCGGCACGCCGGAACAGGTCGCCGACGCCGCCAAGGTCTATCGCGCCTATTTCCAGAAGGTCGGCGACGGCGAGGACTATACGATGAACCACTCCCTGACGGTCTATCTGATGGGCCCCGACGGCCAGTTCCGCTCCGCCCTGGGTCACGATCTGGGTCCGGAACGCTCGGCCCAGCTGATCCAGCGGGTCATGGCGCGGGGCTGACATCCCCAGGGATCGTGGGCTGCGAATATAAATCCTTTTGCAGTGCAGCGCGTTCTATGATGGCATCACCGCTTCGGCGGGGCCGATCACAGGATTTCATGCTCTACTCCCTCCACGAGCTCGCCTATCAGTCGGCGCAGCCTTTCCGGCTCGGGGCGCAGTTCGCCCGCAAGTTCTGGACCTCGCCCTTTAACCCCGCCTCGCAGACGGCTGTCGGACGCACGGCCTATGCCTCGGCCGAGCTGTTCGAGAGCGTCACGCGCCGCTACGGCAAGCCGGCCTGGGGCCTCGAGGTCGTCACCATCAACAACCAGCCGGTGCGCACCACCGAACAGGTCATCTGGCAGAGCCCCTGGGTTCGCCTGGTGCGGTTCGCGCGCAACGTCGGCGACCTGAAGCGGGCCCGGAAGCCGGTCGCGGCGCCCAGTGTGCTGATCGTCGCGCCTCTGTCCGGGCACTACGCGACCCTGTTGCGCGGCACGGTCGAGACCTTCCTTCAGGATCACGACGTCTATGTCACCGACTGGGTCAACGCCCGTCAGGTGCCGATGCTGGAAGGCCGGTTCGACTTCCACGACTACATCGACCACGTCCGCACCATGCTGGCCCAGATCGGCCCGCGCGCCCACGTCGTCGGCGTCTGTCAGCCCGGCCCGCCTGTGCTGGCCGCCGCCGCCATCATGGCGGCCGAGAACGATCCGAACCGCCCGGCCTCCATGACCTTCATGGGCTCACCGATCGACGCGCGCCTGTCGCCCACGGTGACGAACCAGCTGGCCGAGGCCAAGCCGTTCGCCTGGTTCCAGTCGAACATGATCCACACCGTGCCCTGGCCCTACCCGGGCTTCGGCCGGGAGGTCTACCCGGGCTTCGTCCAGCTCTACAGTTTCATGTCCATGAACGAGCAGAGACACACCGACGCCCACCGGGAGTATTTCCGCCACCTGGTCGCCGGCGATGGCGACGAGGTGGAGAAGCACGAGGAATTCTACGACGAATATCTGTCGGTTCTGGACCTGACCGAGGAGTTCTATCTCCAGACCATCGACATCGTCTTCCAGTCCCACCTGCTGCCGCGCGGCCTGCTGGAACATCGGGGCGCACCGGTCGATCTGACGAAGATCACCGACATCGGCCTGATGACCGTCGAGGGCGAAAAGGACGATATCTCGGGCGTGGGCCAGACCCAGGCCGCGCATACCCTGTGCACCAACATTCCCGACGGCCGACGGGTGCTTTACGTCCAGCCGGACGTCGGCCACTACGGCGTCTTCAACGGGCGGCGGTTCCGCGAGGAGATCTACACCCGCACCCGGGACTTCATCGCCGCAAATGAAAAGCTCTGCGCAGTATCAGACCGGTCAGCGGCTGCCGCTTGAGGGCGGCCACGCCCTTCGCCTGAGCGTCAATCCGCGCGCCCGGCGCATCTCGATCCGCATCGATACGCGGAAGGGTGAGGCCGTGGCCATCGCCCCGTCGGAGCGGCGGCTGGCCGATGCGGTGGCTTTCGCGCGCACCAAGTCGGCCTGGATCGCCGAGCGGCTGGCGGCGCGGCCCGGCGGGACGGCGATCGAACCCGGCGCAGTCATTCCCTATCGCGGCGGCACGGTCGTGCTGGAGGCCGCGGGCGGCGCGGGGGCGGCTCGGCTGGTGGAAGGCCCGGACGGCCTGCGCATCGTTTCGGGCGGCGAGGGCGAAGCGTTCGTCCGGCGCGTCGTCAACCTGCTGAAGCGGGCGGCGCGAGAAGCGCTCCAGACCCGAACCGATTTCCATCTTCGTGCCCTGGGCCAGAGCCCCGTGAGCCTGACCATCAATGACCCGGCGTCTCGCTGGGGTTCGTGCAGTCCGGTGTCGCGCTCGATCCGCTATTCCTGGCGGGTGATCATGGCGCCGCCCGAGGTGCTCGACTATCTGGCCGCCCACGAGGTGGCGCACCTGGTCCATGCCGATCACAGCCCGGCCTACTGGTCGGTGGTCAAGGGGCTGGTCGGCGACCACCGTCCCTTCCGCGCCTGGCTGCGCGACCACGGGGCCGCGCTGCACGCCGTGGGACGGTGACATCGATCCTTCTCCCCTCGCGGGAGAAGGTGGCAGCCGAAGGCTGACGGATGAGGGGTCACACCGGCGGCAGGATTGGTGTGATCAAGCGCTGACCTTCGAGGTCAGCGCGACCCCTCATCCGACCTCGCTTCGCTCGGCCACCTTCTCCCGCAAGGGGAGAAGGAAGCTCAGAAGAACAGCGGGTTGTTTTCTTTTTCCGGCCGAGCCTCGGGTTCGGGGCGCTGGTCCGGCGGGTCGTCGCGCCGGGGACGCTCGACGGGCGCGGGATCGCGGCGGGGTTCCTCGACGGACGCGCGCGGATCATAGGGCTCGCCCTGGTTCGGGTCGACGCCGCCCGGCAGGACAGTGGAGTCGCCGTAGGGATCCTCCACATCGCCGATCAGGTCGCCGATCGGATCGGGCGCGACCCAGCCGTCTGGCATCGGCGGACCGTTGGGGATCGGCTGGACGTTCAGGCGCGGCAGGGCCGCCTCCATGAAGCCCTTCCAGATCGCCGCCGGGGCCGCGCCGCCGGTCACGCCGCGCATGGCGGTGTTGTCGTCCTTGCCAACCCAGACGGCGGTGACGAAGCCGCCGGTGTAGCCGACGAACCAGGCGTCCTTGTAGTCCGAGGTCGTGCCCGTCTTGCCCGCGATGTCGCGGCCTGAGATCGCCGCCGACCGGGCCGTGCCTCTCGTCACCACGCCCCGCAGCATCTGGTTGATGTAGTAGAGCGACGGATTGTTGATCGCCTGACCGGCCGCCGCGTCACGGGCGCTGCGCTGGTAGATGACCCGACCCTGGGGGGTACGGATCCGGCTGATGCCATAGGCCTCGACCCGACGGCCGCCATTGGCGAAGGCGTCATAGGCGGTGGCCATGTCGATCGGCGAGACCTCGACGGCGCCCAGGGCCATGGCCGGCTCCAGCCCGATTCGGGACGAAATGCCGAGGCGCCGCGCGGCCCGGGCCACGCTGTCGCGACCGATCTGGTCGGCGACATAGGCGGCGACCGTATTGGTCGACTGGGCCACGGCGTTGGCCAGCGTCATGTTGCCGGCGAAGGTGCCGGAGTAGTTGCGCGGGCTCCAGTTGCCGATGCGGACAGGCTCGTCGACCACCGGGGTCTCGGGCGTGTAGCCGGCCTCCATGGCCGCCAGATAGACGAAGGGTTTCCACGCCGAGCCGGCCTGACGGCGAGCGTCGACGGCGCGGTTGAACTGGCTGTCGGCATAGGAGGCGCCGCCGATCATGGCGCGCACCCGGCCGTCGCCGTCCAGGGCGACGAGGGCCGCCTGCTCCACGCCGCGCGAGGCGTCGCGGTCCAGGATGCGGCGGACATTGCGTTCGGCCGCCGTCTGCAGGGTCAGGTCCAGGGTCGTCTCGACGATCATGTCCTCGGTCGGCTCGCCGACGAGGCCGCGGATCTCCTTGTCGAGCCAGTCGACGAAATACTGGGCGTGCTGGGTCGCCAGGGTGCGGGAGACGCGAACCGGCTCCAGCACGGCGGCGGCGCGCTGTTCGGGCGTGATGACGCCAGCCTCCGCCATCTCGTCCAGAACGACCGTGGCGCGGGCGGCGGCACGCTCATGTTCCGAGACCGGCGAATAGCGGGACGGAGCCTTGAGCAGTCCGGCCAGCAGGGCAGCCTCGCCGACGGTCAGGTCCTTGGCGCCCTTGTCGAAATAGCGTTGCGACGCGGCCTCGATGCCATAGGCGCCGGCGCCGAAATAGACGCGGTTGAGATAGAGGGCGAGGATCTCCTGTTTGGAGAATTTCAACTCCAGCCAGACGGCGAGCATCAGTTCCTGCACCTTGCGGCGCACGTTCTGGTCGGGCGTCAGGAACAGGTTCTTGGCCAGCTGCTGCGTGAGTGTCGAGCCGCCCTGGACGATCCGGCCGGCGCGCATGTTCGCCGCCATGGCCCGGCTCATGCCGATCGGATCGAAGCCGGGGTGCCAGTAGAAGCGGCGGTCTTCAATCGCGATGAAGGCAGCGGGCACATAGTCCGGCAGCGAGTCCAGATCGGCCGGCGGCGCCTGCTGCGAGCCGCGCGTGGCGATCAGGGCGCCGTTCCGGTCCAGATAGGTGATCGAGGGCTGGCGATCGATGTCGTAGAGAGCCGAGGTGTCCGGCAGTCCTCGCGCGAACACGGCGAAGAAGACCACCAGGAAGATTACGCCCCAGACGGCCAGCACCGAGCCCCAGTAGAGGACTTGCTGCAGGCGAGTGCGCGCCGGTCTGGCCCCGCCGCCCGCATTCCTGTTTCCGAACCCCGGACCGGCCATCGACATCCTCAGAAACCCCGGCCGTCATAGCCGTTCGCATCGCCTACCAAAACGCCGTTGTGGTGAACGGCGCGTGAAGACTTCACGTCAGCGTGATGGTCCTTTCGGCCGAAACGATGGCGCGGGTCTTAACGATCATCCATCGCGACGGGCGAACCAGACCGAGCCGTCGTCCGCCCGGACGCCGGATTCAATCCAAAACCCGTGCCCGGCGAGTTCCGCTTCATAGGCCTCGGGCTCCAGACTGCCGTGATAGAGGGGCTCGCCTCGCCATTCGCCCATGGCGTGGCCGAGGCGAGGGCCGGACGAGAACATCACCACAGACCTCGGCGCGCAGTGGGCCAGGAGACCCGGCAGGGCCAGCCGTTGATCCTCGGGCGAGAGATGGAACAGGCTGTGCCAGGCGAGAACGCCGGCGAAGGTCTGGCCGAGCTTCAGCGTGCGCATGTCGGCCTGAAGGAAACGGCCGGTCGGCAGGTCGGCCGCCGCGTGGGCGGCGAGCCCGGCCGAGGAGTCCACGCCCGTGACCGGGAACCCTCGATCCAGCAGGGCCGCCGCCATCGGCCGTCCCGAGCCGCAGCCGACGTCGAGCACGGTGTCGCCCGGCGCCAGAGAGGCGATGAAGCGATCCAGCCAGAGCCGGTCGGCTTCGGTCAGAACCGTGCCGCGATCGGCGATCCAGTCGCTGGACCGCCGATCGTAAAGGTCGACGATGTCGGCCGCAGCATCGAAGACGCCGGGGGCGACCGGATCGCTCATTCGGCGACGAAGGCGTCCAGGTCGGCGTAGAAGGCCTCGGGCTGGTCCAGGAAGATGAAGTGGGCGCTGTCGTCGATCCGCTTCAACGCCACGCCCGGCAGGCCGGCGAAGGAGGCCTGGTAGATCATGTCGGTGATCTCGTTGGTCATCCGGGCGTCGTTGAACTTCACGTACAAGACCTCAGTCGGGGCTGTAATGCGGGCCAGTTCGGGCCGCAGATCGGTCAGGATCAATTCGCGGAATGCGCGCGAGGAGACCTGCTGGTCACTGGTCGCCCCGTCTTCCAGAGGGCCGGCGCGCTTCGATTCCGTGTTGATCATGCCGGTGATCGAGGCGGCGCCGCGGGCGTAGTAATCTGCCGGGGCGGCGGTCGCCATGCCCTGATAGACCTGCTCGGCAACAGGCGCGATGCTCTCGGCCGTGGCGCCGGGCGCGCCGAACATGGCCCCCATGAAGGGCACCATGTCGACGACCATCAGCTTGCCGACCGCGTCCGGATGGCGGGCGGCGAGCATCATACCGATCGTGCCGCCCATCGAATGGCCCACGACCACCGGCTTATCCAGGCCCTGTTCGGAGATGTAGCGCGCGATTTCCTCGGCCACGGGCGCGGCCACGGGGCCCTCGGCGTTGCCCTCGACCGGCGCGCCGGCGAAGCCCTGGATATGGATGCGGTGGACGCGCCATCCGCTGCCAAGATGATCGACCGTGCCCTGCCACACCTCCGGCGAGGAGCTGAGGCCGGGAATCAGGATGATGTCGCGCACGCCCGGGCCGGCTTCGCCGTCCACGCGGACGTGCATGCGGGTCGACTCGAAGTCGGCGTGGTGGTGGCCGTGGTCGGCGTGCTGGGCATGACCGTCCTGGCTCAGGGACTCCATCATGTCCCCGGCGCGGGCATCCCCGACACCGGCGAAATTGGCCAGGAGGCCGAGGGCGGCGACGAGGCCGGTGAGTATCTGGCTGTCCATGATGCGTCTTCCTGACTTTGGCCTGACGATGCGCCGACCTTTCCGACCCTAGTCGTCGCAGTTGGCGACATCGGATGCGTTCGGCAAGGCGGGAGAATGACGAAAGCTCCGGCGGCGTCTAGACTGACGCCTATGAACCCTGCCGAAAGCCCCGCCGCCGTCCCCGAGGCGAAAGCCCCGCCCGCAGCCTTCGGCAAGGGGTTCGTGCTGGACACCTGGTATTTCGTGGCCCTGTCGCGCGACGTCGCAGAGGCCTCGCTGACGCGCCACGAACTGCTGGGCGAGCCGGTGCTGATCGGGCGGACGCGGGCGGGTCAGGTCTATGCCATGCGCGACATCTGTCCGCACCGCGCCGCGCCCCTGTCGGCCGGCCGTCTGGTCCAGAAGCCGGGCGAGCCCGAGACGGTCGAGTGCTGCTACCATGGCTGGCGCTTCCGCACCGACGGGGTCTGCGCCGCCATCCCGTCGCTGGTGGACGAACAACCGTTCGAGGTCGAACGGGTCCGGGTGCGGTCCTATCCGGTGGTCGAGAGCCAAGGGATGGTTTTCGTCTTCGTCCACGCCGATCCCCGCTCGGACGCCGAGCCCGATCATCCGCCGCCGACCTTCCCCGGCGTCGTCGGCGGGGAGGCGAAACTGGTCGAGTGGATGGATTTCGACAGCCATATCGACCACGCGGTTGTCGGCCTGATGGACCCCGCCCACGGGCCCTATGTGCATCAGCAATGGTGGTGGCGCTCCGAGCATTCGATGCACGAGAAGTCCAAGGCCTTCGAGCCTCGGGAGCTCGGCTTCGCCATGGTCCGTCACGCGCCGTCGTCGAACTCGCGGGCCTACAGGATCCTGGGCGGGGCGCCCGCGACCGAGATCACCTTCCGCCTGCCCGGCTATCGCTGGGAGCATATCCAGGTCGGAGCGAAGCAGGTCCTGGCCCTGACCTGTCTGACGCCCGTCACCGAGACGAAGACCCGGATCACCCAGATCTTCTGGTCCGACCACTGGGTGTTCGGTCTGGCCAGGCCCTTCCTGAGGATGGGGGTCGCCGCCTTCCTGAAGCAGGACGGCGGGATGGTGAACCTGCAGAACGAGGGGCTGCGCTACGACCCCGCCCTGATCTGGATCGACGACGCCGACAAACAGGCGAAATGGTACCAGCAGCTCAAGCGCGAATGGCAGAAAAGCCGCGCTGAAGGGCGCGGCTTCTCCAATCCGGTCAAACCGGCGATCCTGAAGTGGAAGAGCTGAAGGCTCTTCCCAGGACTATTTCGTGCTGACGCCGGCCAGCAGGGTGTCGACCTGGCGGGCGATGTGGTCGGCCAGCTGGTCCACGGTCCAGCCGTCATAGGCGGCACGGCGGTAGTTCGACAGATAGGCGTCCCAGGTCAGCTCGGTCAGCAGGGCGATATCGGCGTCCTGTCTGATCTCGCCGCCGCCGATACCGGCGCGCAGGATGTCGGAGATGACGTCGGTCAACCCTTGCGTCGCGGCGCGCTGGCGGGTCTCGGCAGCGACAGGCTGGAACCACGAGCGGGCGACGATGGCCTGGAACAGCGGCAGCTGGTCGATGGAGCCGTGGTAGCCGGCGGTCAGGGCGTTGACGAGGCGATCACGGGTCGAGCCGTCGCCTGCGCCGTTGAGCATGACCTGGCCCAGACCGGCCATGTCCTCGGTTAGGACGGCCTCGAACAGTTCGGCCTTGTCCTGGAAGTTGGCGAACACCGCACCGGTGGACATGCCCGCGCCCTTGGCGATGTCGCGGATGGTGGCGGGCTCGTAGCCGCGCTCCGCGAACAGGCCGCGAGCGGCGTCCAGAACCTTCTGGCGCGTGCGCACCTTGGCGGCCTGGCGGCGATTCAGCCGGGGCTGCTCTTCGAGGTTGGAGGGGGTGGCGGTCGACGCGGACTCACGCATGAACACGAATACTCTGTGGCTGACGCTTCACGGCGGGGGACCGTGAAGGAGATGGACAGAAGGGGCAGAGGCTGGATCGGTCACGTCACGGATACGGACGTGAGATAGCGACCCGTGCAACGCCGAGCCCCGGGGGAAGGCGCGCTTTCATCACGTAACGATGACCAAAATGGGTCGTGTTTCTGGTTAAGGCCTGGGGCCGGCCCGGAGCGCGCGGGTCTTGCGGTTGCGCCGGTCCTCGGGGATCGCCGCCTGGAACACCGCCCGGTACTTGTCGCGACGCTCGTGGATCGAGGCGAGCACCAGGCCCATCGGTACGCCAAGGTCGATCAGGGTGTTCTCCGCCAGCTGAAGACTGGCTTCGGTGGTCTCCGGCACGGCGTCGGTCACGCCGAGACCATAGAGGCGCGCCGCGTGGCGGTCGTCGCGGGCGCGGGCGATGACGACCAGATCGTCGCGCAGGGCGCGGGCGGCAATGACCACATCGTCCACCTTGGTCGGGGCGTCCATGGTGACGACCAGGGCCTTGATCGTCTCTATGCCGCACAGCGACAGCATCTCCGTTCGCGCGGCATCGCCGTAGGAGACGTCATAGCCGTCGCGTCGACCGGCGGCGACGGCGGAGGGGTCAGTGTCCATGGCGATAAAGCTCTGACCGTGCTCCTTGAGCATTTCGGCCACCAGCCGACCGACACGGCCGAAGCCGACGATCAGGACGGCGGCGTCAACCATCCCCACATCGCGCACCGGACCCAGGCCGAGCGCCGGATCCCCGGCCAGAGGGACGGAATTCGCACGAGCGCCTGCCAGCCTCTGTCCCAGCATCGCCATGAGCGGAACGGCGAACATGCTGATGGTGGCGGACACCAGAACGCTCTGGGTGAACGCCGGGGAGGCGAGACCTTCCACCATTCCGGTATTCAGGATGACAAAGGCGAACTCGCCCGCAGGCCCCAGGACCAGGGCCGTCTCGATCGCCGAGCGTGCGCCCACACCCCACAGCCGGGCGAGCCCGAAGATCAGCCCCACCTTGATTGCGATAATGGCCAGCGCCAGGCTGAACACACCCAGCGGGTTGGCGGCGACCGCATCCAGATCGAGACCGATTCCGACCCCCACGAAGAACACCCCCAGAAGCAGGCCCTTGAAAGGCTCGATGTTGACCTCGATCTCGCGGCGATACTCCGTCTCCGCAAGCAACAAGCCGGCCACAAGGGCCCCCAGGCTCATCGACAATCCAGCCGCCTGCGCCGCCACGCCCGCGCCCACCACGATCAGCAAGCACAGGGCGACAAACAGCTCCTGCCGTCCGCCGCCGGATCTGGATCTGCTCTTGGCGACCGACCGGAACAGGGGACGCAGCGCCAGCCTGCCGAACATGACCAAAAGCCCCAGGCCGATGGCTGCGGGCGCGAGGGTCAGCAGCGCCGGCCCAAGGACGCCTGGCTGAACGTCTCCGCCGCTGATCGCCAGCGTGGCCAGCACGGTGACGGTGATCAGGATCGGCGCAACGGCCAGGTCCTGGGCCAGGAGCGCGGCGAAGGTCGTCCGCCCGACCGCGCCCTTCATGCGGTTTCTTTCGGCCATGACCGGCAGGACGACCGCCGTAGACGACAGCGCCAGTCCCATGCCCAGAACCGCTGAGCCCGCCAGGGGCTGGCCCAGCAGGATGAAGCCCCCGGCCAGAACGGCTGAACAGAGGACGACCTGCATAAGGCCGAAGCCGAAGACGAGCCGGCGCATCGCCTTCAGCCGTTCCCAGGACAGCTCCAGCCCGATCATGAACAGCAGGAAGGCGACGCCCAGTTCCGACAATTGGGCCAACTGGTCGGCGTCGTCGATGGTCAGCCAGGACAGCCAGGGGACCACGTCCGCGAACCGGCCGAGCCCGTCCGGCCCCAGCAGAACGCCGGCCGCGAGGAAGCCGAGTACGGGGCTGATCTTCCAGCGGTTGAACAGGGGTACGACCACCCCCGCTGCCGCCAGGAACACGACCAGGTCCTTGTAATCGCCGCCGCCGTGCCCGCCTGCCATTCGATCTCCTCGATGAGTGATCGTCACCTTAAAGGCTGCGCTTGGCGAGCCGTGCGATCAGATTCATGAACTTTTTTTAAGGCGACACCCTGTCGGCCGGGCGTAGGGTCCGCGCCGAGCGCGCGACAACGGCGCGGCGACGATCCGAAACCCCAGGAAATCCTCATGAAGTCTCTGCTTATCGGCGCGGCCCTCGGCGCGCTCCTGCTGCCGGCCGCCGCTTCCGCCCAGGACCACGACCACGGCTGTATCGACGAGGCCTGCACCATCCAGTCGATCTTCCAGGAGGGCGATGCGGCCTTCACCGGTTATCGCGGCACCGAGACGCCGCACTACGGGACCTGGGGCTTCGACGCCTCCGGCATGGATCGGTCCGTGTCGCCGGGAGACAATTTCAACCGCTTCGCCAACGGCCTGGCCCTGGATCGCACGGTGATCCCGGCGGACCGTTCCAGCTACGGCATCTCCTTCGGCCTGCTGCGCGAACTGTCGGACAACCGGGTCAAGGCGATGATCGACACCCTGGTCGCCCGCACCGACCTGCAGGCCGGCACGGACGAGCAGAAGATCGCCGACGCCTATCGCTCCTATATGGACACGGCGCGGATCGAGGCGCTCGACGCCCGGCCGCTGCAGCCCTTCCTGACCGCCATCCGCGCCGCCGACAGCCATGAGGCCCTGGCCGCCTATATGGGCCAGACGATCGGCGGACTGGGCGGCTCCTTCTTCGGCACCGGCATCACCACCGACCAGAAGGATCCGGACCGCTACGTCGTCTCGACCAGCCAGTCGGGTCTCGGCCTTCCCAACCGCGACTACTATCTGTCGCCGCTCTTCGCCGAGAAGAAGGTGAAGTACGAGGCCTATGTGGCCCAGATGCTGGAGATGATCGGCTGGGACGATCCCGCTGGGACCGCCGCCGCCATCGTGGCCATGGAGACGAAGATCGCCGAGGCCCACTGGACTCCGGCCGAGAGCCGCGACCGCGACAGGACCTACAACGAATATACGATCCAGCGTCTGGCCGCCGACGCGCCGGGCTTCGACTGGCAAGGCTATTTCGGTGCGGCGCGTCTGGGCGACATCCCGCGTCTGATCGTGCGCCAGAACACGGCCCTGCCGAAGATCGCCGCCATCTATGCCGAGACGCCGGTCGCGACCCTGCAGGCCTGGCAGGCCTTCCAGACCGTGGACCGCGCCGCGCCTCGCCTGTCGCAGCGGTTCTCGGACGCCCAGTGGGAGTTCCGCTCGCGTGAACTGTCGGGCGCCCTTGAACAGCGCAGCCGCGACAAGCGCGGCATCAGCTTCGCCGACGGCGCTTTGGGCGAAGCGGTCGGCCGCCAGTATGTGGCCGAATATTTCCCGGCCGAATCCAAGGCCCAGATGGAACAACTGGTCGCCAACCTGCGCACGGCCCTGAGCCACCGCATCGAGGGCTACAGCTGGATGAGCGCCGAGACCAAGGCGGCGGCCCAGACCAAGCTGGAGAAGTTCACGGTCAAGATCGCCTATCCCGACCGCTGGCGCGACTATTCGGATCTGGAGGTCCGCGCCGACGACCTGTTCGGCAACGGCGAACGGGCCAGCCGCTTCCGCTGGGAATACGACCTCGCCCGCCTGAATGCGCCGGTCGACAAGACCGAGTGGGGCATGACGCCCCAGACGGTGAACGCCTATTACAACTCGACCAACAACGAGATCGTCTTCCCGGCGGCGATCCTGCAACCGCCGTTCTTCGACCCGGAGGCCGACCCGGCCATCAACTACGGCGGCATCGGCGCGGTGATCGGCCACGAGATCGGCCACGGCTTTGACGACCAGGGCCGTAAGTCGGACGGCGACGGCGTGCTGCGCGACTGGTGGACCCCGGCCGATGCGACGGCCTTCAACGCCCTGACCACCCGCCTGGGCGCCCAGTACGGCGCCTATGAGCCCCTGCCCGGCCACTTCATCAATCCGGGCCTGACCATGGGTGAGAACATCGGCGACGCCTCGGGCGTGGCCGTGGGTCTGGAGGCCTATCAACTGTCCCTGAACGGCGCCGAGGCTCCGGTTCTGGACGGCTTCACCGGCGACCAGCGCTTCTTCCTCGGCTGGGCCCAGGTCTGGCAGTCGAAGTCGCGCGAAGACGCCCTCAAGAACCGCATTGCCACTGACTCGCACTCGCCCGACGAGTTCCGCGTCATCGGCCCGCTGCGCAACGTCGACGCCTGGTACGAGGCCTTCGAGGTCCAGCCGGGCACCCACTACTACCTGGCGCCGGAAGAGCGGGTTCGCATCTGGTAGGCGATCGTCAAACCGACCAACGGCGGCGATCAGATTCGCCAAGATGACCAGGAGGCCGGAGCTCACTGCTCCGGCCTTTTTCATGCGCGCCCTCGCCCCACCTCCGTCATCCTTGGACGAAGCGAAGCGGAGATCCGAGGACCCAGCATTCCGGGCGGGGAGGCGCGCACGTCGACATCACCGAGCTGGGTCGCCGGGTTCGCTGCGCGCCCCGAGGATGACGGAGAGACTGGAAGGCGTCGCGCCGATCACCAGACGTGAAAAAGCCCGCTGCGGGGGATACATCGCAGCGGGCTTTCACGCTCTCTAAGGAGCGGACGTTTCCTCCCCGAAACGCCTTCGATCAGCGGCTGCGCCTTGTCAGCGCCGCGCCGTTCGAGTGGCTTCAGATGACGCCACGGGCCGGTTCAAGTCAATCAAACCACAAGCGAAAACCGACAGTTTCATGACTGAACATCGATAAGTCATCCGATGGGCGTCGTCATTCTCGAAGAAGCTTCGATAATGGTGCGAATGGTTCGCACGAGGTCTCCGCGAGCGACGGTCTGCTGGCCAGGACGCTCGGCCTTCCAGGCCTCGTTGTCCGCCAGACCGGCCCCGGCCGCGCGCCCGGCGTCGAGATCCTTGATGGTGACCTGGCCGCCGGCGATCTCGTCGCCGCCCAGGAGGACGACGGCGGGAGCGTTGCGCCGGTCGGCGTATTTCATCTGGGCCTTCATGCCCGCGCGACCCAGATAGAGTTCGGCGGCGACGCCGGCGCCCCGCAGTTCGGACACGGCGTCGAGGTAGGCCTGCATGTCGTCCTGCGAGAAGACGATCACGACCACCGGGCCGCGCGCCGTCTCCGAAGTCCGGCCCGCCGCGCGCAAGGCCGAGGCCAGGCGCGAGACGCCGAACGAGAAGCCCGTCGCCGGGGTCGACTGGCCGGTGAAGCGAGCCACCAGATCGTCATAGCGCCCGCCGCCGCCGATCGAACCGAAGCGGACCGGCCGACCCTTGTCGTCGGTGGTGTCCAGCAGAAGCTCCGCCTCGAACACCGCGCCGGTGTAGTATTCCAGACCACGCACGATGGTCGGGTCGAACCGGACCGTCGCCTGATCGACGCGCATGGCGGTCAGGGCGCGGTCGATCCCGGCCAGCTCCTCCAGCGCCGCTTCGCCGGCTGCGCCGAGGCCGCCCGAGCGGGCGATGGCGTCGAGGGTCTCGGCGCGCGTGCCTTCGGACGCCGATCCGAGGAAGGCCTCGATGGTCGCGGCCACGCCGAGCGGCAGGTTGGCGCCCTTCGTATAGTCGCCGCTGTCGTCCAGACGGCCCTCGCCCAGCAGGGCGGCGACGCCCTCCCAGCCAAGGCGGTCGAACTTGTCGATGGCGCGAAGGGCGGTCAGGCGCTGGATCGGATCGGTGATCCCGCCCGCCTCGAACAGGCCATCGAACAGTTTGCGGTTGGAGACGCGTACGACGGCCTGACCCTCGGCGAGGCCCGCGGCCTCAAGGCCCTCGCAGGCCATGGCGATGATCTCGGCGTCAGCCTCGGGGCGGTCGGAGCCGACGGTGTCGGCGTCGCACTGGACGAACTCGCGGAAGCGGCCGGGTCCGGGCTTCTCGTTGCGCCACACGGGTCCGAAGGCGTAGCGGCGATAGGGTTTGGGCAGGGTCTCCCAGGTCTGGGCCGCGAACCGGGCCAGGGGCGCGGTCAGGTCATAGCGCAGGGCCATCCACTGATCGTCGTCGTCCTGAAGGGCGAAGACGCCCTCGTTCGGACGGTCGGCGTCGGGCAGGAATTTTCCCAGCGCATCGGCGTATTCGAAGGCGCCGGTCTCCAGCGGCTCGAAGCCCCAGCGCTCATAGACCTCCGACACCTGGCGCACGATCCGGCGTTCGGCCGCGACCTCAGGCCCGCGCCGGTCGGCGAAGCCTCGTGGCCCTCGGGCTTCGGGGCGGGGTGCTGCGGGCGTTTCGGCGTCGGTCATGCCGGGCTTCTAGAGGCTCGACCGCCGGTGGTCGAGGCCCCGGACCTCAGGGCCGGATCGGCACCATCCGTCCGTAGGTCAGGCAGCGCCAGATCCACTCCAGCGGTCCCATGGTGAAGACCGACAGCCAGAGGGGCGACCAGATGATCTGGGCGGCCCAGATCGCGCCGACCACCATCCACATCTCGGCCGGACCCTGCTGGCCGAACCACATCGGCCCCCACGGCGCATAGTAGAGGGTGACCATGATCAGGGTCTGGGTCAGGTAGTTGGTGAAAGCCATGCGACCGACCGGCGCCAGCCAGGCGACCAGAGGCCTGAGGCCGAAGCGGACCAGCAGGATCAGGATGCTGGCGTAGAAGAGGGTGATCAGGAAGGCCGCGCCGCCGGCGGCCGCCGCCAGGCCCCTGGTCGGATCAGCCTCGCCGGCCATCGTGTCCTGCCAGCCCCAGATGGCGAAGGCCGCCAGATTGGCGCCGCCGAACAGGATGATCAGAAGATAGGTCCACAGCGGCGCGCGGCCGTGCAGATAGCCGGACTTGAACAGGCCCAGACCCAGCATCATCAGCGGCACGGTCACCGGGATCAGGAACGGGCTGGCCATCAGCTGGAAGGTCGCCCAGAACTCGATGTTCTCCATGAGACCGGCCGGCCAGCCGGAGCGGTAGAGGGCCACGGCCTCGGCGATGGCTTCGGGGCTCGCCACCGGGCGGGCGGCCTCCATCTGGGCGGCGACCTCGGCCGGCAGATTGGCCATGCCCCAGGAGGCGACCGCAGCGACGACGGCCCACAGCAGGGTCAGGCCGCCGCCGATCCAGAGCAGCCGGCGAGCGCTCCACGAGCGCATCATCATCATCAGCAGGCCGCAGTAGGCATAGTGCAGCAGGATGTCGCCGTACCAGAGCACCACGCCATGCAGCAGGCCGAACAGGCCCAGCCACAATAGACGTCGCCAGAGCAGCGCGCCCCGCGCCTCGTCGAACTTCTCGCCGCCGACGAGGAAGATCGAGACGCCGAACAGCATGGTGAAGAGGGTGCGGAACTTGTCGTGGAAGAAGACGTCTGTGACCCACACCCCGATCAGATCGGCCTGGCTGGTCGCGCCCGGAGGCGGCGCCTCGGACATCATGACCTGGAACGGCCAGGCGAAGGCGATGGCGTTGACGGCGAGGATCCCGAGGATGGCCCAGCCGCGCAGCACGTCGAGCTGGAAAATGCGGTCCCTGGTCTCGGTCGGCGCGAGGCCTCCGGCGGCGGTCCGAGGCTGAACCTCGAGTGCGGGCATGGCCATTATGCTTCCCCCAAAGCAATCATCCGTCGACTTTAAAGCAATGCTGTCAGGCGTAAACCGCACGCTGACCGCAGGGTCAGCGGCCCAAAACGCCCAGACGGTCCTTGACCTGCTCCGGCGCGGGGATGAAGGCGATGAAGGCGGCGCAGAGGCCGGCCCACAGGGCGTAGCTGACGCCGACCAGGATCGCGACCGGCAGGCCGGCGACGCCATAGATCAGCAGGGTGGTTTCGGTGGCGCCGACGCCCTGGCCGAGGTCGCCCGACTGGACCCAGCCATAGACCATCATGCCCAGGGCGAGCACCGTCTGGGCTGCGGCGGCCAGCAGGCCACCATACAGCATGAAGCGCCACACGACGCCGAGGCGCGAGGCGGGGCGACCGCGACGGTCCCGCTCGCGCCGGATCGACCACAGGCCGGCGGGCACGGCGATCATGCCGATCAGCAGAACCGTCAGCCGCCAGTCGATTTCCCGACCCGGAATCCAGTTCTGGGGCGGCCAGACCAGCAGCGTCAGGATCAGCGGCGGCCACATGACGCCCGCCAGCGCGGCCAGAGGAATTGCCGCACGGGTTCGGCGCCAGATGACCGGCGCCTGACCGGGAAGATCGGCGGGGGTGTCGAACCGGGCCATCAGCGGGTCGGGACCGGAACGTCGCCGGAATAGTCGTAGAAGCCGCGTCCGGACTTGCACCCCAGCCAGCCGGCCTCGACATATTTCACCAGCAGCGGGCAGGGCCGGTATTTGCTGTCGGCCAGCCCGTCGTAGAGCACGTTCATGATGGCCAGGACGACGTCCAGACCCATGAAGTCGGCCAGCTCCAGCGGCCCCATCGGATGGTTGGCGCCCAGCTTCAGCGCCTTGTCGATCGAGGCGACGTTACCGACGCCCTCGTAGAGGACATAGATCGCCTCATTGATCATCGGCACCAGGATGCGGTTGACGATGAAGGCGGGGAAGTCCTCGGCATTGGTGGTGGTCTTGCCCAGGCTTTCGGCGAAGGTGACGGCTGCGTCGTAGGTCGCGGCCGAGGTGGCGATGCCGCGGATGATCTCCACCAGTTTCATCACCGGGGCCGGCTTCATGAAATGCAGGCCGATAAACCGGTCCGGCCGGTCCGTCGCGGACGCCAGCCGGGTGATCGAGATCGAGGAGGTGTTGGAGGCCAGCAGGGTGTCGGCGCCCAGATGGGGGACCAGTTCGGCGAACACCGCCTTCTTGGTCGCCTCGTCCTCGACGGCGGCCTCGATGACAAGGTCGGACTTCCCGGCCTCGGCCAGGGTCTCGACGCCGGAAATGTTGGCCAAGGCCGTATCGGCCTGGGCCTGGGTCACGCCGCCGCGCTCGACCTGGCGGGCCAGGGAGGCGGCGATGACGCCCAGCGCCGTGGGCAGCCGCTCGGCGGCGACATCGTACAGCCGCACCTGATATCCGCCCAGGGCCACGGCATGGGCGATGCCGACACCCATCTGGCCGGCGCCGATCACGGCGACTGTCTTGATCGTAGAGGTCATCTAGTCGTGGTCAAAAGCGGCGTCTCGCCCGGGCCGGGGCACCTTAAGAGCGTCCGGGCGCGGCGCAAGGCTGGAATGTCGCACTGCGGCGCCTGCGCCACGGCCCGGGGCGCGCCGACATCACCCCAGCAGGGCGATGATCGGGCCGGCGGCCATGTTGTTGAAGGCGATCCGCGCGAAATTGAGCAGCAGCAGCACGACGATCGGCGAGATGTCGATGCCGCCCAGCGGCGGGATGATCCGCCGGAACGGCTCCATCAGGGGCCGCGTCACCGCGTCGAGGAATCCGGCCAGCTGGTTCACGAAGCGGTTGCGGTGGTTGATCACATCGAAGGCGAACAGCCAGCTGAGGATCGCCGAGCCGATGATGAACCAGGTCATCAGGCTGATGATGGCGTTGATGAGCCAGACGATCGCCATTCCCATGCGGGGAACTCCTTCAAGAAATGAACGCCGCTTCTAGCGGGCCAATCGCCCGAGGCCAAGGATTCCCCGGAGCGACGGTGTGCGGCCCGTTGACACCGCGCCTTGCGCCCGACTATGTCCGCGCTCGCCTGTCACCCGGAAAACGGGGCCGTAGCTCAGTTGGTAGAGCGCGTCGTTCGCAATGACGAGGTCAGGGGTTCGACTCCCCTCGGCTCCACCAGGCGCTCATATTTGGCGATGCCCTAACCAGCATTCTTTCGGGGCCTTGGTTCCCGAAGTACAGAGTTACAGGTTCACGCTCGCAAGCCAGCGAGCCCGCTACTCGCAGGCCGCGACCGCCACGGCGACCTGGTCCAGCCAGGCGCTATGCGGACCTTGGTTGCCGTCCATGATCACACGCGACTTCGAGCCGTCCGGAGCTTCCCCAGACCATTCGACATTCCACCACGGCGTATGAAACCGCCGTGGTGGAAGACTTGTCGGCGGGTCTTCACCGAGATTCCTCAAGGACCATGGCCCCATCGCCAATGGCGGCAAAGTGGCAAAATCCGCGAGGACCCCGTCCAGCGCGGCGCATGCACCCTGATTTACGACCTTGGCGCCGCCACCGGCGCGGATTTCGACGCTGAACCTGAAGTTTGGCTGCTGCTGCACCAGCAGGCTCACGCCAAGTTCGTTCTCCGCCCGGATGCGGTATTCGTAGCCTTGATTCTCATCCCGCGGGCCGATTGATGGCCTCGACGCAGTCTGGGCGGCGCATGCCCCAGCCATGAGGCCGAGGCCCGCTACCGTTAGCAGTGCAACTTGATCAGGGGTTCGGGCATGGCAGGGCAAGCGGATTGACCTCGCGACCCACCTGACCCTCCGGGGGGTCATAGGTGTGGGCGTAGGTAGTGTAGCCGGTCGGGGAATTGTGGTCCACCAAGAGCGCACGGGTCGTAGTAGGGGCTTTCCGGGTCACGCTTCTCCTTGGCGGGAGTGCCGAGTGGCGGCTGCATGCCCGCGCCGCCGGCAGAGGGGAACAGGCCATTCGCTTGGCGCCGTTGGCCCCAGACCTGCATATTGCCGGGATTGGTAGCGTCTGTCATGGAAATCTCCGTTGGCCGGGCCACAGCGGCTCGACGTCCACAGAATCTAAGGGGACCGCGAACCAGGGCGCGCGAGATCGGTTCCAAGGGGCTCGGCGTCTGGAAAAAGACGTCGAATAAAAATATTTCTTCGACAGAATCTCGCCGCTGAAAACTGATCCCGGTGGCTGGCGGAAAGCCCGTAGAATTGACACACAAGCGATGATCCAATCTCCGGTCCGCCTCGCGGCCCTTTACCGCTTCGCCTCCGTCGCGGACCCTGCGGCCCTGCGAGATCTCCTGGAAGATCTCTGTGGCGAGGACGTGCGCGGCACCCTGCTGGTGGCGCATGAGGGCGTGAACGGGACCATCGCGGGTCCGGCCGGGGCGGTCGCGCGGGTCATCGACGGGCTGACCGCCCTGCCCGGCTTCGCGGACACCGACGTCAAATACTCCACCGCCGAGCGGATGCCGTTCCATCGGCTGAAGGTGCGCGTGAAGCCCGAGATCGTCACCCTGGGCCTGCCCGACCTCGAGCCCGCCGTGAACGCCGGGACCTATGTCGCGCCTGAGGACTGGAACGCCCTGATCGCCGACCCGGACACGATCGTGATCGACACCCGCAACGACTATGAGGGCGAGGTCGGGGCCTTTGTCGGGGCGGTGCAGCCGAACACGCGGTCGTTCCGGGATTTCCCCGAGTGGTTCCAGACCGAGGGGCGCGCGCTTCTCGACCGACGCACTGAAGACGGACGGGGCCCGCCCAAGGTGGCCATGTACTGCACCGGCGGCATCCGCTGCGAAAAGTCGACGGCCTTCCTGAAGGCGGAGGGCGTGACGGATGTCGTCCACCTGCAGGGCGGCATCCTGCGCTATCTGGAGACCGTGCCGCAGGCCGAGAGCCTGTGGCAGGGCGAATGCTTCGTGTTCGACGAGCGGGTCGCGGTCGGCCACGCCCTGGCCCAAGGGACGCACACCCTCTGCCGGGGATGCCGGATGCCGGTCAGCCCGCAGGGCCGGACGTCGCCCCACTATGTCGAGGGCGTCTGCTGCGAGCGGTGCCACGATGCGCGGACCGAAGAACAGCGCGAGGCCGCGCTGGAGCGGGATCGTCAGGTCAGGATCGCGAAGCGGCTGGGCATCGCCCACATCGGGGCGAAGCAGGGCAGGGACTGAACCCTACTGGTCTTCGTCGAACTTGCGGGCGACCAGGTCGTTGAGGGCGTCGATGGCGTCCCGGGCGTCTGAACCCTCGGCCGTGATCTCGATCGAACAACCGTTTCCGGCGCCCAGCATCAGCAGGCCCATGATCGAGCGCGCGTCCACCGTGACGCCGTCGCGGGTCACCTGGATCTCGGCCTCGAAGCTGGAGGCCAGTTTCACGAATTTGGCCGAGGCCCGGGCATGCAGGCCGCGCGTGTTGCAGATGTTCGCGGTCGCCTTCGCGGTCGGCATGGTCTGACCCATGGAAGCTACTTCTCGCCCGCCAGGACCCAGGAGGCCACGGAGATGTATTTGCGGCCCGCGTCCTGGGCATGGGCCACGCAGGTTTCGAGGGTTTCGCGGCCGCGCACGCTGGCCAGCTTGATCAGCATGGGCAGGTTGAGCCCGGCGATGACCTCGGCGTGGGTCTGTTCCATCACCGAGATGGCCAGGTTCGAGGGCGTGCCGCCGAACATGTCGGTCAAGAGGATGACGCCCGATCCGTCATCGACGGCGGCGGCGGCGTCGACGATGTCGCGGCGACGCCGTTCCATGTCGTCCTCGGGCCCGATGCAGATGGCCGCGACCCCGCGCTGGGGGCCGACCACATGCTCCATGGCGGACAGGAATTCGGACGCGAGTCCGCCGTGGGTGACGATCACCAGGCCGATCATGCCGAGCCGATCATGAAAGCGACTGCAACGCTGGGTATCCCCTATGCGGTGGATCGGAAGCCCCCGCTCCGACCCCAGCGGGCCTAGATAGGCCAAACCGATCTGCGATTAAAGCCGGTCGATGGCGAGCGCCAGAGTCACAGCCGCCGAAGCCGGGCGGACATCCACGATCAGGCGCGGCAGGCGGACGCCAGCCAGGGTCTCCCATTGCGGTTCGGGCAGCCGTTCCGGCGTCGTCTGGACGCAGTCGACCAGCAGGACGATGCGCGCCAGGGGCCGGAAGGCGGCGTCCAGAACGTCCAGGCCCCGCGCCTCGATCCGTCCGGCGATACGTTCGGGCGCGGAAGCGAACAGACGGCCGTCGGAGGCCCAGACCCCGGCGTAGTCGTCGGCGACGAGACGCCAGCCCGCGTCGATCAAGCGCAGCGCCAGATCACTCTTTCCGGCCCCCGACGGGCCGCGCAGCAGGACGCCCTGCCAGCCGCCAGAGGCATACCGCGCGACGGCGGTGGCATGGACAGGCTGGCTCACAGTCGGCGCCCGACGGCGGGCAGGGCCACGTCGAACCGCGCGCCTTTGACGGCGCCCGAGGCGTCCAGCCGGTTCGTGGCCGTGACCCGGCCGCCGTGGGCCTCAACGATCTGGCGCACGATGGACAGGCCGAGGCCGGAGTTGGAGCCGAAGGCCGCGCCCCGGGGCCGCGACGTGTAGAACCGCTCGAACACCGTCTCCAGGTTCTCGGGCGGGATGCCCGGACCATCGTCCTCGACCGCTATCCGCAGGGGCAGGAGGGTGTCGGTCTCGTCCCGACGCACCGCGATCCGCACGGTGGCGCCTGTCGGACTGAAGGAGCGGGCATTATCGATCAGGTTGCGGAAGACCTGGCCCAGCGGCCCGTCGCGCCCCATGACCCGCGCTGGCGCATCGACGGCGAGGTCCAGCGTCACCGGCGCCTCCCCGGGCTTTCCGGTGGTTTCGTAGACGCCGACGATCTCGGTCAGGAGGGCCGCCAGATCGACGGGGCGCGGCCGATCGCGCGACAGCTCCGCATCCAGGCGCGAGGCATTGGAGATGTCGGTGATCAACCGGTCCAGCCGCCGTACATCCTGTTGCAGCACGGCGGTCAGGCGATCGCGCTTGTCCTTGTCCTGAACCAGATCGAGGGTTTCCAGCGCCGAGCGGATCGAAGTCAGGGGGTTCTTGATCTCGTGCGCCACGTCGGCGGCGAACCGTTCGATGGCGTCCATCCGCGTCGACAGGGTGTCGGTCATCGATTCCAGGGACCGGGCCAGATCGCCGATCTCGTCGCGACGATCCTCCAGGTCCGGCAGGGAGATCGCGCGGGCGCGCTGCAGCCGGACCTGGTCAGCCGCCGCCGACAGCCGCATGACAGGGCGGGCCACGAACAGGTGCAGCAGCAGGGAGGCCAGCAGGTTCACCCCCAGGGCCACCAGGGCGAACGGCACCAGCGCGCGCCGCTGGGCGTCCAGGATCTGATCGACGTCTCCGGCCTCCAGCGTCAGGACGCCCAGCACCTGCTGCACATGGCGGATCGGCAGGGAGACGGACACCACCCGGTCACCATTCTCCGACCGCCGCACCGCAGCCTGGGGATTGCCCGCCAGAGCCGCAAGGATTTCCTCGTCCAGAGCCGCATTGGCCCGTTCGAGGTTTGCGGCCGCCTTGGCGTCGACGGGGTCGGGCGCCGCCGGCGTGCCGGCCGGCCGCGCCGGCGGCAGAGGGTGCCCCTCGATCGTGTCGGACACGTCGAAACTGTCCGCGATCAGGACGCCATCGCGATCAAAGATGCGGGCGCGCTGGCCCGCCGGCACGAACCGGTCGATCAGGACCTTGGCCGACTGGGTCGGGTTCAGTTCCGGGATCGGCTCGCCGCGGGTGTAGTCCTCGTCGCTCAGCACCTTGGCCAGAAGTTCGGCCTGGCCCAGCAGGGATTCCTGCCGCGTCTTGATCAGCCCGGTGCTCCATTCGTTCAGCGCCAGCGCCCCGCCGAAAAGGATCAGCAGGCTCAGAAGGTTGAGCGCGAGGATCAGTCCGCCGAGCCGCGACCCGCCGAAGCGGATCAGGCGGGGGCGCGGCGGCAGATCCTCGGACGGCTCCGAAGCGTCAGCTCTCGCGGTATCGATAACCGACGCCATACAGGGTCTCGATCGCGTCGAACTCGGGATCGACGACCCGGAACTTCTTGCGCATCCGCTTGACGTGGCTGTCGATGGTGCGGTCGTCGACATAGACCTGATCGTCGTAGGCGGCGTCCATCAGATTGTCTCGGCTCTTCACGAAACCGGGGCGCTGGGCCAGGGCCTGCAGGAGAAGAAACTCGGTGACGGTCAGCTTGACCGCCCGACCGTCCCAGGTGCTTTCGTGCCGCGCCGGGTCCATGACCAGCTTGCCGCGCCGGATGGCCTTGCCTGAAATCTCGGCCGAGGGTTCCGGCTCGCCGCCGTCGCCGCCCGAGCGGCGTAACAGGGCCTTCACCCGTTCGATCAGAAGGCGCTGGCTGAACGGCTTGTGGATGTAGTCGTCGGCCCCGAGGTTGAAACCGAGGATCTCGTCGATCTCCTCGTCCTTGGACGTCAGCATGATGACCGGGATCTGGCTGGTCTGGCGCAGGCGACGCAGCACCTCCATGCCGTCCATCCGGGGCATCTTGACGTCCAGGATGGCCAGATCCGGCGGCGAGGCCTCCAGCGCCTCAAGGCCCGTGGCGCCATCGTGGTAGGCGACCACCTTGTGACCGTGGCTCTCGAGAGCCAGCGACACGGAGGCGACGATGTTCTCGTCGTCGTCCACCAGGGTGATGTTGGCCAATATGAAGGTCTCCTCGTCTGATCCTGACCGAAGTCGGGAGCGTTTGAACGCACGACAAGCGTTACCGTTCGCCCGCGATCACGGTGACTTTACGGCCACAGTCGCCCCAGCGCCAGATTTCGTTCGCGAAACGGGAGCTTAAAGCCTTGGGGCCTAACCTGCGGGCAAGACCGCAGAAAGCGACCCGATGGCCGGACCTGTCCACTACGAGCTTTATATCCGCAAGACGGCGCCCGCGCCGTGGTCGCTGATGCTGGCGACCGAAGAGCGCAAGCACGCCATCGATACGGCCGAGGAAATTCTGAAGGACAAGCACGCCGTGGCGGTGCGGGTCACCAAGGAGACGCTGGATCCGGACACGATGGAGTTCAGCAGCCACACCGTCCTGACCAAGGGCGTGCCGGAAGCGCCGAAGAAGCGCCTCGTCAACGCCGACGAAGAGCGCTCGAACTGCCTGGGCCCGCAGGACCTCTACGCACCGCATGCCCGCGAGCTGATCGGACGGGTGCTGGAGGACTGGCTCGGTCGCAACGGCATCACCGTCTTCGAGCTTCTGCACCGGCCGGATATGGTCGAAAAGCTCGAGGCGTCCGGTGTCGAACTCCAGCACGCGATCCAGAAGGTCGTCATTCCCGAGAGCCAGGCCACGGGTCAGGCCTCGCATGAGCTGATCCGTCACTATCAGAAGCTCGTCGGGCAGGCGATGGAACGGGTGATGTCCGCCGGGCGCAAGGGAACCTTCCCCGACCTGGCCAACCGGTCGCTGGCCGATGTGGCCGAGAAGCTGGCGGGTGCGTCGGATCGCGCCTTTATCATGGGCGGGGTCATCGCCGGTGCGCTGGCCGGCGCCCGCGGGGCACGGCCGCGTCTTGACCGGCTGATGGACCTGGCCGATCGGGCGCCGGGCGAGGGCGCGCCGCGCGCCATGGTGATGGTCGCGATCGAACAGATCCTGTGCGAGCAACTGGGCGCGCGGACCAACCTGTCGGAAATCCTGGGGCCCGCGCTGGATCAGGGCGGCAGCCTGGCCGCGGTGGTGCGGATGGTCGCCCCGCGCGAGATCGCCGCCCTGATCCGCCACGATCCGCGCCTCGCGTTGCTGATGCCGTCTGTCGACGGGCCTGCGGCCCGGCTGGGGGCCCGGATCGAGGCCGGGGAGTACCCGATCCTCGCCGCGTCCCTGGCTCGCATGGTGTTGCGAGAACTGATGGGACAGCGCCGCCTGCGTCCCGCCGATGCGCCCGGCGAGATCGATATCCTGCGCGCGCTCGCCATGTCGCTGACCGCCACGGCCGGGCGGCTGCTGACGCTGGACGAGGTCCAGACCGCCTTCACCGAACGCTCCAAGAGCCTGGTCACCGCCGACTTCGTCCAGGCCTATGTCGTGTCCTGCGAGTCCGTCCTGTGCGAGGCTGAACAGCTGACACGCCTGTGCGAGAACGTCACCGGCAATGCGAACAAACGTTCAGCGGCGCGCTGGCTGGCCGCCTGCGTCACCTCGCTGCGCTTCGAGAGCGAGATGCGCCTCAACGGGCCGACCGCGTCCAGGAAGCTTCAAGTCCTGGCCCAGCTGAATCGATCGGTGATGGCGGCCGCCCTGTCGGAGCACGACACCGAACAGATCATGACCTCGATCGGCCATGTCGGCGGCGTGGTCGAGGCCGAAGCCCGGCTGACCCTCCAGCTCGCCCGGGCGACCGCGCCGGTGCAGCAAAAGCTGTCGGCCCTGCTGCGCCTCGCCGCCGGCGAGACCGCGCCGCTGGGACCGGCCGCAGACCGGGCCAAGGCCGAGGCGATCAAGCTGTTTCGCGCGCCCGACTCCCGGGCCGCCCTGACCGCCGCGCCGGAAAGCCTTGCGCCGCTGAAGTCCCTGATGAAGGCGGCGGGGTTGGCGGCCTGAACAGATCTGTCTCCTCCAGGCGCCGCAGGCGTGGGGAGGAGACAGCGAGCCCTTCGCGAGCTGACGGAAGTGTTCTGAGTGGCGGCAACACCCCCTCCGTCTCCTCCGCTAGGCTATGGATACGCCTCCCCATCGCTGCGCGAGAGGGAGGAGGCCTCCGACGTCAGTCGAAGATGTCGAAGATGCTGTCGCGCTTCTTCTTTTTGTAGCGATTGTCGTCGTCGTCGCGATAGCGCGGCTGTTCGCGATACTGCGGCTGCTGCGGAGCCTGGCCCCAGGGCTGGCTCTGCTGGGGCGGCGGCGCATAGGCCTGGGCTTGCGGCGGGGGCGCGGAGGCCACCGCATTGGCAGCGGCGCTCTCCATCAGCTTCTCGAGCTCGCCGCGATCCAGCCAGACGCCGCGACAGCTGGGACACATGTCGAACTGGACGCCGTTGCGATCCAGCGTCTGCATCTGGGTATTGTCGTTGGGGCACATCAGAAGGGGCAACGGCGGTCTCCTAGGCGACAGGTATCTACTACAGGTGGAGGCTCTGGCCAGACGCGCCAAGCGGGGCGGGGTGTCGCAGCCCCGCCCCGATCGATGCGATCAGTCTTCCGCCAGGACAATGATGCGGTCTTCGGGCAGGTAGTCGAGCGCCTCGGACTTGGGCGGATTGACCACCACCCCGCCCATGTTGCGGTCGTCGCCGGCCTCGCTCTCGCGCTTGCGGCGATAGCCGATGGCGGTCTCGCCGCGCTGACGGGCGGCCTCGGCGATCGTGTAGAAGGTCACCGGCCCGGACAGGTCCACATAGTCGCCGACCGGGCGCATGTAGATTTCCGAGCCGTCCTCATCCAGCAGGTCGTCGAAGATCGAGCTGAGGTATTCGTTCTCGGACGCCTGGGCCAGCATCAGGCTGACCAGCTTGTTGGACACTACGAAATCGTCGGCGCGGGTGACCTCGGCCAGCTCGCGGTTGCGGATGTCGATCATCTCCGAGACCACGCTGATATGGGTGCCCAGCCGCTCGGAAAGTTTCCGCAGATGCAGCAGGGTGATCAGCGTCCGGGTGTCGGCCGACTGGGCCTCCATGGTGTCGGAATAGCCCAGCACCATGATGGAGTCGTAGCTGACCGGGTCCAGCGCCTCGATCGAGGCAGAGTGGCTGGTGTCGATGGTCTTCGAGGTGACCTTCATATTGGTCGACCCGAGCGGCATGGCGGCGATCTCCTCGGCGAAGCCGGGGGTGTCGCCGGCCACCACGAGGGTGGAGCCGGGGCGCACGTATTTCGACAGCTCATAGGCGATCATCGGGCCGCGACGGTTCCAGCCGATGATCAGGGTGCGTTCAGCCTTGCGACGCACCACCTTGGGCTTGCGGATCGCCGAGGCGTCGATGGCGTCCTCGGGCAGCGGGGTGAGTTTGATGGCCGCGTCGTCCTCGGCGATGATGATCGCGCGCGAGCCGGCGACGATGATCTCGTCCATCGGCGGGTTCATCCGCACCCGGCCGTCGGGATAGCGGATGCCGATCAGGGCGGAGTCTTCATAACCCATGACGGCGTCGCCATAGGTGACGCCGGTCAGCTCCTCGAGCTCGGTCGTGTAGATTTCGCAGCCGTCGAAATCGAGCAGCTCGGAATAGACGGCCGAGAGGCCGGCCTGGCGGCTGGACTGGACCACGATGCGCGAGATCAGGTCGTCGGCGAGCACCAGCTGGACCTCGTCGCCGCCGACGATGCGGGCGACCTCGGCGTTTTTGGCGTCACGCAGTTCGGCGGCGATCTGATAGCGCGCCTCGCGGCGCTTGGGATCGTTGGTCAGGGCCAGGACCGTCTTGATCACCTGGCTGTCGGGATCCTCGGCGCCTTCCGGCGACACCACGATGATCGAACGGCAGGCCTGGGGATTGACGATCGAGAGGTCGAACAGGTCGGTCGGATCGCCCGAGCGGCAGATGATCTGGGTGTTCTTGAGATCGGACACCTTGTCCGTAATCTCGTCCTCCATCTCGACCTTGTCCTTGTTGGCCATGATGACGATGCGCGGGTTCTTCCGGCTCTCGTTGGCGATGACCAGTTCGGAGATGATGTCGAAGATCGACGCCGACCAGTTCAGGATGATGGTGTGATCGGTTTCGAGGACGCGCGAGCGGCCCTTGCGGGCCTCGTCGATCTTGGCGTCCAGGCCCGCCGAGATGATCGAGATCAGGGCCGAGAAGACCAGGATGCCCATCAGGGTCACGAACAGGGTCAGGAAGCGGAATGGCCAGCCGGAGTCGCCGCCCATCGTGCCGGCGTCCATCGTCCGCATCAGCGACTGCCAGGCGGCCTCGAAGAAGTTGAAGCCGCCGTCCGGGCCCATCCGGCTGATCGCCAGGATGGTCGCGGCGATCACGATCACCACCAGGGTCACCAGGCTGAGCCAGCCGACCAGGGCGACCGGTCCGCCGGCCATGGATTTGTCGAAGCCGTACTTCAGCCGTTCGCCGAGACTGACGTCGCCGACCTGCTGTCCCTTGGTGGTGTTCGGTTTGGCGGCGGCGCCCTTGCCGGCGCTGCGCGCCGCGTTGGCGCGAGTGAGCGATCCCATGAAGCGGCTGAATGTCCCTGGCTGTCCGCCCGCCCCCTGGCCGACGGCTGAGTCCTGCGACAATTCGTGCAAGGACGTTGAGCCGCCACGCTTAGAGCGCTTTTCCGGCCTTTGGAAGCTGACGATTCCCGACTAGAAGGCGGGCCTCCTCCCTCTCAGCCTGAGGCGATCTCATGCGCTATCTGCACACCATGGTCCGGGTCGCCGACCTGGACGCCTCCCTGCATTTCTGGACCGCCCAGCTGGGCCTCGAGGAGGTCCGCCGTCTCGAGAACGAGAAGGGGCGGTTCACCCTCGTCTTCCTGGCCGCGCCCAGGGACAAGGATCGCTCCGCCGCCGAGCGATCGCCCGAGGTCGAGCTGACCTGGAACTGGGACCCCGAGGTCTATACGGGTGGCCGGAATTTCGGCCACCTCGCCTACAAGGTCGATGACATCCATGCGACCTGCCAACGGCTCATGGACTCGGGCGTGGTCATCAACCGCCCGCCCCGCGACGGCAACATGGCCTTCGTCCGCTCGCCCGACGGCATCTCGATCGAACTGCTGCAGGAAGGGACGCCGCTGGAGCCCGCCGAGCCGTGGCTGTCCATGCCCAATATCGGGACCTGGTAGGCGTGCGTCTAATCCTGCCGGGCGTCGCGGTCGTTCTGGCCGCCCTCCTGGCCGGATGCGCCTCGACGTCGGAGACCTACCCGGGCCGGACGGCGACGGAACAGCTGCTGATGGCGCGCGCCGCCGATCAGGCCGTCGATGGTTTGCGTCTGCCGATTCCGCCCGGATCGCGGGTCTTCGTGGAGAGCCGCTACATGCAGGGAGAGGGCTCGGCCTATGCGACTTCGGCCATCCGATCCGCATTGTCCGAGGCCGGTTTCGCCCTGGCCGACGACAAGGCCCAGGCCGACGCCGTATTCGAGCTGCGCGCCGGCGCCCTGTCGCTGGAGCAGATGCGCCGGGTCGTCGGACTGCCGCCGCTGGCCCTGCCGATCAACGAGAACCTGAACGTCGTCTCGATTCCCGAGCTCAGCCTCTACAGCCGTCGCGACCGGGTCGGCGTCGCCGAGTTTTCCGGCTTCGTCTATGATGCGCGCACGGGCGCGCCTCTGGGGGCCGTCAGCCCGATGATCGGCGAATACCGCATCCGCAGCCACAAGCTGCTGATGATGGTCAGCTGGGGCCAGCAGTCGGCACGGCCCGGCGAGCGCGACCCCGGCGACAGCTGGCTCGAGTTCTAGGCTTCGGCCATGCCGGACCAGACGCCGTTAACGAAGGCGAAGCCGGCGAACTCGATCGCCACCACGCCCTGGTCGTCCGACGCTGAAGCTTCTCCGATCTGACGATCGCCAAGGCGTGACGCGCCGCGACGCGACGCCTATGTTCGCGCCATGTCCGATGCCAATCTTGCGCCAGAAACCGACCGCCCGTTGACGCAGGACGGCCCGCCGGTCCGGCTGTGGCTGATCGACGCCTCGGCCTACATCTTTCGCGCCTACCACGCCCTGCCGCCCCTGACGCGCAAGTCCGACGGCCTTCCGGTGGGCGCGGTGCAGGGCTACTGCAACATGCTGTGGAAGCTGCTCAAGGACATGAAGGGCGCCGATGGGCCGACCCATCTCGCGGCCATCTTCGATCACTCCGAGAAGACCTTCCGCAACACCCTCTACGACCAGTACAAGGCCAACCGTTCGGCCCCGCCCGAGGACCTGATCCCGCAGTTCCCGCTGGTGCGAGAGGCGACGGCGGCGTTCGGGGTCCACTGCGTCGAACTGCCGGGCTACGAGGCGGACGACCTGATCGCCACCTATGCCTGCAAGGTGCGCGACGCCGGCGGCGAGTGCGTCATCGTCTCGTCCGACAAGGACCTGATGCAGCTGATCGGGCCCTCGGTCGTCATGTGGGACCCGATGAAGGATCGCCGCCTGGCCGAGGAGGCGGTGATGGAGAAGTTCGGGGTCACGCCGGACAAGATGATCGACCTGCAGGCCCTGATCGGCGACAGCGTCGACAACGTCCCGGGCGCCCCGGGCATCGGCCCCAAGACCGCCGCCCAGCTGCTGGACGAATACGGCGACCTCGACACGCTTCTGGAGCGGGCCGGGGAGATCAAACAGCCCAAGCGGCGCGAGACCCTGATCAACTTCAGGGACCAGATCCTGCTCAGCCGCCAGCTGGTTACCCTGACCTGCGACGCCCCTGCGCCCGAGGCGATCGACGACTTCAAGGTCCGCGATCCCGATCCCGCGACGCTGGCCGGCTTCCTGGAGACGATGGAGTTCCGGGGACTGCTGCGCCGGGTCGGCGACGGCAGGCTTGAGGGACACGACGGGTCGGCCTTCGCGCCCGCCCGGCCCGCGCCCCTGACCGCCCCGGTCATCTCGCCCCGCTATGCGCCCCAGGCCATTCCGGAGGGGGTCGAGAAACACGCGGTGGACCATGAGGCCTACCGTTGCATCCAGACGCTGGAGGAACTCGACGCCTTCATCGCCCGGGCGACAGAGGTGGGGGTCGTGGGCTTCGACACCGAGACCGACGCCCTGTCGGCGACCCACGCAGGCCTGTGCGGGATCAGCCTGGCGATCGGGCCGAACGACGCCTGCTATGTGCCCCTGACCCATGAACACGAGCCGCAGGCGGGCGGGGGCGGGCTGGATTTCGGGGACGCGATCGAGACGAGGCCGCCGCTGGATCAGCTGGACAAGGCCGCTGTTCTGGCCCGGATGAAGATCATTCTGGAGGACCGATCCGTCCTCAAGGTCGTGCAGAACGGGAAATACGACCTGGCGGTCATGGCCCGGCGGGGGATCCGGGTCGCGCCGATCGATGACACCATGCTGATCAGCTACGTCCTCGAGGGCGGGCTGCACGGGCACGGGATGGATGAGCTCTCAAGGCTGCATCTGGGGCATGACCCGATCCCGTTCAAACAGGTCGCTGGGACCGGCAAGGCCCAGAAGTCGTTCAAGCACGTCGAGCTCAAGCCGGCGACCTGCTACGCCGCCGAGGACGCCGACGTGACCCTGCGGCTGTGGCGTCTGCTCAAGCCCCGGCTGGCGGCGGAGGGGCTGGCGACCGTCTATGAGAGCCTGGAGCGCGGCATGCCGCCGGTGCTGGCCGACATGGAGCTGGAGGGCATCCGCGTCGACCCCGCCCGCCTGCGCCGCCTGTCGTCCGAGTTCGGCCTGCGCATGGCCGAGCTGGAGACCCAGGCCCACGAGATCGCCGGCCGCCCCTTCGCGATCAGCAGCCCCAAACAGATCGGCGAGCTGCTGTTCGGCGAGCTCAACCTGAGCGGCGGCAAGAAGACCGCCTCGGGCCAGTGGGAGACCGGCGCCGCGACCCTGGAGACCCTGGCCGAGACCCACCCCCTGCCGCGCGCCATCCTCGACTGGCGCCAGCTGTCCAAGCTCAAGGGCACCTATACCGACGCCCTGGTCGCGGCCATGGACGAGGCCACCGACCGGGTCCACACCTCCTACCAGCTGGCCGCCACCACCACCGGCCGCCTCGCCTCCAGCGATCCCAACCTGCAGAACATCCCGATCCGCACCGAGACGGGCCGCCAGATCCGCCAGGCCTTCATCGCCCGCGCCGGCCATGTCCTGATCAGCGCCGACTACAGCCAGATCGAGCTGCGGCTGCTGGCCCACATCGGCGACATCCCCGAGCTGAAACGCGCCTTCAAGGCCGGGATCGACATCCACACGGCCACGGCCTCCGAGATGTTCGGCGTCCCCGTCGACCAGATGGACCCCGAGACCCGCCGCCGCGCCAAGGCGATCAATTTCGGCATCGTCTACGGCATCTCGGCCTTCGGCCTGGCCGCCCAGCTGAACATCGACCAGGGCGAGGCCGGCGCCTATATCAAGACCTATTTCGAACGCTTCCCCGGCATCCGCACCTATATGGACGCGACGAAGGCCGAGGTCCGCCAGGCGGGCTTCGTCTCCACCGTCTTCGGCCGCCGCATCCACATCCCGGCCATCCATTCCAAGTCGGGCGCCGAACGCCAGTTCGGCGAGCGCGCCGCCATCAACGCCCCGATCCAGGGCGCCGCCGCCGACATCATCCGCCGCGCCATGATCCGCATGCCCGCGGCCCTGGTGGCGGCCGGGCTGTCGGAGGTGAAGATGCTGCTCCAGGTCCACGACGAACTGGTCTTCGAATGCCCGGACGCCCTGGCCGAGCGCGCCATCGCCGTGATCAAACGCACCATGGAGGGGGCGGCGGAACCGGCCGTGGCCCTGACGGTGCCGCTGGTGGTGGATGCGAGAGCGGCGGGGAATTGGGACGAGGCCCACTAGGGGGTAGCGCCTAACCGCGATCCAGCGGCTTCCCCATGAAACCCTCCAAGAATACCGCGGCAGTCTCGTCCCCCGATGAGCGCAGTCGACGTGTTATCTCTTGTAGGCGGTCACGACCGCCCGGTAGCTCAAGCAGCGCGTGAACGAGTGTACCTATTATGGACAAGAGCCCGTCCCCTTGGGGTGGATCCACAAAGCGATCATCCCGGGCTGCGGTTCGGGCGAATGCCTCAATCTCTTGGTCGATCCGCGACTGGGGGGCCGACAAGCCGGTAATCGACGGCAGGCGTTTGAGGACTGGTTTGTCGACCTCCCTCAGGGTGATCTGCTCTGCGTCGAGCCGGGATAGCCGAACTTGGATGCGTTCGTTCGGGCCTTCATAATCGATCTCTATCTCGGCGTGAGACTCACGGGAGGCTTTGATCAGCGCGCGAACAGTCTTCATCCCGCGGCCTTTCGAGTCTACCGACCGACCTTTTTTGGTCGCCTCGATCGCACCGCGTATCAACTTCGTAAACTCGACGAGCGTCACGATCGTCGCTGCGCTGTCGAAGGCGAACTGGGCCGCGTCCCACAGATGGATCAGGAGTGATCCCGCCCGCATCTCGCGGACGGCCAAAGTTCTGCCGCCACTCGACATCCGATAATCGTCCCCCATCGCGCGGAGAAGGTCGGCGACGACATCCACACCAAGAGGCTCGCTGTTCCGGATGGCGACGACCAAATCTCCGGTCGTGCTTAGGGACAGGGAATTCGTGTCAGTCATTTCTTGGCTCCTTGGGTGCTCGTCCCGGCACTCGCTGTCCGGATGTTCTGCGCCGCTTCGCGCACCGACTTGGCCGCATCTGTCAGTGCTTCGTCGGCATTGGTCCAAGATGTGACAGCACGCCCCTCTCGCGGGGCGGCCTGAAGTTTACCGAATTGCAGATCCTGCCAGAGACAGGGACGCAATATGATCGGCAGCACCCGCGCCGTGCCATCATCGTGCCGCCGAAGCGCCGAGGCGAGCTCGTTCTCATAGCAGTAGTCCGAAGCGATGAAGTCAGAGGAGACCAGCAGCAAGACAAGCTGTGATGCCTCCAACTGCTTGGAAATCGCGGGCTCCCATGCGGAGCCCGGCTGGATTTCGCTGTCATGCCAGTGGTCGATCAGTCCAAGGCGCTGAAGCGGAGCAAGATGATTGAGCAACTCTGTTTTGAGCTTGGCATCGGCATGACTGTACTGATCTTCCCCCGCAAAAGTGGACGGGGTTAAGCCGCTCTGCGTTCGGCCTCGGCTGGGCTGATATAGCCCAGTGACGAGTGCAGGCGACGGGGATTGTAGAAGCCCTCGATGTATCCGAACAGGTCTCGCCGGGCCTGGTCGCGGGTGGCGTAGACTCGGTGATGGACACGCTCGGTTTTGAGGGTGTGAAAGAAGCTTTCCATCGGGGCATTGTCCCAGCAGTCGCCCTTGCGGCTCATGGACGGCGTGATGCCTGATCGGGCGAGGGCTGAGCGATAGGCCTCGGCGGCATACTGGATGCCCCGGTCGGAGTGATGGATCAGGCCGGGCGCGGGTCGCTGGCGTTCGACGGCCATGTTGAGGGCGTCCAAAGCGATCTCGGTGTGCAGGGTCTGGCGCATGGACCAGCCGACGATCTTGCGGGTGTGCATGTCGAGGATGGCGGCGAGGTAGAGCCAGCCTTCGCCGGTCGGGATGTAGGTCAGATCGGCGAGCCAGATCTGATTGG
>NZ_JAFCWC010000006.1:0-167150 GCF_049897365.1 Brevundimonas sp. DC300-4
GATGGAGCGGGACATCCTAAAAAAAGCCGCGCTCATCTTCGGAGCGGCCTCCCGGTGAAGTTCGGGTTCGTCGATGGGCATCGTCAGGTCTGGCCGGTTCGCGTGATGTGCGCGGTCCTCGGCCTGTCGGCCAGCGGGTTTGTTACGCCTGGCGTGGCCGCCCCGAGAGCCAGAGGTCAGTTGCCAACCGCGCTCTGACCGAGGACATCCGCCTGATCCATGCCGAGAGCAGCGGCTGCTACGGCTCACCGCGCGTCCACGCCACCCTGCGCCGGCATGGGCGACGGATCGGTCGTTCCCGCGTGGAGCGGCTGATGCGCCGCGGCGGCCTGCGGGGTCTGGCGGCCCTGCCGCGTCGGGCCCGGACGACCGACAGCCGTCACGGTTATCCGATCGCGCCCAACAGGCTCGCCCGCAACTTCGAGGCGGCGGCTCCCAATCAGGTCTGGCTTGCCGACCGGACCTACATCCCGACCGGCGAAGGCTGGCTCTACCTCGCCGCCATCCTCGACATGCACACCCGCAAGATCGTCGGCTGGTCGATGCGCCAGACCATGCACACTGAGATCGCCCTGGACGTGCTCGACATGGCCGTCGAACGCCAGCGGCCCGCGCCCGGCGATCCACTATTCGGACAGGGGCATCCAGTACGCAGCCGAGGCCTATCGCTCTGCCCTGGCCCGATCCGGGATCACGCCGTCCATGAGCCGCAAGGGCGACTGCTGGGACAATGCGCCCATGGAGAGCTTCTTCCACACGTTCAAAACCGAACGCGTCTATCACCACGTCTACGCCACCCGCGACCAAGCCCGGCGAGACCTGTTCGGATACATCGAGGGCTTCTACAATCCCCGCCGCCTGCACTCGTCAATGAGCTATATCAGCCCCGCCGAGGACGAACGCAGAGCGGCTAAACCCCGTCCACTTTTGCGGGGGAAGATCACAAAGCGAATCCCTCAAGCTCATGGGCAAAACTGCACCATCAAACTCCGGGATCAAACATCTAGTTCGTCCCGGACGCGTCCAGCCGGCGCCAACCAACACGATCGAAGACCATCGGCGCGGGCGAACGGCCCGTGGCGCGGTCTACCTCGACAGTCAGGGTGAACAGTTGAACGTCAAACTGGCCGTCGCCGGATGGAAAACCCGAATTCCGCTTTGGCGGGATCTTGGGCTCGGCCGTCCAGCGGATCACGTCTCCCGCCTCGAGCTCGATCCGCCCTTCCGGCTCCGCCATCGGATTGACCGATTGAATCAGGGCGATGGCGTTCTCCTGCGCCCTGACCTGATCCATCGCGTCGACGGCGCGCTGCTGTCCGCGGATCATCTGGATTTGCAGTTCGAAGATCGCGCCAAGGACCAAGGCCGCGATCAGCAGCGCAACGAGCGCCTCGATCAGGCTGAAACCTGGACGCCGCCTCGTCACACCACGCCCTCGTAGACGCTGGACAGGGCCAGAACCAGCGACAAGGCCACGAAGCCAACGATCAACGAGATGAACGCGATGGCCAGCGGCTCCAGCAGTGAGGTCATCCGCTTCATCCGATCGCGCAACCGGCCCTCGTAGTTGTCCGCCATGAAACCGAACATCGTGCCGATCGCACCGGATTTCTGGCCGGCGCGAAGCATGCTGAGGTCCATCGCTTCCAGCTTGGTGTGGGCGCCAAGGGACGCGTCCAGGGTCAGGCCGGCGCGGAGATCGCCCTCCAGAATATTCAGCCCTTGTCGGAAAGGCCCGATCGGCACCGCAGCCCGCGCCAGCGCCGTCGCCGACAAGATCGGCACGCCGTTGGTTAGTGCAAAGGCGGTCAGTCGCGCCCAGGACGCGATCTCGCGCGCCTGGATCACTGGGCCGATGACCGGCATGCCGTGCGCCAACGTATAGGCGCGGGCCCGGATCGCCGGGTTGGTGACGATCACCGCAATCAGGGCGAAGACCGCGGCGATGACGATCCCGACGATGGGCAGGTTGGCGTTCGCGAACTCCCCGGCCGACAGGACCCAGCGGGACATCATCGGAACATTGGATCGATCCTCTCCGATCATCTCGCCGAAGCGCGGCACGACCTGGGTGAAGATGAAGCCGACCGCCGACACGCCCGCGAACAGCAGGAAGGCCGGATAGGTCATGGCGTTGGAGAAGTCGCGACGCAGCCGGTCCTCATAGGCCATCTGCTCGGCGGCTTCCTTGAGGACCTCCGCGATACGGCCCGACGCCTCTCCGACCCGAGCCATCGCGTAGACGTAATCCGGGAAGTCCGGGACGTGGGTCTCCAGCGCGCTGCCAAGCGAATCGCCTCGTCGCAGAGCCGCGGTCGCCGCCTGGAACTGACGTCGACCCTTCCGCGCCTGCATCCCCTGGGCCACGGTCTCGAGCGACTCGAGCAAAGACACGCCCGCCTCCAGCATCAAGGCCAGCTGGCGCAGCACCAGGACCCGTTCAGCGGGCCGCAGGGCCCGCTCCTTGCCGTCCTCGCCCGCAGCGGCCGCAGGCGCGATCTTGACCACGGTTAGTCCGTCGCCGGCGAGCTTGCGCATAATTGCCGTCTCGTCGGAGCCGTTGAGGACGCCCTTGCTGACCTGCCCGTCGCGGCCGATGGCCTCGTACTGGAATGCGCGGGGTTCACTCATGGAGTCGTCGCCGGGAAGAACAGGGGCTTGACCTTCGCGTGGGTCAGCCTCCCATGCAGGACAGGATCGGGAAAGGACCGGACATAGGGTTGGCCGCGCAGGGCCTGATACTCACGAGCATAGACGTCGCTGAGCGGTTCGGCGGCCGGACCGACGGGGCGACGGACGCCGCCAGCTTGGGTCGTAGCGCCATAGTGCAACTGGTGGAACGTCCCCTCGCCGACCAGCATAACGAACGGCGCCGAGGGGTCGGCAGTGGCGCGCTCGAAGAAGTCATAGTTGCAGAATCCGCCGCCCAAGGCCTGGAAGCCCTCGTCAAAGCCGCCCAGGGCGCGAAACCGCCCGGTCGCCATGACGAAGAAGGTCGTTTCGGGCGGGGCGGCGAAGACGCCGTCGCGATAGCTTTCGCCCAGCGCGCAGATTTCGAACAGGCGATAGCCGTCGGACGGCCAGCCGATGCCGGCCAGCAGGTCGTCCTCCGCAGCCTGGGTATAGCCCTCGGTCACCGAGACCTGCTGGACCTTGGGTCCGAGGTGAAAGCCCAGGGTCGCGACGAAGGCGCTCGGGTCGATCCGGATTGCGTCGGTGGCCGCGCGCAACAGACCGGGCGAGGCCATGCGGGCGCCGTCGATCACCACGGCGATGAGCTCGCCCCGGGCCAGCGCGGCGGCGCGATTGATGGCGCGGCACGGCGAGACGCCGCCGTCCTCCACCCGGATCACGGTCACGTCGGCGTCGGCCGGAAAGTGGTCGCGCCGGACGGGTTCGCTGGAATTATTGTCCGCTACGATGATCTCAATCGCGTCCGCTGGAAACCCGCGCTGATAGGGCGGCAGCAAGGACTGGATCGTGCGCGGCAGTTCGCGGGCCATGTCGAACCCGACAACGACGACAGACAGTAGCGGCGTCGTCATCGCGCGGCCGCCCGGAGCGCGTCCCACAACGCCGTGGCCTCGGGTGGCGGCGGCGAGGTCACGGCCTGATGGTTGAGCTCGCCATCCCGGAACGGCATCGGGCGCTCTGACGGCAGGCCGAGGGCGGCGGCCATCGCGCGAACCCGGGCCTCATAGTCGGGCGCGTCATAGTCGACGACGGCGACAGGCATCCGCGAACGCCACCCCAGGACGGCGCGGTTGTAGGCCGCCCAGATCTCCAGAGACTGCTCCAGTGAAAACCCGTTGCGTGCCGCAAGGGAGCCGGCAACAGCCAACGGGTGACGGATCGAGGCGGTCAGCCGCAGCTCCGGCAGGACTTCGAGCCAGCCGTCCAGCAGGACCGTCGCGCGCGGATCCTTGAAACCCCAGGGGCGAGGCACGGCCTCGTACTCCGCCAGGACGGCCTTCAGCGCCGCCTTCTCTTCGACGGTCCAGGCGACGGGTTCCGTCGGCGGTCGATCCCAGGCGGCGCCGACGCGGGACAGGACGGCGTCGTGCACGACCCACAGGCGTGGATCCTCACGATTGCCCTTCTTGTTGTGCGGCGCGGCGGTGTTCACCTCGCCGAGGTTGAGGCCGAGATCCTGCAGGCAGCCGGCGAGGCACGAAGTCCCTGACCGATGCATGCCGATGACGACGACGGGCGCCCCGCTCATTCACCGCTCCCGGCGATCCGATAGACCTCGGTGAGGCTGGTTTCGCCGCGTCTCGCCTTGAGCAAGCCGTCGTCCGCGAAGCTGAGGAACCCATCCTCCCGCGCGAGAGCGGTCAGTGTGTCTTCATCTGCGCTGGTCCGCAGTCCGGCGATCATGCCGGCCGACATGGGCGCGACCTCATACAGACCGACACGACCACGGAAGCCGCTCAGGCCGCATTTCGGGCAGCCGACGGGCTCGCGCCATCTGGCCGGTTCGTCGCGGGCGACGGAGCGCAGGTAGGGCGGCAGAGCCAGTTCGTGGACGGCGGCCTCGTCCGGGGTCGAGGGGCGGGCGCAGTCGGGACACAGGCGGCGGACCAGGCGCTGTCCGGCGACGCCGCGCAGGACATCGGACAGGAGGTAGTCCTCGACGCCGAGATCCAGAAGGCGGGGGATGGCGGCCAATGCGGAGTTGGTATGGACGGTGGAGATGACGAGGTGGCCCGTCAGGGCAGCCTGCACGGCGATCCGCGCTGTTTCGGGGTCGCGGATTTCGCCGACCATGATCACGTCGGGGTCCTGGCGAAGGATTGAGCGCAATCCGGCGGCGAAGGTCAGGCCGATGTCGGCGCGCACCCGCACCTGGATCACGCCCGGCAGATCCAGCTCGACCGGGTCCTCGACCGTGATGATCTTGCGCTCGCCGTCATTCAGGTGAGTCAGCAGGCGATAGATGGTCGTGGTCTTGCCGGACCCGGTCGGGCCGGTGATCAGGAAGACGCCGTTGGGATGTTCGGCGAGATCGATCAGGGTCTTTTCCTGGGGGCCGCTGACGCCCAGTTCGCGCAGCTCCGGCAGGCGGCTGGTCTTGCCCAGAAGACGTAGCACGATCGATTCGCCCCACGAGCAGGGCAGGCTCGACACCCGCAGGTCGACTTCCTGGCCCGAGACGCGGATCGACTGGCGGCCGTCCTGGGGCAAGCGGCGTTCACCGATATCCATGCCGGACAGGAGTTTGATGCGCGAGGCCACGGCGTCGAAGCTGGAACGCGGCGCGGCGCGGGCTGTGGTCAGGACGCCGTCGATGCGCATCCGCACCAGCATCCGGTCCTCATAGGGTTCGACGTGAACGTCGGAGGCGCGCCGGGTCAGGGCCTCGGCGAAGACCGAGTTGACGAAATCGATGGTCGGAGCTTCCTGGGCCAGTTCGCGCAGCCGGGCCGCATCAGCCCCGCCGGAGAAGGATCCGTCCAGCGACGGGCCGCGATCCGCGTGGATGTCCTGGGTCAGGGCCTCGATCAGCGAGCGCTGGGCCAGCAGGAATGTGACGGGTTCCTCGGTCGCCTGGCCGATTCGTTCGGCCAGCAGGGGATCGAGGGGCTGGACGGCGGCGCACAGGACGGGTCCGGGAATGGGATCGGGGCCTGCGAGCGGGGCGGCGCGCCAGGCCACGGCCTCGCGATCGGCCCACCATGACAGCGGCGAGCGGATTTCGGCGAGGAAGGCTGCGACCGCTTCGGGGGCGGGCCCGTCTTCGGGAGCGAGGACGCCGAAGCCAAGGATATCGGACAGCACGTCCAGAAGCTGGGCCTCGGAAACGGCGCCGAGGCGGACGAGGTTCAGCCCCAGCAGCCCGCCGTTCTGCGCCTGCAGCGTCAGGCCGTTGGCCAGGTCGGCGGGACGGATCATGTCCCGCGCGATCAGCTCTTCGCCGAGACGCCGGCGGTCCGGCGCTGCGGCACTGTTGAATTGCGGAATGATGATTTCGGCGGTCAGGGCGCGGCTCCGGTCATCCACGCGAGATAGCGCGTCTTCAGGGCGGCGTCACGTCGAGAGCGCGGAGGCCAGGACGGGGTCGGTCGGTGAGGATCGCGAGCGGACGCCGGAACGGCTGATGCCAGGCAAGGAACACACCCGCCCGGTGGAGAGGGCGAATCGCAATCTTTTTCGCCCTGGAACCGCCAACACCGCCGACCGATTGGCCGACGCGGCCAAGACCGCAATCGTGCGCGACTTTGAGCATCAGGCAAAGAAAAAGGGAGGGCCGAAGCCCTCCCCTCCCACAGTCCCGAAGGAGGTGGTTTTTCTTAGAAGTTAGCGTTGGTAGAAGGCGAGCCGGAGAAGCGGCCCAGGGTCTGTTCGAAGACGTCGCCTGAGGCGTCTACGTTGCGAGCCTTGGCAGTCAGAGCCGTCGAGGACGACTGGATCGAGATCTGCAGGTCGCCGCGCAGGAACTGACCGAAGCAGGTGGTCAGGGTCGCGCCCGTGATCTGCAGCTCGCCGTTCGCCGGGATGGTGAACGAGGTGGAGCAGGTCTGGTTGGAGATCGCAGCACCCGGGCCGGTGGTCACGCCGGGGGCGCGGGCCTGGCTGCTCAGCAGGCGCAGGGTAACGCCGCCGGAGGCGTTGGAAGAGCCGTTCGACAGGCGGATAACCGTCTGCTGGCCCGACTGCGGGCCGGCGATCCAAGGCGCGATGAAGTTCACGCCGTCAAGCGACACGGTGCCCGAGTTCACTGTGGTCGCGGCCGGAGCCGTCCCCGAATACCCAGATGCGTATGTCGGGAGGAATGTGGTCGTGTAGAAGCCGGCCGGAATGGCATTCTGTAGAGCCGCACTCACAGGTTGCTCGAGAACGACGTTGCGCGTCCCATCGATAAACAAGTCAGCGTCCGTGTCGCCCAAAGTGAAGACCGCCGAGTTGGCGTTAGTCGCCGGAAGGGCGGTGATGCCAGACAGTGCAACAGTCATATTAGCCGGGATGCTGCCAGCGAAGCCGATGGTAGCTCCGTTCACGATGGCCGCGGCGCTGATAGCGGCATTGGATGCGAGACCGGCGTAGAAGACGCCGCCCGAGTTATTGGTGGTGCTTGCGGCGAATACAAAGTTCGAAGCGATTACAGCCGTCCGGCCGCCGTTAGAGATGACGGCCGCGGGAGTCACGCCAGCGCCGAACAGCTTGAAGTCCGGCAGCATAGCAACGGCGTTGTTGGAGGTAACGCTCATGGTACCAACAGCCGAAGCGTATCGAACGATGGTCTGGGCGGACGTAGTGTCGATGACCGATGCGACGCCGCCGGCCAGAACCGAGGTCGAGGTCGCCAGAGTGACCGAGGCTTCAGCAGCCGAGTTGGCGAGGACGCCGGTCAGGGTGAAGCCTGTGACGTTCGACGAAGCGACGGTCGGAGCGTTAACCGTCACGATGAAAGTAATGCTGTTGGCGTCACGGCTGCCCTGGACCACCGAGAAACTGCCGGGCGTGCTGCCACTGCCGGTAACGGTTGGGGCCTGCTCGACCGTCAACCCAGCGGCGGTGCCGGTCGGAATCGTACCGCCAGCGACCGTGAAGGTTACTTGATAGGTTTGGGCAGGAGCGCCGGTGGCAATCGTGCTCGGGTTGGAGAGCCTGAGAGCGGCAACGAAGCCGCTCGCGGGCGTCTGGTTGGCGGCGTTGTCGCGCTCCGAAGCGATCGTGTAGATCGTGCGGCTGCCGGGCGTGATGTTTTGCGGGTCGAACGCGACGGTGTTGATCGAGCCCGTGACCTGGCCGGCGTTAGCCGTGCCAGCAAAGACCATGGCAGCTACCGAAGCAGCGGCGAGAAGAGTGAACTTAGTCATCTGGATGGGGTCCCCCAAAGAAACCGGTTGTGTGGACGTAGCCAACGATTGAACGCCTTCCGGCCACAGTTCGTGCCTCGATATGAGACAGGGCTGCGCCCACGGCATACGCTCCATAGCGCGGGGCGTTTCCGAGCGTCAAGTGATTTGACGCCTCAGCCGGTATCCGGGCTATGTTAAAAATGTCATATAGACCCGCCGCTTACCCACGGACTCTAAGCAAGGAAAGCTTTGCTGGTTTTGATTGCGCGCGCCGACCTCGTTCGAGTTTATTGTAGCGCTGGAACAGAATTTCGCCTTCGACAGAGCTTCGTTCTGGACAGAATGCGGCCCCGGCCCTTTGGTGGCGTGAGTCTCTTCGCGTCACGGGCGATAAAGCCTATGCGACCCCTTTGATGCAGAAAGCCCCGACTTCATGCCGAGCACCCGGATTTTCCTCGCCGCTGCGGCGCTTCTGATCGGCTCGGGTCAGGCCATGGCCCAGTCGGAAACGGCCGAGGCCGTGTCCTCGCCCCCATATGAAATCGTCGTTCCCGTTCGGGCGATGGGCCTGGACGACGCGCCGGTTCAGATCGACTTCTATTCGTCGTTCAACTGCGTCGAGTGCGCAGACTGGTACCTGACCATCCTGCCGGAGGTGAAGTCACGCTACATCGACACGGGCCAGGCGCGGTTCGTGTTTCATGATGTCGCAGTCGAGCCGATCCAGCCCTCGGTCAGGGCGGCGATGATCGGCCTGTGCGCGGATCCGGCGCATTTCTTTGACGTCGCCCTATCGTTCATGAGCGGTCAGGCCGAGGTGGTCGAAGACGGATCCAAGGTCACCCAGTGGTACGCCGACGCCATCGCAGCGGCCGGCGGCGAGCCCGCAGAGGTCGAGGCCTGCGCCGCGAGCGAGGCGACCTATAATATGGTCATCGCGCAGAACGCCGATCCCGTCGCCCGGATCATGCCGTCGTTTCCCGGGGTCATGATCAACGGCCGGGTGATCGAGTATCCGACCTTGGACAGCATCGCCTCGGCCATCCTGTTCGCGCCCACGGCGCCCTGACCCAAGGCGTCCAGGGGGGCGTCCCGCGGGCGTCCAGGCCTGCAGCCGCGCAAGATCGGGGGTGAGCGTCTGGGGCCGTTCCTCGCGAGCGGCCGGGATATCCGGCGTCTCGAACGGCATTCACACGGCTACGACCGATGACTCAGGCTGTCGAAGACCGCCTTAACCTGACGGACGACGGCGTCGGGCCCGACCTTTGATACGCTCACCGCCCGCGACCTTGCCGGGCGGGCCGATCCGGCGGTCCCAGGCGGTTTAAGGCCGTCGCCGACTTCGAGAACCGGGCCGAGGCCGAGACTTTCGACCAGCGCCCGGTCCCGGTCGTCGACGGCCACCCATTGATCGACATCGATGGAAAGGATCAGTTCGCCGGCGAGGTCGGACAGGGCGGCCGCATCGCCGGCGTCGGGTCGTGTCCGCTCCGCCGTCTCCGGGCCGGACAGGGTCTCGAGGTCGCAGATCAGCTTCAGATTGAAATCGGCCCTGGCCTGGGCGAGGACGCCGCTATGCCGGGCAATGTTCCCGGCACGACAGACCCAGACGTGGCTGTAGTCGGCGCCGTGACGCTGGAGGATGTCCTGAAGCGATTGTCCCGGGAGCCAGCCCCGGAAGACCGTGGCCCGGGGGTCCTTGTGACAATCGACCTCCTCGTCGGCGCTCAAGGCCATGATGTCGAAAGCGATGCCGATCCGGGTGAAGGCGTCCAGGATCGTCTCAAGTCGTGCGAAGCGCGCGCCCAGGCCCGCCGCCGGGATCAGGTCCTGGACCACCAGGACACGGTTTCCGCCAAACACGGCCTGGCGCGAAGCCGACGCGCGGCCGGCGCCTGCGCGGCCGGTCATCTCTCTGAACAAGGCGGCATGTCTCGTCTTCAGCAGCAGCCTGTTCCGGATCGCACCAGACATGTTCACCGTGGCGGGGCGGCCCTTGGCGAAAGACGCGTTCTCGTAATGGATGACGGTCAGACCGGTATCGACCACCGTCGTCTTGTTCAGGTCGCGCCTCATCCGAAGTGCGAAGTCGACATCCTCGTAGTAGCCGGGCGAAAACGCCTCCTCGAACCCCGACAAGGCGTCGAAGTCGGCGCGACGGAAACCGATGAAACAGCCGGAGGCATAGTCCACCGCCAGCCGCCGATTGTTGGTGACCCTGAACGCGTCGACGCCCCGGCCCATGCCGTGGGTATTGCCGAGGCGGTCCAATGAGGCCCCAACCTCCTGAAGCGTCTCGTTCGGCAAGATGACCTTGGCGCCGACCAGACCGACGGACGGGTCGTCATCCAGAATGGCGAAAACCCGGTCGAAGGCGTCGGGCTGGAACTCGATGTCGTTGTTGGCCACCAGCAGGATATCGCCTCGGGCTTTCGCAGCACCGGCATTGACGGCGGCAGGGAAGCTGAATGGCGTTGTAAGCTTTTCCACAATGACATTCGGCACGGCGGCCAGCAGCGATTCCGTATGGTCCCGGCTGCCGCTGTCGATGATAAGGATTTCCGTCTCGATGTTCCGCCGCGCGCGGAGCACCTCCATGGCGAAGGCGGCGGATTTCAGGAAGCCGGCTGTGAAGTCGGCCTGGTTCGAGACCGGGACGATAACGGACAACCTCGGCGACCCGGCAGCCGGAACGACGATACCGCCGTCGAGGATTTCGCCATAGGCGCGACGGCCTCGCTTCTCGAAAAGCGCCCTGCCGTCGTCCGGCGTGACCGCCCGTTCGGCCAACGGCGGATTTGCGACCCAGCCCCGCGACTGCCCAATCAGAATGAAATGCTCCAGAGTACTGGAGATACCCAGACGCGCCATTTCTTCTGCGACGAAGGGATAGCGACTGGCGTAGTACCAGGCGTTGAAGAACGGGTTCGGCGCGCGACCTTCTCGGGCGCCATCGAACACGTAGTGCCACTCCGGAGACGGTATCCGGCCCTCGCCCAGGGCGTCGCCCACGTCCGGATTGCTGGATAGATAGAAGTGCCGGTCGAAGTCGGGCGAGAAGTCGTAACCGGCGGCCAAGCCTTGTCTTACGAAATGTTCGAGGGGCGACCCGAACAGTCCTGCCGCGATGTCGGTCCGGACCTGCGGCTGACGCGACAGGTAAAACTCGGGATCGAAAAGAGCGGAGGTTCTAAGATCGCACGCGTCAGGCTGCGCCACGAAGTGACGAAAACCGAGGGCTTGACTGACCGAATCACGATTCAGCGTGCGGTAGGCATGATGGCAGAAAAGCGGATGTGGAGAGACTCCCGCCTCGTCACCGACCGTCAGAAAATCCAAGAACGCGAGACCATCCGGCGGGCCCGCATCCAGGTCACTGTCGGTCACCGCACGGTTCCGTCGGTAGGTTCCTTCGTCCCAAAGCCAGTGCGTTAGCGCTCCCGCCAAGGCCGCGTTCTGGGTTTCGTCCAGCCACTCGCCAATCGTGAGGCGGCTGGGCCTGCGAACCCCGGACAGGCCTTCGCTGAACAGGGGCAGCATAACGGGTGCGGGCGATCGGCGTTCGATCGGCGCATTGAAGTCCAGCCCGCCCTGAGGACGGCAATATTCTTGATTGGCGGGATGCGCGGCGAATGCGGCGGCATCGAACGAGACCAACTCCTGGAAGGCGGCCTGCGCGCTGTGTCGTGCTTGTACGATGCCCTTGAGCACACCCGTCGCCTCAACGGAAAATACGGGTCCGCCCATTCCGATGAGATCGACAGAGGTGACCCCACTGAGAAGGAGATCTGCCCATCCTGCGCGGGGACTAGGAACGTGACCGGGCGCCATCCGGGCAAGCCAATAGTCAGCATCGATGACCTGCGCGCGCGAGAGGGTCTCGCCGCCTGAAAGAACAGCCGCATCGACCAGGATGTTTTGGATGTTTGCAAACTCATCCGAGCCAGCGATAACCCTGAGGAGCTCCGACAGCGGCCGAACTTTCCAGTAGCTCATCTGGGGCGCGACATCTTCTGGCGGCCGGCCGAGAAAGATGGCGAACACGGCGGCCAGATCCACCCTCTCGACGTGCCGGTCGCTCGATGACGATGCGTCAGTCAAATCCTGTTCACGCCTTCCCTTATGAGGTTCGTCGCGCACTACGCAGCTCCCGGCCAGCATGAGTTCGAGTGGGTAGCAGGGAACATTCCGCGTTGCGAGGGGCCCGGCCGGCCGCCCATTCGGGTTCAGGCCCCGCGTCTCGAGCGGGCCTGCCTCCTAGGGCTATCCTGCTGTAAGGATGCGATATTTGACTTGCGATGGCTAGCTACGTGTGTATAGCGATAAACTATAATGAGGGGAAGTTAAAGTATGGCCACTGGCGCATTGGCACCTGATGATGAATCCTTGGTGCGGGCAGCGCGTCGGATCGTCCGTCAGTTTGATGTTTCCGCCGCCGAGCAGGGCGCCCCGATCCGGGTCACCGAAGTCCGGTCTCCGCCGGCGTCGGATCCCGCGTCGACGCGGCTCGCTATCGACGGCCTGGTCACTCAGGTCGGCCACCTTAACAACCTGTTCGCCGTTCGCGAGAGCACCTACGAAGCCGTCGTGGAGCGGTTGGAGCGCCTGGTTGTCACCATCGAAGGCCGCGTCGACGCTTTGACCTCGGATCTCGACGAGTTCCGGAGGGGAAATTCGCTGACTCGGCTCGCAGAGGCTGACGAACTCGACCGGCTGAAGTCCAGCTTGGCTGCGGAACTTTCGCCGATCCTGGAATTGTGCCGGGCCATGATCTTCGATGCCCAGGCGACCCAAGGTCTGGTTGTGGCTGATATCCAGCAGGCCGTCTCGGCCCTTTCAGCCTCGCGGGATGAGCGGTCGACGCCCACCTCATGAGGGTCTTCCACTACTGCCAGTCTATCACTTCACGTGATGCGATAGGCTATTCGACCGTCCGCCTTCATGCAGCGCTCCTGAGCGCGGGCGTTGAGTCCTATTTGGTCTGCAACGATCACAACCGGCCTCTGGCTCCGGCGGGGACGCTCGCGCTCAAGGACCTCGCCGAGTTGTTGCCGACGCGGCGAGACGTCATCATTTTTCACTATTCGTTCGCCGATAACGACACTGATCTGATCCTGCGGTTTCGCGCCAAGATTATCCTCGTATATCACAACATCACCCCTGGGCATTTCTTCCGCGCCCATGGCCAGGACGGGCTCGCCAATGCATGTGACGTCGGCCGGGCGGCGCTACCAGCGATCGTCCAACGCGCCGATATCTGCATTGGCGATTCAGATTACAATCGGACGGATTTCCCGGCCGGCGCGCGTGTTGAACAAACGATTCCGGTTTTCTACAATGACCGCTTCTTCCGTCCTTCGGCCGCGGATCACGAGCGCTTTCTGAAGGTCGGCAGCACCGGCGCTGTGAATCTGACCTTCATCGGACGGTTGGTCCCGAACAAGCGGATAGACAACGTCATTCGTGTCGCGGGCGCGATCAAAAATACCATCGGCATGACGCCAAACCTGCGGATCTTTGGGAAGATCTGGGATCGGGAATACTTCCGCTACCTCGAAAACATCGTCCTGGACCTGGGTCTGGAGACGAACGTCAAGTTCGAAGTCAACCAGCCCGGGGCGGAGCTTCGCGCGGCCTTGGCGTCATCCGATGCCTTCATCTGCATGAGCGAGCACGAAGGCTTCATGGTGCCGCTTCTGGAAGCCTTCACCGCCGGCTGTCCCGTGGTCGGCATGATGTCCACGGCCGTGACCGAGACCTGCGGCCCCGCCGGGGCCCTCTTGCCGGCCGCGGATGTCGAGGCCGCCGCCGGCATGGCCGTCGCCTTGAAGCAGGACCGCGAAAGCCGAATGGCGCTCATCCGATCCCAGAGCCGTCGTGCACAGGCGTTTGCGGAGGGGCAGACCTGGAACAAGTGGCGGATGGTCCTCGAAGACTTCGTCCCTCAGCTAAGGAACGTCTGATATGCGCATCGCTTTCGATGGGGGATCTTTTCAGCAGGGTATTCTCGGAGGAATCCACAGCGTCGCCGTGAATTTCCTGAACGCTTGCCGGCGCCTTGATCCCACGTTCGATGTGATCTTGGTTCTGGATCCCCGCTTGGGACCGGTCAACCCGATCGCCATGGCGCAGCTCAGCTGGGAGCCGCAGACGATATCGGCCGGCGTTGGCCCTGCTTATCAGTCGGAGACCAGGGCCCCGGTAGGCAGCAGCGATCCGGGCGTCAGACTCTTTGTCGACGGCAAACTGACTGACCCTGGATCCAACGGCGATTCTGTGACCTACCAAGGTCCTCGCCCCGAACGGGAGTTCGTGATCCTAAGCCGGACGGCGATGCCTAGGGACATCAACGGATCGTCGGACCTTCGAAAGCTGGGCATCGCGATCACCGGCATAGTCGCAACCGATAGTTCCAAAAGACGGTCCATCGCCTTCGATGATCGACGTCTCCACCGCGGCTATCATGCGGCGGAAGCCACCTTCCGCTGGACCGAAGGCTCCGCTTTTGTCCCCGTAGAATTCTTTGCTGATTTCGAAGATCAAATCAGGGTTGAGATCACTTACAATAAACTCCCGATCTATCCACTTTCGCCCGGCCGCCTGAGCGAAAGTCTGGAGAGCTTCCGACGCGAACTCGACGCGTTGAAGCTCGAACACACGACGGCAGAGCTTGGGGCGCGGCTGAAAGCTGACGGGTGCGAAGCCTATTTCACCAACCACTTCATTCCTGCGAAAATGCCGCAGCTAAAGCGTTTCGCCTGGGCTTACGATCTCATCCCAGTCCTGTTCCCGCAGTTCTTCCATCCTGATGCCCGGCAAAACTTCGACGCCAACATCGAAGTCTTCCGGGCCGCCGATCGCGTCTACACAATCTCGAATTCGACACTCGTCGATCTGGCCGAAACCCTGAATCTCGACCGCGAGCGGCTGCGCTATGCCGGCATCGCGGCGGACGTGAACATAGGCCCCCGCAAGCCCGATGAAGTTCTGAAGGTCTTGAAGAAATTCGACCTTCAAAAATCCGAATATATCATCATGGTTTCGACCGTGGAGCCTCGCAAAAATCACCTGAGGTTGCTGCAAGCCTACGAGATGCTGAGGCAGAGACTTCCGAAATGCCCCAAGCTCGTGATGGTCGGGCAGATGGGTTGGGACTTCCAGGAGACCCTGAATTTTCGAGATTCGCGCGGCCTGACGGCCGACACTCTGATGCTGTCCAATCTTACCGTGGACGACCTATCGTGCCTGTATACCGGCGCGCTCTTCTCCGTCTATCCGAGCGTGTACGAAGGGTTTGGGTTGCCGATCCTGGAAAGCATGGAATGCGGCACGCCCGTGCTAACTTCCAACGTCTCAAGCATGGCGGAAATCGCCGCCGACGCCGCGCTCACCGTCGACCCCTACAGTGCCGAGGATATCAGCAAAGGAATGCACAGCCTCTGTACTGACGCGGCAATGAGAGCAAACCTGATCGCCAAGGGGGATCGTCGCCGCCAAGATTATACTTGGGAAAAGACCGCCGAGATCGTCCTCAGCGACATGCGCGGCCTGCTAGCCTGATGCGTATCGCCGTTTTCGCGACCTATGACGTCAGCCCGGGGGAGAACGGAGGTGAAGCGCGGTATCTCGCCCTGTATTCGCGCCTGGCGAAGAGCCATGAGGTGCGCGTCGTCGCCTACCATTCGGGCACAGGTAACGCCTCGGCGACGGAGGTTCTGACGCCGAACTTCATCAACGTGGTCTGTGGGATCTCGCAAGCCGACAGCCAGAAAATGCATTCCTTGTTCGCCAGAACAGGGCGGTATCTTCACGATATCCTCTGTATTGAGGAATACAGTTTTACTGACGCGTTTCGTGCCGAGGTGCGAGAGGCGATCGCTTGGGCGGACGCCGTCGTCATCTCGACGCCCTTCCTCGCGCCCTTCATCAGCCCCTTGTGCAAACGTACTCAGCTCAAGATCCACGAGTCTCACAACGTCGAAGCGGACGCCAAGGCCAGCTATCTCTCGGTCGGCCGCAACCCCGTTATGATGGCCAGATTCTTGGAGCAGGTAAGGGTCGCCGAAACCTTGGCCCTATGTTCGGCGGATGCGGTGATCGCCGTCAGCGACGGCGACGCGCAGAGATTCGCAGATCTGTACGATGTTCAGGCCAGCAAACTGGTAGTCGTTCCCAACGGCGTGACCTCAGCGGACTATGACGCGGTACCACCGGAGGCCGTGGAGGCGATGCGAGGCGTACTGTCGTCGCCGGCAGGCGTGGGCCTGTTCATCGGCAGCGCGTATGGGCCCAATATCGAAAGCTACAAGCAGACGAGACTCTGGTTAGACGAGGCGGGCTTCTCTGGAAAGGTCATCGTCCTGGGGCGGATGATCGAGGCAAGGGACGATAGCTGGCCCAAGGTCGGGTTCACGGAAAACTGGTTGGGTTTCGTCGATCTCGAAACCAAGCTCCTCTTGATGAGATCAGCGGACTTCGCCTTGCAGATCGTCACCTCGGGCGGCGGCACCAATCTAAAGGTCTTCGAATACATGGCCGCTGGATTGCCGATCATCGCGAACAACTTCGGGACGAGAGGGATCGCCGATGACGGGTGGTCGCTTCGGGCAGATGATGTCCCGGAGCTGGCGACCTTGGTAACGGATAAGGCGTGGGCGAGCCTTGCAGGAACGGCGGCCGCGACCAAGGCCAAGGCTGTCGTTGAACGGGAGTACGACTGGGATATCGGGGCGCGTCGATACGATGACGTTTTTTCCCTGGCCGCCTCTGTCTCTACCGCTCCTGCACCGCGCTTAGCGCCCAAGGTTCGGCGGACGACGCGCGCGCCGAGGGCTCAGGTGTCAAAGGCTGTGCGAAGCGTCTAGACGGCGGCCCGCTGCTTTGCTCTGAGGGGAATGCCTGCGAGACTGCAGGAGAGAGCGGCACCCAAGCCAGACTGCGAAGCCGGCATCGATGATCGCAAGGAGTTCAAGACGTTGCGCCTGAAATCTCTTTTGAATCCGAAGTCGTTCAGCCACCGCAAGACCGGCGACCGCCATCGCGACAGCCGGGAATGGAAACAGGCGGCGGCCGCCTACCGGAAACATCTGGTTTCTTATCCGGACGATGCGGCAATCTGGATTCAACTCGGCCATGCCCTGAAGGAGAGCGGGGACCTCGCCGCCGCTGAACAGGCCTATGACCGCTCCGTTTCCGCCGCGCCGAACGAGCCGGAAGGCCGAGTCCATCTCGCCCACGTCCTGAAGCGCCAAGGCAAACACACCGAGGCCCTGCAGTCGTTTCGCGGTGCCTCCCGGGCGGGTGCCGACGACCTGGGCGACGAGATCGGCATGCTCATGAAGGTGGTTCAAAGCGACCTGCCGCTGACCAAGGCGAAGAATGTCTATCTGTTCTCGCTCCAGGACATGTTCTTCTATCTGGGCGTCCACTCGACCATGTCCGGGATCCAGAGGGTTCAGGCGGGGATCACCCTGGCTCTGATGGAGATGCCTGACGTCGACGTCGGATTCATCCTGACCGACTTCTCCGAACTGCTTGAGAACGGCAGCTTCTGGCTGATGCAGAACAGCGACGTGAAGGCGATGATCGAATACGCCGCCAGCGCGCAAGTCGATCACAGCCGCCTTCGCAAGCTGCTTGCGGCTTGTGAGCACAGCGCCACGCCAGTCTTCGCGGGAACGGACAACACCATAGTGTTGTCAGGAGCATTCTGGGGCCTGAACAACACGATCGACCGCTACCTCCCGGCCAAGCGCGCCGGCGCCAGGCTCGCGGCCTATATCTACGACATCATTCCGATCTCTCATCCGGAGTTCTGCGAGGCGGAACTGACCCGAGAGTTCATCACCGGCATCGGCGAGCTCTGCCTGATCTGCGACTATATCCTCACGATCTCGGACTATACCCGCACGATCCTGGACAAGTTCCTGGCTGAGAACGGAGTGCGAAAGGTGCCCACGGCCACCGTGCCGCTGGCCCACTCGCTGACGGGACCACCTGGCGACATCCAGGTCTGGCCCAAGAGCATGCAGAAGCTGCGGGGCCGCGAGTTCGTCACCTATGTGTCGACGATCGAAGGCCGCAAGAACCACGCCTATGTCGTGAACGTCTGGCGCAAGCTGATCGAACAGGGCGTTGACGTTCCGGACCTGGTCTTCGTCGGCCGCAAGGGCTGGCGCATCAACGGTCTGCTCGACCTTCTGGACGGCACCCGCAACCTGGGGGGTCGGGTCCACATCGTTCACGACCTGACCGACGCCGAACTAAACGCGGTCTATGAGAACAGCCTGTTCACCGTCTTCACCAGCTTCGTTGAAGGCTGGGGCCTGCCGGTCGGCGAAAGCCTGTTGCACCACATTCCGTGCGTCGCCTCCGATACGTCTTCTATCCCGGAAGTCGGGGGCGATTTCGTGGATTACGTGGACCCCGAGAGCATCCAGACCGGCGTCGACGTGATCGGCCGCATGATCACCGACCGCGCCTACCTGGGCTCCCGCAAGCAGAACATCGTCGACAACTTCAAGCCGCGCGGCTGGGATGACGTCGCTCGCCTGTTCGTTGAGCAGATGAAGGCTCATGCCGATCTTCCGATCGCCCCGGCCCTGCTGCCGACCTTGGCCGAGGGCCTGCAGTTCAGGCCCGGCGATCTGCGGGAAATCCGCGCGGCTCTGATCGGATATATCACCACCCCATCCCGGCTGATGATCGCCGAGAATTTCTATGGTCCCGAGCGATGGGGTGCTTGGATGCGCGGCCGATACGGAGAGATCAGCTTCCAGACCTCTCTGCCGGAGGGCACTGCGATCACGGCTTATGTCGGGCTGAACGCTGCGCCTTGGTGCAACGCCTGCCACACCACGCTTTATTTCGCCGGTAGACGCGGCGCGGAAGCCCGGGCCATCCCCGGCGTAGAAATCGAAGAAAACGGTCTGTTCCGCTTGTCGGGCGAAGTCGGTCCGGATGGCGTCTGCCGTGTCGCGATCGACGTCGAAGGCGACTACGAGCTACCGCTCGGCGAGCCTCGGGATTTCGTCCTGGGTCTGACGGGTATCGGTTACGCGCGTCGTTCGAACCTCGAGGCGCGGGCCGACCTGCTGGAGTCCTTTACCTTCGGCGCCGCCTCGACGGCCCCCATTTCTGCCGGCTGAAGCGGCTAGAGGGGCGAGAACCGTCCGTAGAGATCCTCGACCGATCCAGCCGACACCAAGTTGTCGTGGATGAAGCTCAGCGCATCCATGTCCGATTCGATCAAGAGCAGGCCGTTACGCCAGCGGTAGACATAGGGGAAAAGGCTGCGGATTTGCGTTAGCAGATTCCTCGGGTTCATGTTCCTGAAGCCGACCATCGTGAACGCGTTATACTCGATCAACGCTGATGGCTGGAACTTGCGGATCGTTTCCTCGGCGCCCTTGAGAGCGTCGGTTTCGAACCCCTCGATATCGATCTTGATGAAGTCGAGACGGTCCAGGGCCTCTTGCTCGACGAAAAGATCCACGGTCGTGGCCGGCACGATCACCATGCCCTGACGACCCAGGGTATCGCCGCTCACCACATGGCTTGCGGAGTTCGAGGAAGGGTCTTCGAAGAAACTCAGTTCGCCTGGCGCGGCGCCGAGCGCCAAATTGACCGGCCTGACCTCGCCCGGGGTCTCATTGGCCGCCACGGTTTTTTGCAACAGGGCAAAGGTGTTCGGGCTGGGCTCGAAGGCATAGACCAAGGCCCCATGGTGGGCGGCCATGACCGACGTAAGACCGATGTTCGCACCGATGTCGAGAACGACGGCCTCCAATGGAAGTCCGCGCAGAGCCCCGGATAGCATGTCGTTCGCATGATCGTCGAGACTGACGTTTTCGAAATACGAATCCCCTGCTGAACCATGGATCGTGAGAATATGATCGCCGTAGGCAATCGACCGCGTCGCGTCAGATTGTTTCAACGTTACACCCCGGTGGCGCCGGTCCCCGGTTTTGCGCCGTCGCTCCCGCCACTGAGGGCGGGCGGCTCGACGTGCGGATACGGCTGTCACGTAGCGCGAAGCTCGACGGCCTGTCCAGTTCCCATCACGCGACGCGGAAGGCCCTCGGAGAGACCGCGCCCAACGCCTCCGGACAAAATAGTGTCGCTTCGCGCGGGCAAATCTGTATTCCGGGAGGCGGTAGGCAGCGGTCATGCGGTAGCGTGTTCGACCCGGCGTCGGGAATGCGCTCTGGTTACCTCGCCTTTAGCAAGAACGCGTCATCCATCAGGACCTCATCATGCGTTTCACCGAGCAGTCGCTGGACGAGTTCGTAAGCCTTAGCGACGCCCTTGGCGGTCCCGCCACGCCGGCCTGTGAGGAATACTGGGCGAACTTTGACTATGCGCCGACGGTGCAGGTGGATCAGTCGCTTGACCCTTTTTCGGAGGCGTATGTCGATCAACAACTCGAACTCTACAAGGAGTTGTCCGGTCGCCAGTTTAACCAGTCAATCAACGAGCTTTCGCCCTTCGCACTGGGGCCGCACATTCAAGCGGTCAATCCGTACAACCACCCCAACCCGGCCGAACTTGCGATGCATGTCCAGCGGCTTTCCAAGGCCTTTCGCAAGGCCGGCATCAAGCTGAACGGCCACTTGCTGGACATGGGATGCGGCTGGGGCCTGTCTTCCGAAGTCGCTGCCTATCTTGGCCTCCAGGTGACGGGCGTAGATATCAGCCCGGACTTCGTGGCGCTGGTTAATGCCCGCGCCGAGCGCAGCGGCTGGCGGATCAAGGCGGTTCAATCCACGTTCGACGACTACCTGCCTGAGACCGCGCACGACGCGGTCTTGTTCTACGAGTGCCTGCACCACGCGGTACGCCCGTGGACGGTGTTGCAGAGGATGGCGGACAGTCTTTCGCTGCCGGACGGCCGTCTGATCCTGGCGGGCGAGCCCTTCAACAACATCTGGTGGAAGAACTGGGGGCTCCGGCTTGACGCCCTGTCAATCTATTGCATTCGCAAGTTCGGCTGGTTCGAAAGCGGCTGGTCGCTGGACTTCATGGCGGCGGTATTCGAACGGGTAGGGCTGCGGATGGATACCTATTCTGACATCGACGGAGTGATCGGCTACACGGTGATCGGGGCGCCGACGCGCGGCGTGCATCGCCTCATGCCTGAACTCTTGGCGACAACAGCGCACGAGAATCTCCACGTCGAACAGACCTGGGTGCTGCTGTCCGGCAAGGGATGGTTCGAGGCGCAGTTCCCGGCCTGTTCGCAACAGGCCTGGCTGGAGATTTCCAATCATCGAGGCAAACCGGTCGCCACCTCTGTCCGCAACGGCGAAACCGTCATCTTCGAAGGCGAAATGTCGCCGGGAGAGAACAAGGTTCTCTTGGAACGACGCCAGGGCGCGAATCGGATCGAGATTGACGCTGAAACCTGGAGCCCCTCCGAAGAACTGGGCTTGGCGGATGACCGTCGGCTGTCGCTCCACCTCACTGGCATAACGTTCGGCTGACGGGCCCGCAGTCCCAAATTGTGGTTGTCTCACGGCCTCCAGCACAGCTAAACAATCCATTCCTCCGACAGATACTAAGGTTCTCAAATGGCTCAAAAATGCGCGGTGATCACGGGCGTCACCGGTCAGGACGGCGCCTATCTGTCGCAACTGCTGCTGGGCAAGGGCTACCGCGTCGTCGGCGTCGCGCGTCGGTCGAGCCACTACGGCATGGCGACGCACCGTCTCGACTGGCTCGGTATCGGTGGTCAGGTCGAGGTGGTCGACGGCGACCTTCTGGACCTCGGCGGCATGGCCCGCATCATTCGCGACGCCCAGCCTGACGAGGTCTACAATCTCGCCGCCCAGTCGTTCGTGAAGACCTCCTGGGACCAGCCGGTCCTGACGTCCCAGGCGACAGGCGTCGGCGTCGTCAACATGCTGGAGGCCGTCCGCCTCGAAGCGCCGAAGGCCCACTTCTACCAGGCCTCCTCGTCGGAAATGTACGGCCTGATCCAGGAGCCGATCCAGAGCGAGACCACCCCCTTCTATCCGCGCTCGCCCTATGCCGTGGCCAAGCTGTTCGGTCACTGGATGACCATCAACTACCGCGAGAGCTTTGGCCTGCACGCCTCCTCGGGCATCCTGTTCAACCACGAAAGCCCCCTGCGCGGCCTGGAGTTCGTGACCCGCAAGGTCACCGACGCCGTCGCCCGCATCAAGCTGGGCCTGGCCTCCGAACTGCGCATGGGCAACATGGACGCGACCCGCGACTGGGGTCATGCCAAGGACTACGTCCGCGCCATGTGGCTGATGACCCAGCAGGAAACGGCCGATGACTATGTCGTCGCCACCAACCGCACGGTCAGCGTCCGGGCCTTCGTCGAGGCCGCCTTCGCCCATGTCGATCTGAACCCGGACAAATACATCGTCATCGACCCCGCCTTCATGCGGCCGGCCGAGGTCGAGGTCCTGCACGGCAACGCTGACAAGGCCAAACGCAAGCTCGGCTGGACGCCCGAGATCACCCTGGAACAGATGATCGGCGAGATGGTCGATGCTGACATGGCCCGGCACCGCAAAGCCGGGGCCTGAGATCGATGGCCGCTGACCGGGCGGACCATCGGGTTCTGGTGACAGGCGCGGCGGGCTTCGTCGGCTCGCGCCTGATGCAACGGCTGAAGCAGACCCCGGCCACGGTCATCGGCCTGATCGGGCCCAACGGCACGAACGATCCGGTCGCGGTCGATCTGACCGACGCCCCGGCCCTGGCCCGCATCATCGCTGACTTCCGACCCACCACGGTGATTCACCTGGCCGCCATGTCGTCCGTTGGCGACGGCAGCGTGACGCCCGACACGGTCTGGACAGTCAACTTCGACGGCACCCGCGCCCTGGCCGAGGCGATGCGCGCCCTGCCCGACCCGTCTCGCCTGATCTTCGCCTCCAGCGCGGAGGTCTATGGCCGTCAATTCAACGCCGGCCCGCGCGACGAAACCTCGGCCCTTTCGCCGGCCTCGCCCTATGCCCGCACCAAGGCCGCCTGCGAATATCTGCTGGCCGATATGGCGAGCGAGGCCCTGTCGGTGGTCGTCCTGCGCCTGTTCAACCACACCGGTCCGGGCCAGGACGAGCGGTTCGTCGCCCCCAGTTTCGCAGCCCAGATCGCGCGCGTCCTGCGCGACGGCGGCGATGAAATCCAGGTCGGAAATCTGGATGCGGTGCGCGACTTCAGCGACGTCGACGACGTCATCGAAGCCTATGTCGCCGTCATAGAAGACGCCGCGCCCGCGTCGCCCTTCGATGTCTACAATGTCGGCTCGGGCCGGCCGGTCGCCATCCGCACCATACTCGACGCCCTGGTCGAGCAGTCCGGCAGGTCGATCAAGGCCGTACCGGCACCGAACCGCATGCGCGCGTCCGACGTGCCGCGGGCGGAAGGGGTCTTCGACAAGTTCCGCGACCGCTACGGCTGGTCGGCGACGACGCCGCTTCAGGCCACCGCCGCCGCCGTCCTGAAGCACGAGATCGGCCGCCACTCCGCCTGATCACTCCCGGGATAAGGCCCGGGGAACGATCAGGCGTTGGCCAACTCACATCCAGTCGCTGTGGGCGTGGCCGTTGTGCAGGGCGTCGATGACGCTGGCATCCGGCAGGATCGCAACCGGCACGAACTCTTCCGACGGCGAGGCCCAGCTCGGCGCAGCAGCGAAGACTTCGCGCGCGGCCAGCGCCTCCAGCTGATCGAAGACAATGGCGTCACCCCCGGCCGGCAGGACGAAGTCGTCGGCCAGCGGCGAGACCTGGACAAAATCGTCGATCACGGTCGGAACCGTCTGCGGCCCCTCGTCGACCCCGATCGCATCGAACTGGAGATCGACTTGCGCGTCGTCGGCCGGCGGCGAGACCTGGACGGCGGCGTCCTTCGCGTCGTGATGAGCGATAGCCGCGGTGTCTATCAGCGGCGAGACCTGCGGGGCCGCATCCTTGCCGTCGACAGGTTCCACCGGCGCGCCGACGTAGCCGACGTAGCGGATGCCGCCCGACCAGGACGGGGCGGTCAGCGAGATGTGCTCTGCGCTCTCAGAGAAGTTCAGCAGCAGCTGGGCCCGGCTGGTACCGCTGTTCAGCGCATTGACCTGGACCGCGATGCCTGCGGGATCACCCTCCCGGTCAAGGCAGAAGCGGTACAGTTGCTCCACGAACTGCTGGTTAGACAAGGCGCCGTAACGGGCCTGGAACTCGGCCGAGGCGGCGAAGTTCGCGGCCAGAGTAAGCAGAGGCACGCCAGAGACCAGGGCCGCCAGCTGCGCTGTCAGACCACCCACGTCGGGGAGGCGGTCGAAGGTCGCATCGTAAAGTCGGGCGATCTGCAGGGCCTGATCGTTGGGAACCCACAGCCCGGCGTTCAGCGTCGGCGCGGTGAGGCCGCGATGCTCCGGGCTTTCTGAGAAGTTGATCACCAACTGCGCCCGGCTGGTGCCGGTGTTCAGGGCGTTGACCTGCACCGCGATGCCGGCCGGGTCGCCCTCGCGATTGAGGCAGAACCGGTAGAGCTGCTCCACGAAGGCCTGGTTCGACAGGGCGCCGTAGCGTGCCTGGAATTCGGGCGAGGCCACGAAGTTGGCGGCCAGCTGCAGAAGCGTAAACGAGCCGCTCGAAACCGCCCGCGTCTGGAACTCGAGCCCGGCCTGATCCGGGAGACGGTCCAGCGTCGCATCGTACAGGCGCATCACCTGCGCCGCGACGCTGTCGACGTCGAAGGTCAGGACGCCGTCGACGAAGCGCAGGTTCTCAACCGAAGTGAGAGTGTCAGTTCCCTCGCCATTGCCCGAGACGGAGGTGGACGAGGCGACATACTGGCGGCGCACGCCGACGTAATCGGCGGTATCCACGCCTGCTCCGCCGTTCAGCAGATCGTTCCCGCCTAGACCCCGGAGAATGTCGTTGCCGTCGCCGCCGTTCAGAGTGTCGGCCAAGGGGCCGCCTACCAGCGTGTCCGGCCCTGCCGTGCCGTTCAGGGTCAAGCCGGTGGGCTGAACCGCGAGATCGACGACCTGGTCGGTGAACTGCAGGCGCTCGACAGTGGTGATCGTCGCGACCCGGGTGGTTCCCTGGGTGACGGTCGTCACGCTGCCGCTCGTCGACACCGTATAGGCGCTACGGGCGTTGGCGAAGATGACCGTATCGGTGCCGGCGCCGCCGTCGAAGGTGTCGTCGCCGCCGCCTCCGGTCATGGAATCGTCTCCGTCGCCGCCGTTCAGGGTGGATCCCAGAAGGGTCAGCGGCGTCACCGCGTGGTTCGGCGCCGAGATGTGGAGCGTATAGGTCTGGCCCGCCGCCGGCGCCTGGCTGGTGAAGGTGCTGCCCGAGTTCGCGGTCCATTGGGCGACCTGGACGTAGTATGTGCCCGCCGTCGTGAACGTATAACTCAGCCCGGAATCGGTGGCGTTGAAGCCATCAGTCGCGCTGTCATCGTTCTGGCTCAGTTCCATTCCGGCGGCGTCGAAGATCCGCAGGGTGCTGTCGAACGAGGCGCCGTCGATGTCGAAGACGACGCTGGCCCCGGCCGCTACGGTCACGGCATAGTACTCCACGCCGCCATGGGTGGTCGCCACGATGGTCGCATGGGGAATCGTGGCCGCGTTGGCGATTTCGAGGGACGGCATCAGATCGAAGCCGGCGTCTACGGAGATCGCGGTGGCGATGGTCGCGTTCGCTGTGCCTTGCGCCTTGACGATGTCCGGGGCGCCGCCCGTCAGGCCCGGCGAACCGGCAAACAACTGGTCGTTACCGCCCCCGCCGTTGAGGACGTCGATCCCACCCTCGCCGTGAATGATGTTGGCGTTGGCGTCGCCGGTCAGGGTGTCATTATAGGTCGAGCCGCGAATGTTCTCGATAGCGGACAGCGTATCCGATCCCGCTCCGCCGCTCGCCACGCCGGTTGTCAGGTTGACGGTCACCGCTGCGGTCGCAGACACATAGCTGGCCGTGTCCGCACCTGCGCCGCCGTTCAGCGTGTCGTTGCCCAGGCCCCCGATCAGCAGATCGTCGCCGTCGCCGCCGGAGATGTTGTCATCGCCGGAGCCGCCGTCCAGCGTGTCGTTGCCGCCGAGACCCGACAGGGTGTCATTGCCGCCGAGCCCGCTCAGGGTGTCGGCGGACGCAGTGCCTGTCATGGTGTTGGCGGTGATGTCGCCGCTGACGTTCAGCCCGCCGGTAAAGGCCGCCGCGATCGTCTGGTCGGCGAAGCGCAGGAACTCGACGTTCGAAATGACATCGGTTCCGTCTGGCCCGAACACCGTGGCCGTCTGGCCGTTCCAGGTGATGGTATAGGCCGAGCGATTGCCGCTGAAAACGACAGTGTCGGAACCCAGGCCGCCGTCGATCCGGTCGTTGCCGGCGCCGCCCGTCAGGACGTTGTCGCCCGCGTTGCCGAACATCGTGTCCGCACCCGAGCCGCCGATCGCATTCTCGATCACCGCGCCGATCGCGATGGAGACGTTGCCGATCAGGGCGCCCACGTTCGAGAAGCTGCCCTGGCGCAGATCGATGACCTGGGCGTTGTTGTAGCCCGAGAAGTCAAACGTGTCGGTCCCGCCGGCGTCCCACACCGCGAAGATTACGGCCGAGGTGTTCGAGGTCGCGCTGAACCAGGCCTGGCCGGCGTTGGAGTTGAAGCCGTAGGTGTTGTTACCCGTACGGGTCGTCATGTTCGCGCCGTACAGTCGCTGGGCCGCGGCGATATCGTCCATGAGCGGGGCCGAGGAGTATCGGCCGGAACCGAAACTGGCCCCGGTGTTGCTCTCGCTGAAATAGCTCATGATCGAGTACTGGCGGCTGTCCTCGAAATAGCCGGCGTTGGCCGCGTAGGTCAGGCTCTGGCCGGGTGCGGCGTTGTAGGCCGCGGGGTGAGACAGGCCGATGGCGTGGCCGATCTCGTGCGACAGCACCTGCTGCCCGTAGCCCAGCAGCACCGGCGCGGCGTTGTAGGACAGGCTGTTGTTGATCCAGACGTCGCCGCTGTTGTTACTGTCCGTCCGCGTGGCGGGCATATAGGCGAAAGCCGCCGCGCCGTCGGAACCGGACGCATAGTTGCCGAACAGCATGGTGGCGCCGTCGGAGAAGCCGTCGCCCGCGTCCACCCGGGTGAAGGTGATATTGGCGACCTCGGACCAGGACGCCAGGGCCAGCAGGGTGGCGGTGATCTGCGCGTCGGTGAAGCGAGTGAAGCCGACGGTATCCGACGGCATGGTCGTCGGGGCCGTGGAGCGGAAGGCAAAGGTGACAGTACCCGGCTGACCCAGCGTCGTGGTCCAGGCCAGGTTCGAGCGCGTGATCTGCGCTCCGGCGCCGCCCGTCGTCAGCGACACCCTGCCGTTGGTTCCCAAACCGCCGCGATCGTCGGCGTTCAGCAGGCCCATCGGTCCGCCGCCTTCCTCGAAGACCGCGTGGAAGCCACCGCAGCAGCCACATGGTGAATAACCACCAACATCGCCAAAATCGACGCGACCCTCCGTGGCGAACGAGCGGGCATTGCCCGGGAAGGTATCCAGCTCTTGCAGCGCCAGGGCAGCGGTCATGATGTTCGCACTCTGCTTACGTGAACGATCACCCTAGCGGATGGCTAGCCGGTCACAAGCGGTGCAGGCGATTTACGGAACAACTCCCGGTGAACCGTGTTCCCGGCGTCTACCCGAGGCCGATATCGGACATCCCGCGCAGCCCCTCGGCCCGGCCCGTTTCGGCCAACTGACCGAAGGCCGCGGCAATATGATAGAGCGAGCTCGCCGGCGCCGGTTCGTCGATGAATCCCCCGCGAGGCAGTCGCTTGTCGCGCCACAGCCCGTCCGGCGTCAGGTACAGCCACAGGGCTCTCAGCGCCGTCGCCGCATCGTCCATCAGCCGCTGGCGTTCGCCGTCCGTGGCCGTCTCGGCCAGGATCAGCGAGGCCTTCAGCCATTCTGTCTGTGGCCACAGCCGGGCCCGATGGCTGCGCACCGTTCCGTCGTCGTTCAACGCATCGATGGCGATCATCGGACGCTCGGAAACGCCCGTGCGACCGACGGCGTACAGACGCTGCGCAGCCCGGGTCACATCGGCCCGGTCGCGCGCCCGCCCGACCCGAGCCAGCAGCCACGCCCATTCGAACTGGTGGCCCGGCTCGACCAGCCGGCCGTCCTCGCCCGCCGCCGGAGCCCAGTCCGCGCCGAAGAACTCGCGCAGGAATCCGCCGTTCGGATCGATGAATTTGGTCAGGGCCAGGTCGACCACGCGGTCGGCCAGCGCCGTCCATCCGGCGTCGCCGCCCGCCGCCTCCCAGCCCAGACACGCCTCGAGCAAATGCATGTGGGCATTGGACTGATACGGCTGCTCTCCCGCCTCTATCAGCCCGCCGGTCGCCGGTCCCGCAGCTAGCAGGGCGTCGCGCAACCTGATCGCCCGGTCTTCCAGCATCGGGTCGTCGATCCCGGCGCTCTTCGCCGCGGACAGGGCGAACAGGACGAAGGCCTGGTCATAAAGGTAGGCCGTCTCGTCCAGCGGCGCGCCCTCGGGCGTCAGCGTGGTCCGGCACAGGCCGTCAGGCCTCAGATATTCGCTGTAGAGCCGTTGAAGGCCACGCTCGACGATGCCGCGCCACGGTCCCTGCCATCCGTTCATCCCGGCATTGGCGTAGACGAAGATCTGGCGGGCCTGCACCCGCGCCCGGCGCGGAAGCGTCAGCGCCCGCCCCTCCAGCGACAGGACTTCGGCGAAGCCGCCGTTCGTGGCCTGTCCCAGCGTCGACCAGACTGGCAGGGCTTTCAGCCGCATCCAGTCGGCGAAACGGATCGCGCCCTCGGCCAGCCCCTCCGGCGGCGCCGTCGCGAAATCCAGGTGGCGCGGCGAGGTCGCCTTGATCCGCTCGACCAGCTTCTTGACGCCTTGCGACTGCGACAGGTCGCAGACCAGGACCGCGTCCTGCTCGACCACGATGGCGAGGTTCCGCACCCCCAGGGCCGCCACCAGAATACCGTCCGGAGCTCGGACCAGACACCCTTCCGAGTCCTCGAAGATATGCTGCCCGGTATCGCCTTCGCCCGATGCGGCGATGGAGTCCCAGGCGCCCAGATCGGACCAGGCGAAATCGACCTCCAGCACCGAGGCGCGGGCGGTCTTTTCCATGACCGCATAGTCGATGGAGATTTTCGGCGATGTGACGAAGGCTGATCCCAGCGTCTGGACGGCTCCGGAACCTTCCTCCGGCAGGGCCGATCTCGCCGCATCGATGACGGCCGGAGCATGGGCCGCCAGTTCGTCGATCAGAGAGGCCGCGGAGACGATGAAGTTGCCGCTGTTCCACAAATAGCCGGCGTCGATGTAGGTTTGCGCCTGGGTCCGGTCGGGCTTCTCGACGAAGGAATCGACCGCCGACAGCCCGCGCCCGGACGGCTTGATATAGCCATAGGCCTGAGACGGCTCCGAAGGCATGACGCCCAGGGTGACGATCCGCCCCTCGGCGGCTCCGGCGGCTGCGGCGGTCACCGCCTCTCGGAAGGCCTCATGGTCGGGAATGTGATGATCTGAGGCGACGAAGGCGATGATCGCCTCCGGGTCGTGCCGCGCGGCCCAGGCGGCTGCGGCGGCCATGGCGGCGGCCGAGTCCCGCGCTTCGGGCTCCAGCAATACCTGGGCCTCGATCTCGAGCGCGTTCAACTGATCGACGATCCAGTCACGGTGACGCACGCCGCCCACGACGATCAGCCGGCCCTCATCGCCGGCCAGGGGCGCGACCCGGACCACGGTCTCCTGGAACAGCGACCGGTTTCCGGCCAGCGGGATGAACTGTTTGGGTCGAGACGGCCGCGACGCAGGCCACAACCGCGTCCCGGCTCCGCCGCACATGATCACAGGATAAAGAGCCATAGGCCTGCTTTAGCCGGATTGCGGAATTTGGCAAACGGGTCCGCCACGTTGTGCGACGCCCTCGACTGGGGCAAACAAGGTGCCGAAGGATCAGGGGGTTAGGCGAACCATGAAGACGGCTCTGGTCGTACTGGGAATGCACCGGTCGGGAACATCGTCCGTGGCCGGAGCTTTGACACTGCTGGGCGCAGCCGCCCCGCGGACCCTTATGGCCCCTGCCGCCGACAATCCCCGCGGCTTCTGGGAGAGCCACGTCGTCATGGTCCTCGACGACGTCCTTCTGGCCGAGGCCGGATCGAGCTGGAGCGACTGGCGGCGTCTGCTTCGCACGCCCGATCCCGCCGCCGCCCGGGACCGCATCGTCCGCGCACTAACGGACGAGTTCGGCGACGCCGGGACCATCGTCCTCAAGGATCCGCGCATGTGTCGCCTGTTCCCCGCCTGGCGCGGCGCGATGGAACAGGCCGGTTACCATCCCTTGATCATCACTCCCCTGCGCCACCCCTCGGAAGTCGCCGCCTCCCTCGTCGCCCGCAATTCGATCTCGCGCGAACAGAGTCTGCGCCTGTGGCTGCGCCATGTGCTGGACGCCGAGGCCACAAGCCGGGGCCTGCCCCGCCATTTCATGCGCTGGTCGTCCTTCATGGCCGACTGGCGGGCCGAGGTCGCCCTGATCAACGGCCGGCTCGGCACGGCCCTGGCCCCCACCGCAGGCGACGACGGGGCCGGGATCGACGCCTTCCTGACGCCAGACCTGCACCGCCAGCGCGACGAGGCCCCGACCCCGGCCCTGGTCGCCCAGGCCTGGTCGGTGCTCGGCGATCTGGCCCGCCACGGCGAGCATCCGGACCTGCACGCGGCACTGGACGCCCTGCGCCGGTCGGTCGACCAGGCCGAAGACCTGTTCCCGGACGCTCCATAAGCCGCGCCTTGGGCCGCGATCCCGCGTGACACGGCGAAGCCTCGCCGGTATCAGCGCCGCCATGGACGAGAACGACCGGCAATCCGAGGAACGGGGCTGGGCCACGGCGAAGACGCTGGCCGAAGCCCTGCCCTATATCCAGGTTTATGACCGCGAGACCGTGGTCATCAAATACGGCGGCCATGCCATGGGCGAAGTCGCCGTGGCCAAGCAGTTCGCTGCCGACGTCGTGCTGCTGAAGCTGATGGGGGTCAACCCCGTGGTCGTCCACGGCGGCGGGCCGCAGATCAGCGCCATGCTGGACAAGGCGGGCGTCAGGTCGAGCTTCATCGACGGCCTGCGCGTCACCGACAAGGACACGATGGCCATGGCCGAGATGGTCCTCTCCGGCGCCGTGAACAAGGAGATCGCCCACTGGATCACGGTCGCGGGCCGCGAGGCCGACGTTCGTGGCGTCGGCCTGTCCGGCAAGGACGCCGGCCTGCTGACCGTCGAGAAGACGACCCGCACCAAGCGCGACCCAGACAGCCTGATCGAGCACGAGGTCGATCTCGGCTTCGTCGGCGAGCCGACGAAGGTCGATCCCAAGCTGATCGCGGGCCTGATCGCCTCTGAGACCGAGGACTGGGTGCCCGTCATCGCCCCGATCGGCGTCTCCGAGGACGGCCTGACCTACAACGTCAACGCCGACACCGTGGCCGGCGCGATCGCGGGGTCGCTGAACGCCAAGCGCATGCTGCTGCTGACCGACGTGAAGGGCGTGCTTGACAAGACTGGAGCGATCATCCGCCAGATGACGGTCGCGGAGGCGCAGGCCCTGATCGATGACGGCACCGCCTCCGGCGGCATGATCCCCAAGCTGGAGACCGCCATGGCCGCCGTCCGCGCGGGCGTCGAGGCCGTGGTCATCCTCGACGGCCGGCGTCCCCACGCCATGCTGGTCGAACTGTTCACCGAATACGGTGCGGGCACCCTGGTGAAGGCGTGAGACTCGATCTCTCGAGCATCAACGCCTGGGTCTTCGACCTCGACGACACCCTCTATCCGCCTGACCAGGGCGTGATGGGTCTCGTCCAGGGCCGGATCAATGCCTTCATGGTGGACGCCGTCGGCCTGCCCGCCGACGAAGCCAGGACGCTTCAGCGTCAATTCCTGAACGAACACGGCACGACCCTGGCCGGGCTAATGGCCAACTACGCCGTGGATCCGGAGACCTTCCTCCGTGAGGTCCACGACGTGCCCCTGGACTCGCTGGAGCCGAACCCGCGTCTGGCTGAGGTGCTCACCCGTCTGCCCGGCCGCAAGTTTGTCCTGACCAACGGCGCGCGCTGCCACGCCTCGCGCGTCCTGGACCGGATCGGCGTCGCCGCCCTGTTCGACGGCGTCTTCGCCATCGAGGACATGGACCTGACGCCCAAGCCTGCACCCTCGACCTATCGGCATTTCCTGGAGCGTTTCGGCATCGATCCGACGCAGGCCGTCTTCTTCGAGGATACGCCGCGCAACCTCGAGCCGGCCAAGGCCATGGGCATGACCACGGTGCTGATCGCCACATCCGAACACCTTGCGGCCCGGGGGCTGGCGACCGGCGACTGGATCGACGCCACCGCGCCTGACCTGCTCGACTTCCTGACTCCCTATGCCCTCAAGGAGGCCGCATGACCGATCACGCCCAGCTTGAAGCCGTCATCGAATCCGCCTGGGAGGCGCGCGCCGACCTATCGCCCTCGACCCACGGCGAGACCCGCAAGGCCGTCGAGACCGCCATCGACCTGCTGGACTCTGGGCAGGCCCGCGTCGCCTCGCGCGCCCCGGACGGCGTCTGGACGACCCATCAGTGGCTCAAGAAGGCGGTGCTGCTGTCCTTCCGCCTCAACGACAACGAGATCATGCGCGCCGGCGAGCGCGGCCTGTCGGCGCCCTCCTCCAGCGGCGGCGTACCCGCCGTCGGCCCCTGGTACGACAAGGTGGCCAACAAGTTCGCCGACTGGACCGCCAACGAGTTCAAGGAAGCCGGCTTCCGCGCCGTCCCCGGCTCGATCGTGCGCAAGGGCGCCTTCATCGACCGCAACGTCATCCTGATGCCGTCCTTCGTGAACATCGGTGCCTATGTGGGCGAGGGTTCGATGGTCGACGGCTGGGCCACGGTCGGCTCCTGCGCCCAAATCGGCAGGAACGTCCACCTGTCGGGCGGCGTCGGCATCGGCGGCGTTCTCGAACCGCTTCAGGCCAACCCGACCATCATCGAGGACGGATGCTTCATCGGCGCCCGCGCCGAAGTCGCCGAGGGCGTCATCGTCCGCGAGGGCGCCGTCCTGTCGATGGGGGTCTATCTCTCCGCCTCGACCAAGATCGTCGACCGGGCCACTGGCGAGGTCACGCGCGGCGAGGTCCCCGCCTACAGCGTCGCCGTCCCGGGAACCCTCCCCGACGCCAACGGCGGCCCGTCGCTCTACTGCGTCGTCATCGTCAAGCGCGTCGACGCCCAGACGCGGGCGAAGACCGGCGTGAACGAGTTGCTGCGGGATTGATGAAGCCAGTTCGCTGCAGAGTAATAACTTTAAGCTGGAGTCAATCTGGCGGGCGACACCGGTGATTGCGTCTTTAGTGCAGGCTGATGTATCGACGAATCCTATGAATCGGAAACGAGTGAAATGAGCAAAATTCAAGAATCAGCGGATTACTGGCGCGATGAGCATGCTGCCGGCCGCTTTCCTGATTATGAGGATATGTTGCAGGCTGCCTATGAACGGTTCCTCATTCCCGGAAACACTGTCGTGGACGTTGGCGTTCATGTCGGACGTCACTTTTCCAGATTTCAGGAAATTGTCGGGGCGACAGGACGGGTTGTTGGATTTGAGCCGGTGCCTGCGTTCCTCGAGCGCAGCTTGCCGCTTTGCAAACAGCAGTCAGAAATCCGACAGCTCGCACTCTCAGAACAACCCGGCAGCAGCGAGTTTCTTTTCATGGCGGATGCGCCCGGGGAATCAGGCTTTAGGGAGAGGGTAACGCCAAGTGAGCGAGGCGTGACGCCTATAACCGTGACCATTTCCACGCTTGACATGGAAACAAGAGACTTATCTAGCCTAAGTTATATTAAAATCGATACTGAAGGTCATGAGATCAGCATAATAAAAGGTGGGCAGCAGACAATATCGCGCTTTCGACCAATTATCAGTGTCGAGTGGGGCCAGCCGACCTATGAGCTGTACGGCCATAGTAAGTCTGACATCTTCACACTAGCTCGCTCCCTTGGTTACGAGATGGGCGACCTGTTTGGAAATGTCGTGGTCGACCTCGATGAGTGGATGCGCGTTTCTGACTGGTCCTATTGGGACTTTTTCATGATTCCCGATGAACGTGTGATCGATTGGAAAGAACGCCTCCAAAACTCGTCTTACAGACTTGCCTGATCGGCCACGAAAAGAGGCGTCTGAATATGTAAGCAAGCTGGTCCCCACGAGGATTAGATCGCTTTGCGACCTGATTGAATCGCGGGGATTCCCAACGGACCCGGGTTCTGATTCAACCTTCATGCTGGGGGCGGAGGCCAGCATGAATGAGCAAGGCGCTTTCGGCGGATTTGCGGGATCGTGTGATCGCCGCGATTGAGGACGGAATGTGATGCCGTCAGGCGGCGGCGCGGTTCAGGGTCAGCGCGGCCAGTGCGATCCGCTGGCGCTCGCGGGTCCGCAGACAGGGCGACGTCCGGCCGGGGCCTCTGGGCGGGGATCGTCGCTCGGGGTGGATCGAAGGCCACGCCGACCTGATCCTCGGTCTGGTCGAGCGCAAGAGCGACATCACCCAGGCGGAACTCTGCGCGGCCCTGGCCGAACAGGACGTGGGGACCAGCCTGTCGAGCCTGTGGCGGTTCTTCGTGCGTCGCAGGATCACGCTCAAAAAAGTCGGCGCATGCGGACGAGCAGAGCCGCCCCGACGTCCTGAGCCGCCGGCAGGCATGGTTCGACGGCCAGCTCGACCTCGATCTCAAACGGCTGGTGTTCATCGATGAAACAGGAGCCTCCACCAAAATGGCCCGCCGCCACGGGCGTGCGCTGCGCGGCCAGAGGCTGAGATGCAGCGTGCCCAACGGTCACTGGAAAACCACGACCTTCGTCGGGGCTCTGCGGCTGAGCGGCATGACCGCCCCGATGGTGCTCGACGGCCCGATGAACGGGGCTTAGTTCCTGGCCTAAATCCAGCAGGTGCTGGCCCCGACCCTGAAGCCCGACGACGTCGTGATCATGGACAACCTCGCCGCTCACAAGAGCACGCCCATCAGGGATGCGTTCGAGGCCGTCGGCGCACGGCTGCTGTTCCTGCCGCCCTACAGCCCTGACCTCAACCCGATCGAGAACGCCTTCGCCAAGCTCAAGGCCCTACTGAGAAAGGCCGCCGCCCGGTCAATCGACCAGCTCTAGGATGCCAACGCCCGGATCATCCAGACCTACTCACCCAGAGAATGCGCCAACTACTTCGCCGCCGCCGGCTATGATGCAGACTGATCGGAAAATGCTCTAGAGCAATGGTTGGCTGAGTTGAAACGAATGTGATGTGCTTAGGGATTCCCTTGGCGAGCGAACCAGGAATCCATCGGCCTCTGTTCGGGAGGCTTTGATGGGCAAGGCGCATTTGGACGAACTACGGGAGCGGGTGGTCGCGGCGGTAGCGGCGGGGATGTCTCGACACCAGGCGGCGGCTCGGTTCCAGATGGGGGTGTCTTCGGCGATCCGCTGGGTGGCGCTGAAGGCGGAGACGGGCGGGATCGGACAGCGGCCTCGGGGCGGCAAGCCGAGGTCGCCGCTGGCGCCGCACACGGACTGGCTGGTGGCGTTGATCGCGGCGGAGAACGACCTGACGCTGGCCCGAATCGGTCAACGGCTATTGAACGACCGGGGCGTTCGGACCAACGAGGCCTCGATCCGACGGTTGTTCAAGCGCAACCGGATCACCGTCAAAAAAAACACTGCACGGCAGCGAGCAGACGCGGCCCGACCTGGCCGAGGCGCGCGCCCGTCGCATGCTGACATGCCAGGCAGCCCACGGATGATCCACGAGCTGGCGACGCCGGGCGGACCCTAAAGCTTTCGCTTGATCACATCCTGCAGCATTTCACGGTCCAGCGTCAGGTCCGCCTGACGCTGGATCATGGCCACCTGGGCCTCGCTGAGCTTCGACCGCTTCATCGTCTCTCCTCGTTCACAGGCCCAAGGGCAAAACGAGATAATTCTAGCTAAGATCGGTCCGATAATTCAGGGGCAGGTCAGTCCGTGCGTCGGACGAAACCCTTGCTCGTGCGCGTTTGCTGTTGGTCAGCGATGGACTTTACCCAGGCTCGAAAACGAGGCGTCCGATAGCGCTCAAGCTTTTCAAGCGCCGCAACGGCGCCGCTGATCTCCTCCAACCGCCGGCGGCTATCCAAAGTCTCGAGTTCTTCGGGTTGAATGACGAGGAGAGAGCTGAGCCGATTCAATTCGTGGCGGACCAGTACCTCTACTTCCAAGAATGCGGCTTCGCACTCTTGCATGTCAGGTGCTCGCCCCATCCGACCCGCACGGGACAGGCCATGCTTCACTGCGTTTGAGGCCGAGAGCCGCTTGCCCTCAAGAGACTTTGGACCCGTGCTTAGACGCGCATTTCCCCGATTGGCGCAGACACGCCGGTCAGACATCGCGGTCGGTGTCAACTAAGTTCACCACCTCTTCGGAGCGAGACGTATCGGCCGTCAACGCCAGGTTGGCGCGCCGCACTTGAACGTGTCTCAGTTTAACCAGAGGTCGGATGGCTCGCGAGTACTCGAAAGTCCGGACTGACCGATCGCGCCGACGCTCGGTGCGGTCGATCAATATGTCAAGCTTGGTCAGCTTATCGATCGCCAGGGAGTAGCCCTGCGCCAAAACGCTATCCAGGCGCAGTCCGATTGAGGCGAGTTGGTCCTTGAGTTCTTTGTGGTCGTTCTCTGTGCCGCCGAACACCCATTGGTTCACGATTCTGGTGGCTTTGTTCGGATCCGTCAGGTTCTCCGCCATCGACATTGTCGGCTTTACAAGCTTGATAAGATATTCAGACAACGCCAGCCTGATGACCCCAATCTTGGATTTTTCCAGCTGGTTCAACTCCCGTGTTTTACTGATCAGCGTCATGGCCAACATGGCTTCCATGCCAGGATCCGGGTCCATCTCCCGGAGAAAGTAGTCCTGAGCGGCCCGGGCTTCCGCAATGGTTTCGCCCACGAGCGGGCGAAGCGGAAACGGGTAAGCTTGTGTTGGCTCAGGTGGAGCTGCCGGAGCTGGTAGCGAGACCTGAGATTCTGCCGTTTCGACAGGCGCGAGTGTATCCGACGTTCGGTTAGGCGGCCGCGATCTTTGGCGAGCATCGGGCAGTGGCTGTCCAGACATAATCACGCTACTCCAAACACAGCCGTTACACCGCAGAAGGATTGGCCGATTTGCTCCACCGGGGCAATCGGCCAACCTCCACTTTCACAGCTGGGGTTCAGCCGTCGTCGACAGCGATCACCCGCGACCGCCTGCCTCTTTTCATGACCACCTGAGCGCCTGGGACATAGGCCTGCGGCGTCTGCTCATAGTCGATGTGCCAGCCTTTCCAGAGTAGTCTGCGATACTCGCGCACGGCCGGGTGCTGCTCAAGCGCTTTCTCGCTCGCTGACGCGCGCTGCTGGGATTGGACTCCTCCGAAGCCCGTCTTCAGACCATCCTGTCGCTGAAGCAGTTCTGCGATCATGCGGAACGTCTGCCCCAGAGACACACGACCCAACCGCCAGATGGACCCATAGGCCTGGCGATCGCGGTTCACACTCATCGAAGCGACCCCAGATCATCGCTGGTCGCGGGCGGCGGCCCCGGAAGATGTGAAATCATCGGCGCATGCCGCAGGCGGACAAACTCTTCATGGTCCAGCCTGTCGCGCAGCCACGGAACCACCGCTCCGTGGCTATCCACGCCGTGGAAAATCCATGTAACGTCTCCAACTTTCTGAGTCGCAACTATGTTATCTCCGCTTTCGAATACTCGAGCGCCGGGCCTCATTGTTCGCTTGTATCGAACGAAAACACACTGATCGCCGATTCTCATGATTAGTTTTCCTTGTGAACGCTTCAATACAAAGCAAGAGAATGCTTAGACCAGGTGTAAGACTAGTCAATAGTATGATTTAATTGAATAAAATATATCTCGCGCGCTCGTCAAAGGCGCTCTTCAAGATGCAAAGCGATCAAGCGCGCTCAGCCCGAACACCTCAGCGGCACCCACACAGGTGGGCCGCCTAACGCCATCAGCGCGAAGTCGGGTGGGCAAGGCGGGACGTCAGGTTCGCCCTGTCGCCTGCAGGCGCGCGGTACCGTGCTAGCTCAGTTGCCTCTAGCGCAGGCAATCCAGACGCAGATAGTGGCATGGCTACCTGGCTACCCGGAGCAGGTATCGGCAGAGCCCAGTCCGAGGGGTTCGCTTCTCGAGCTCTGGGCCGATCATTAGCGGCTACGGGCTGGGGCTTAGGCTGGGGCTTAGGCTGGGGCTTAGGCTGGAACTGGGGGGCGCCTGGGCTGAAAGCCAAGGGACAACGGATAAGACACGGGGCCGCGCAGCCAAGTGGGCCACGTGCTCAGGCGTGGTGTTGCTCGCGCTGCTTCCACGCTGTCGCCCGGGCAATCAAAGTTGCAACTGGTTGCAACGTCCGACGCCGAGATGGGCAGGGGTCCTTTTCGCAAAACGAACCCATCGTCAGTGGGGCGGCGGGTCTCAAGCGCAGAGGTTGATGCCTCCAAATCAGCAGTGAGTCACATCAGGGCGCATGGGCAGAACGACGACGGCTGACTGGCCTCATGTCCTGATGTCCTGGTGTCCCCGTGTCCCCGTGTCCACATCCTGCGCGCTTGGTGCCCCACACTGACCTGACCCCCACACATAGAACCCCACGCTCCTGCCCTCTTTCCTCTCCGCATTCACGGGGTGGGGCGCAGGTCGAGGTGAAACTCAAGGAGCAGATCCAGGGATCTCGGCCCGCAAACCGCGCGTGGGCCACCCTGCAGCTGGCCAATCAGGGACGGATGACACGCCAGCCCCTATGCGGCACAAGCCGTCCATGCTCGCCGACTCACCCACCTCCCCGCCCGGCCTCGACGCCGCGCGGCAGACGCTGGAACGGGTCTGGGGCCATGCCGACTTCCGGGGGCTGCAGGCCCAGGTCGTCACCGAGATCATGGCCGGCCGTGACGTCCTCGCCGTCCTCCCGACCGGCGGCGGCAAGAGCGTCTGCTACCAGATCCCGGCCATCCTGCGCCCCGGCCTCGGCCTCGTCATCTCTCCCCTGATCGCCCTGATGACCGATCAGGTCGAGGCGCTGAAGCAGCAGGGGGTGGCGGCGGCCCGGCTCGACTCCGGCCTGTCGCTGAACGAGCGCACCGATGTCCTGCGCGCGGCGCAGTCCGGTGAACTGGACCTGCTCTATGTCTCACCCGAAGGCCTGGCCTCCGGCGCCCTGACCGACCGTCTGCGCGACCTGCCCCTGTCGCTGATCGCCATCGACGAGGCCCACTGCGTCTCGCAATGGGGCCACGACTTCCGCCCCGACTATCGGACCCTCGGTCGCCTCGGCGAACTCTTCCCTGGCGTCCCCCGCATCGCCGTCACCGCCACCGCCGACGCCCGCACCCGCGACGACATCCTGGCCTCGCTCCGCCTCGAGCACGCCGCTGTCTTCGTCGACAGTTTCGCCCGCCCGAACCTGCAGCTCTCGGCCATTCGCAAGGAGAGCGCCTCGCGCGCCAGGACCGACGCCCACGTCATCGAACTGGTTCAGGCCCGACGCGGCCAGTCGGGCGTCGTCTATTGCGGCAGCCGCGACGGCTGCGAACGCGTCGCTGACGCCCTGAAATCCGCCGGGACCAACGCCATCGCCTATCACGCCGGAATGCCGGGCGGAGAGCGCGACAAGCGGCTCGAAAGGTTCCTGGCTGAAGACGGCGCCGTCATGGTCGCGACCATCGCCTTCGGCATGGGGGTCGACAAGGCCGACGTCCGCTTCGTCATCCACGCCGATCCGCCGGGCAGCCTCGAGGCCTACTGGCAGGAGATCGGCCGCGCCGGACGCGACGGCGAGCCGGCCGAGGGCATCACCCTCTACGGCCCCTCCGACATCGCCTGGACCCTGAAACGTCTCGACAGCCGCCCGATGGCCGAGGAGGTCAAACAGGTCCAGGCGCGGAAAGCTCGCCAGCTGTTCGCCATGCTGGACGGCGCGACCTGCCGGCCCCAGGCCGTGCGGCGCTATTTCGGAGAAACCGACGCCGGCGCGTGCGGCGTCTGCGACGTGTGTTGCGACCCGCCCGCCCTCTATGACGCCACCGTCCCGGCCCAGAAGGCGCTCGCCGCCGTCCAGCGCCTCGGCGGCCGCTTCGGCAAGGGGCGGATCGTCGACCACCTGCTGGGCAAGACGAAAGACGTCCAGCCGTGGGAGAGCGACCTCTCCACCTGGGGCATCGGCAAGGAGATCTCGTTGGGCGGCTGGCGCGACATCGTCGACCACCTGATGTTCGAAGGCCTGCTGCTCGAGGATCCCAACGACGGCAAGCCGCTGGTCGGCCTCGGCGACGCCGAACGTGTCCGCGCCGTCTATCGCGGCGAGATCGCCGTCGAGGTCCGCCGCACCCCGCCGGGTTCCGACACCGGTCGATCCGCCAGCCCGAGGAACCGCACCCGCAACGACCGCAACGCCGCGGTCGAGGCGCTCGACGCCGACGTCCGCGCCCGTTTCGAGACCCTGCGCGCCTGGCGCCGCGACCGCGCCGCCGAACAGCACGTCCCGCCCTATGTCATCTTCCAGGACAAGACCCTGCTGGAGATCGCCCAGCGCGAGCCCGGCTCGCTCGACGCGCTCGCCGCCATCTCCGGCGTCGGCCAGACCAAGATCGACCGCTACGGCAAGGGCGTCCTGGCCGCGCTGACGGGCGCGGATTAATCCAGCGCGCAGATGTCCGGCAGGCCGCGCAGGGCGCCGGCGTGGTCCAGGCCGTAGCCGACCAGGAACCGGTTCGGCGCCTCCCAGCCGACGAAGTCCGGCTCGGGGGCACGGGGCTTCGGCCAGGGCTTGCGGGCGAAGACGCAGGTCACGACCTGGGCGGCCCCCGCTTCCCTCGCATGCCGCACGGCCTCGGCCAGCGACAGGCCGGTATCGAACACGTCGTCGAGGATCAGCACCTTGCGATCCGTCAACGACCGCTGGAACGGCGCATGCACGTCGATCCGGCCCCGGCTCGACTTTTCGTCTCCGTAGGACGCCAGCCACAGGGCGTCGAAGCGGACATTCCGTCCGATCCGCGACAGGGCCCGCGTCAGGTCGGCGGCGAACCACAGGCCGCCGGTCAGCAGCACCGCCGCCACGGTCTCGTCGTCGATGACCGGGGCGATCTGTTCGGCCAGATCGGCGACGATCCGACCGATCTCGGCTTCGGAAAGGAGGACGGTGGGCGTCGGGGGAGCTTCAGCCATGCGAGGCGGATACCGCCTCGGCCCCATGGCTGTCGATAGACTCATGCGTCGGCGCGGCGGGGACCGGGGTCGCGTCGATCGGCTCGGCATGCATTGTCGGAGCCTCCTCAATCATGGCGGGCCGCAGGCCGTGGTCGTCGGGCGTCGGCAAGGGTCGGGCGCGGGCGGCGGGCGCGGCCTCCGTATGCGCGGCCGGTCCGGCTCCCGCCCTGGCGAAATCGACGCCGACATCGACGCCATGCGCGCCGGGGTCGCGGATCAGGGCGGCGAAGCCCTCGACCCCGCCCGGAAGGACGGGGGCCCCGTCCAGCTCGATCAGGGCGTACCCGACCTCGGCCCCATGGGCGTCGAGCAGGGCGACCCGGACCGGCGGCGCGACGATCTCGCGATCCCTGACGTTCCGAAGGGCGCCGGACACCATCACCATGTCCGGCCGTTCGGCCACGGCCTTGGCGGTCAGGGCCTCGAACTCGAGCCCGGTCGGGTTCACCGGCGTCCCGACCATGGCGTAGGCGGCCGCGGCGCGGGGATACAGTTCCACCACCTCGACCCGGAACAGCCAGCCGGCGCCGATCAGGCCGACGAACAGGCTGGCCAGACCGGCCCAGACCGCGCCGTGGGTCGCGGCACGGCGCAGCCGACGCTGCTGTTCGGCCCGGGCACGGAAGGCCTTGGGCAGTTCGGGCGCGGGAATCTCGGGCGAGACCGGCGGCGCGTCCTCGAAACTCCTGGGCTCCTGAGCGAGGATCGGTTCGCTGGCCGCCGTCAGCTCCAGCGGTTCGTCGCTCGGCATACCGTGCCAGACATGGGCGCAGGACTGGCAGCGCACCTTGCGGCCGCCGGGCGGAATGGCGCCGTCGGGGGCAAAATAGCTGGTGGCGCAGGACGGGCAGGTCAGTATCATGGTCGCTGACTGCGAGGCCGCTCGCCGGCCCCCTCCTGTCGGAACGCAATGCGGTCCGGTCCTAACGAAAACAATCGATGCCTCAGTCGCCCCGTCGCGCCGCCGAATCCGCGCCTTCGCCCGAAACCGTCCGCCTCTCGGCGGTCGGTTTCGGCTATGCCGAATCGCCCGGCGTGCTGCGGGACGTTAACCTCATCCTGCCGCGTGGCTCTTTCCACTTCCTTACCGGCGCGTCGGGAGCGGGAAAGTCTTCGCTGCTGCGTCTTCTGACCCTCGCCGACCGGCCCGCGGAAGGCCGCATCGCCCTGTTCGGAGAAGACGTCACAGGGATCACCGCCCGCGACCGACCCGCCTGGCGTCGGCGCATGGGGGTCGTGTTCCAGGACTTCCGTCTGCTGGATCACCTCAGCGTCTTCGACAACGCCGCCCTGTCGCTGCGGGTGCGTGGCGGCAAACGCAGCGACTACGCCGCCGACGTCCAGGAGATGCTGGCCTGGGTCGGGCTGGGCGATCGCGCCGACGCCCTGCCGACCGCCCTGTCCGGCGGCGAGAAACAGCGCCTCGCCATCGCCCGCGCCGTCATGGCCAAACCGGACCTGATCCTGGCCGACGAACCGACCGGCAGCGTCGACCCGGCCATGGCCGATCGGCTGCTGAAACTGTTCCAGGCGCTCAACACCCTGGGCGCCACCGTCCTGATCGCCAGCCATGACGAAGATCTGGCCAGGCGGTCGGGCGCGCGCCGGTTGCAGTTGCGCGACGGCCGCATCTCGGGGGTCGCGACGTGATCCGCTGGTCCACCCTGTTCGGCTCCGGCCCGCGAGCCCGACCGGTCCGGCCCGAGAGCGGTCTCCTGCCGCGCGACGCGGCCGGGGAGCGCTGGCTGGCCGCGGTCATCGCCGTCCTCTGCTTCCTCGCCTGCCTCGCCGCCGTCGGTGCGGTCGCCGCGGACCGGGCGGCGCACGGATGGGCCCGTGAACTGCGGGCCGAAGCCACGGTCCAGGTCCGTCCGCGTGTCGGTGAGAGCGGCGCCACCGCAGCCGCCCGGGCCGCCGAGACCCTGGCCGGCGTCAACGGCGTGGCCGAGGCCGCCGCCATGGACCGCGCGACCGCCGAGGCCCTGCTGCGTCCGTGGATGGGCGAGGCCGTGCTGGCCGACCTGCCCCTGCCCTTTCTGGTCACCGTCCGCCTGGACCGCAGCGCGCCCGCCAGCGCCCTGACCCTGGGCCGCGCCCTGGCCGAGGCGGGGCTGGACGCCACCGTCGACGACCACAGCCTGTGGCGCGGCGAGGTCGAACGGTCGGCGACCCTGATCACCGTCCTGGCGCTCGCCGCCTTCCTGACCACGGCCTTCGCGGCGGGGGCGGCCATCATCTACGCCGTCCGCGCCGGCATCCAGGCGCGCCGATCGGTGATCGAGACCCTGAGCCTCTCCGGCGCCACCGACGCCGCCATCGCCTGGTTGTTCCAGCGCCGCTACGCCCTGCTGGCCCTGGTCGCCGGCGCGGCGGGAACGGCGACAGCCATCGCCCTGCTCGCCCTCCTGCGGGCGCTCGGCGGATCCAAAGGCCTGACCCCCGCCCTGCCCGTCGCCTGGGCCGATATCCTGATGCTCTCGCCTTGCCCGCTGGTCGCCGCTACGGTGGCGCTTGTCGCGGCGCGACTTGGCGCCGGACGGGCGATGGCGAGACTTGGCGCGTCCCAGGTCGGCGGCTAGAGATTAAGCATGAAGTTTCTGGCGCTTGTCGGGATCGTGGCCCTGATCTGGCTGGTGGGGCTGTTCGCCTTCGCCGACCGGGTGCGCGGCTTCACGCCCGCACCGGAGCCCGCGCGCGCCGACGGCATCGTCGCCCTGACCGGCCCTTCCGCCGAGCGGGTCAACGCCGCCATCCGCCTGCTGGAACAGGACAAGGGCGAGCGGGTCCTGATCTCAGGCGTCAACCGCGAGGTCCGCCGCAAGGAACTGCGTGAACTGACGCCGGGGTCCAACCGCCTGTTCAACTGCTGCGTCGACCTGGGCTTCGAGGCCGAGACCACGAATGGCAACGCCCAGGAGATCGCCGCCTGGGCCCGCGCCAGGGGTTATGACAGCCTGATCGTGGTCACCTCGGACTATCATATGCCCCGTTCCATTCTGGAACTGCGTAGCGCAGCGCCGGATCTGGAGCTGACGCCCTACGCCGTCTCGACGCCGTCGCTGGACAACTCGCGCTGGTGGCGGGCGGCCGTCACGGCGAGACGGATGACGCTGGAATACGTCAAATACCTCGCCGTCCTCGGTCGGGAGACCTTGCACAAGGTCACCGGCCACGACGAGCGGCCGACGGCCGAGAAGGAAGCGGCGCCCGCGTGAAGAGCCTCCGCACATTCCTGTTCGTTGTCTGGTTCTACCTGTCGATGGCCGCCGTCGCCGTAGGCCTGTCGCCAGCTCTGCTGATGGGTCACCGCCAGGCGATGGGCGTGGTCCATATCTGGGCCCGGACGGCTCTTTGGGGTTACCGCTGGATTGCGGGCGTGAAGGTTCAGACCCTGGGCCGTGAGCATCTGCCGACCGGCGGCGCCCTTGTCGCGTCCAAGCATCAGGGGCTGCTGGATTTCGTCGCCCTGATCGCGGTCCTGCCGGACCCCTGTTTCGTGCTGAAGAAGGAGCTGACGCACATGCCCTTCCTCGGCTGGTTCGGCGTGAAGACCAGAATGATCGCCGTGGATCGCGACGGCCACGCCAAGGCGCTGAAGGACATGGTGCGTCAGGCCCGCGAGCGGATCGCCGAGGGCCGTCAGGTCATCATCTTTCCCGAAGGCACCCGAGCCGAAGTGGGCGCCGTGCCCGAGTACAAGCCCGGGATCGCCGCCCTCTACCGCGATCTGGAGGTCTCCTGCATTCCGGTCGCGACAGACTCCGGCGTCTGGTGGCCGGCGGAAGGGTCCATTCCGCAGGGCGTGGCCACCTTCGAATTCCTCGAGCCCATCCCCGCCGGACTGAAGCGCGCGCCCTTCATGGCGGAACTGGAGGGGCGAATCGAGTCGGCCTCGAAAGCCCTGCTGTCCCAAAGCGCGGTGGCGCCCCGCCTCTAGCCGCAAGGTCGATCAGCTCGCTGCGAACTCGCTCAGGGCGTCGATGACGGCGCGGTTCTGGTCTTCCGTGCCGACGGTGATGCGCAGGCCGTCGTGGATGCCGTAGCCCCCGACCGGGCGAACGATGATGCCCCTGGAGTTCAGGTAGTCGCTGGCGGCCGCCGCGTTGCGCTTCTCGTCCTTGAAAAGGATCAGGACGAAGTTGCCGGCGCTCGGCAGGACCTCGAAACCGAAGCCGCGGATGGCCTGGGTCAGGCGCGGGCGCCAGGTCTGGACCATCTCGCGCGACGCTTTCTGGTGCGCCTCGTCGCCAAGGGCGGCGGTCGCCGCCTCGATGCCGGGGATGGACACGTTGAACGGCAGGCGGATGCGGTCCACCGCCTCGGCCACGCCAATCGGCGCGTAGCCGAAGCCGACGCGCAGTCCGCCGAGGCCGTGGATCTTGGAGAAGGTGCGGGTGACGACCACGTTGGCCGCCTCGCGGGCCAGCGGGAAGGCGGTCTCCCAGTCGGCCTCCGTGACGAACTCGGCATAGGCCTCGTCAATGACCAGCACGATGTGTGGCGGCAGGGCCTCGTGCAGGCGGCGGATTTCCTCGCCCGAATTGTAGCTGCCGGTCGGGTTCGAGGGGTTGGAGACGTAGACGATCCTGGTCCGTTCATCGACCTCGGCCAGCAGCGCGTCGACCTCGGCCTTGTAGCCCGGTTCCGGCGCCAGCTTGACCTGGGCCTCGCAGCCAAGGGCGCTGATCCGGTAGGCGAGGAAGCCGTACTGGCCGGTGACGATATTGTCGCCCGGCGTCAGATAGGCCTGGTTCAGCAGGGCGAAGACCTCGTCAGACCCGTTGCCGAAGATCAGCCGCTCGGGCTCCAGACCGTGGTGTTCGGCGACCGCCGTGCGCAGCTTGGTGGCGCGGCCGTCGGGGTAGATGTGGATGTTCTTGATCGCGGCCTCATAGGCTTCGCGCGCCTTCGACCCTGCGCCCAGGGCGTTCTCGTTCGACGACAGCTTCATCGGCTCGGCGATGCCGACGATCGACGACTTGCCGCCGACATAGGGGGCGATGTCGAGGATGCCCGGCTTGGGCGCGGGCGCGTTGATCTCGGTCATGAGGCGGTCTTTCGGAACTCGGGGAGACGTCAGAACAGAGGAGCTGAGCCGATTATGCCGGACAGCGAACCGGGCGCATGGTGCAGCCGCCCGTCTTCGGCCTGCACATAGCCCGCCAACATGAACAGCTTCAAGCCGCTGACGGAGGCAAGCGGTTTGCCGACGAAGCCGCAAGCGGCCAGCGCCTCGATGATTCGTCCGTCGGACAGGGCGGAATCGGTCACCCAGAAGGTGCGGTCCGCGCCGGTCGGGCCGGTTGGCGCGGCGGCGATCATGAGCGTCGAAGGGAGGCCGTGGCGGTCGTCAGGCAGGGCGGCGATGACCCGCAACCCGGGCCGGGCCAGCAGCTTGCCCCACCAGGGATGGCCCGTCGCGAGGTCGATCAGGGCGCGGGCGCCGGACGCGGCCCGGGCCAGGGCGGCCTCGGGGTCGGCGACCGCCTGGGCCGACAGTCCGAACCGGTCGGCGGCCAGCAGTTGGGCGGCGGCGCCGGCGACGACCATGGCCGGACCGGTGCGGGTCTCGATCCGCCCCCAGAGGGCGCGTAGCATGGCGGCTTGATTAGGATCGTAGGCCTCGGCCAGCAGGGCGCGCAGGGCGAGGGTGGATGCATCGGGCGAGGGGTCGGGCCCGGCAGCCAGCCGGTCGGTCAGGGCCTCGATCAGGGCCTGATCGAGCACCAGCCGGTCGGCATCGACCTTGGGCTCCTCCAGCAGGGCTCCGTGCTTTCTCGCCATCAGAACAGCTTGGGCGCCGGGACGATGGCGAAGGGTCCGAGGAAGGTGCGGCCGTCGCGGAAGGTCAGCTCCAGCGCCATGTCGTCGTCGCCCCGCACGGCGGTGGCCGCGGCGGCCCCGGCCGCGCCCACGCGATTGACAGAGCCAGATCCCGAACGCGCCAGCCCGGCGATGGCGGCCATCGGCTTGACCGCCTGGAGTGAGACCACGCCCTGCAGACGGCCGTCGGCATTGGCGGACAGGACCTCGCTGGACAGGGTGGCGCGGCTCTCGCCCGCCGACAGTTCGCCACGCACGGCGGTGAAGCGTCCACCCGCACGGGTCCAGGCGGCGAAGACCCCGGCCGCATCCGCGCCCTGGAGGCGGTCGGCGTCTTCGATGACCGTCTCGATCTGCGCGGTCAGCTTGCCGTTGCGGGCCATGCCCTCGACCGGGCCGCCGGGGCGACCCTCCGCGTCGATCAGGCGGAACAGGACGTCAATACTGGTGTCGACGCCGGGGGAACCGGCGGGCGCCAGATGTGGCCGCAGATAGAGTTCGGCCTTCTCCGCGCGGGAGATGGGGAAGACCTCGGCCCCCTCATGCGAGGTGAATTCCGGCTTCGCCAACTCGATGGCGACATTGGGCCAGCGCTGGGTCAGGCCGTGGACGCTGGCGCGGATGAACTGGCCACGTACGGCGACCTTGCCCTTGCCCGGGCGGGTCAGGACCAGGCCTTCGCCGACGACGAGCACCCATTTGTCGGGATTCCACGCGTTGGCCTCGGCGGCCAATTCAGGCGCGGCGACGGCCAGGCCCGACGGCGCGGTGATGGAGACGTTCCCGGCGCCCAGCCGGACGCGGAACGGCCAGCCCGAGGTTCCCAGCGCGGTATAGGTCACATCCCATCCGCCGGCGCGCATCGCCTCGACCCGCTGGTCCAGCTGGTTGCGGACCTGACCGGCCAGGACGAACCACCAGATGGACCAAGCGATCAGCACGATCAGGAACAGGCCGATCGGCGCGAACAGACCGGAGCGTTTGTGGCGGATCGGCGGAGCGTCGGTCATCGTGGCCTTTGGCGAGCAAACGGGAAATGAAGTCCGAATAGTCCAGGAGGTCGGGACAACCGGACTCCCCGAAACGGAGTCTGGATAGTCTGTAGAGTCCGGAACGTCTGCCTGAGCAATAGGCGCTAAGACGGGCGGATATGGGGCTGGAACAATTCGGCGGCAAGCTGCCGCGCCGCTCACAGAACGGCATCGTCATCGTCATCGTGGTGCGGCCGTTCTGATCCGATCAGCGAAGGCAGACCGCCATGGAGACCCAGTCGCTGCATCAGCGTCGACGGATCGATTCTATCCAGGCGGTCATCCGCGACCGTCGTGGGCCGCACGAGCGGTCGGCGAAGCGTGGGGTGGTGACGTTCGAGCTGTGACCGCTTCCTGCTCCCGCAACCGGAGAAGGCAGGCTAGACCCGCTCCGACACCTTGATCGCCACCCGGCATCCCGCCTTGATCACGGCGCTGAGCAACCGATACCCCGGCGCCTCCCGGCTGCCATGCGCAACCGCGTGGTCGTGGTGTTCCAGCTCCTCGTCGCGGAATTTCGTCAGCTCCGCCGCCAGTTCCGGCTCGCGGTCCGCCAGCTCGGCGATCTGATCGGCGTAGTGTTGCTCGATCACGCTCTCCACCGCCTCGGTGCAGGCATGCGCCGCCTTCTCGCCCATCAGGGCTGTCGCAGCCCCCAGCCCGGTCGCCGCCAGGGACCATAGCGGCAGTATGGCCGTCGGCCGCACGCCGTGTTGTGTCAACAAGGCATCGAAGCGCGCCTTGTGCACCGCTTCGCCGGCCTGCATCTCGACCATGTCGGCAGTGATCGTCGCCTTGCCGCGCACGCCCCCGAAGATCCGCGCTTGCGCCTCGTAGATCTTCACGGCCCCAAACTCCCCGGCGTGATCGACGCGCAGGATCTGGGCCATCCGAGCGCGCATCGCTCCCCGCCCCGGACGGGGCAAAGGCGTGCGGCGGGGTTCAGTTGCGAGGGGCTCTGGCATCCTTGGGTCTCTTGGCGGCGAGCAGGCTGATCCCTGCAAGCGCAGCGGAGATCAGGGCGTTCCATCCTGCCATGGACAGGCCGAGGAAGCTCCACGTCACCGCGTCGCACAGGGCGATCCGAACGGCCGGACCGGTGCCCAGCGCCAGCGAGGTCAGGCCTTCCAGGTCCGCGCCCGCGCCGCCGCCGGCGCAAAGCGCCGGCAGGTCCCACCACTTCAGCTCACCCCCGGCATGAAAGCCGGCGGTGATCGCGCCGGTGGCAAAGACGGCGAACAGCAGGAAGGCGGCGATGCGCGGCGTGCCCCGGCGCGACTGACTGATGAGGGCCCAGAGCGTGGCCACGAGTGAGATGGCCACCGCGCCCCAGAACACCTCGCGCTGTTTGAGGCAGAGGTTGCAGGGGCTGAGGCCGGCGAACCGCTCGAACGCATGGGCTGCGCCTAGCATCGCCAGCGAAATCGCCAGGGCGAAGGCGGTCCACCAACGGGTCAGGAGACGATAGGCGCTTCTCATGATTTCGTTCTTAGACCGACCCTGAGCGTCCGTCGATCCAATCCTCCCCATCGGGGGAGGTGGCGCAGCGCGCCTTCGCGACGTGACGGAGGGGGCTAACGCCACACTCGGCGTCTGGAGTCGGCCTCCTCCACCACTGCATGGTCCCCCTCCCCCGATGGGGAAGGATCACAGAAGCTTCAGCGCAAGGAATCCGCCGACCAGCAAGACAAGGGCGATCACGAACGACAGGACCAGCCGCTTCTCGACGATCGCCAGCATGGACGGTCCCCAGGTCTTGAGAATCCAGGCCTCGAGGAAGAACCGGCCCGATCGCGTGATCGCCACGGCCAGGATGAACAGACCCAGATGGAAATGGGCCATGCCGGCGGCGATGGTCACCAGCTTGAACGGGATCGGCGTCAGCCCCTTGCCGAGGATGACGAGGAAGCCGTTCGACGCGAACCATGACTGATAGACGCGCATGTCCATGCCGTGGCCGAAGAACTCAAGCAGCCGCACGGCCACCGGCTCCAGGAAGACGCCGATCGCATAGCCCAGCAGCCCGCCCAGCAGCGATGCGATCGAACAGACCGCCGCATAGCGATAGGCCCGATCCGGCCGCGACAGGATCATCGGCGCCAGCATCACGTCCGGCGGGATGGGGAAGAACGACGCCTCGGCGAAGGACACCATCGCCATGGTCTTCTCGGCATAGGGCTTGCGCGCCTGTTCGAAGACCCAGTCGTAGAGTTTGCGCAGCATGAGCGTCCCCGGAGATCGTCTCCAGCCCTAGCAATGAACGGGATCGCCGGTCCATCCGCCTCGGCGCCGCAGCGTCGGTCTTTCCATCGTGATCATACCCGACTTGGCTTGTCGTCCCGGCACCACTAGGTTCCGCGCCAATCGACCGGCCCCGCCCTCAAAAAGCATGCTCCGGTCCCGCAACATTGCAGGAGACGCCCCATGGACGACCTGACCGCACGCACGGCTGACGCCACCATTCCCGCCTACGAGAACCCGCTGGGCGTCGACGGCTTTGAATTCGTCGAGTTCACCGGCCCCGATCCCCAGGCCATGATCAAACAGATCGAGGTGATGGGCTTCGTCCAGACGCATGTGAATCCGAAGAATGGCGTCGTGCGCATGAAGCAGGGCGACATCACCTTCCTCGTCCATACGAGGCCCGATGGTCACGCCGGCGAATTCGCGCGCGACCACGGCCCCTCGGCCAACGGCATGGCCTTCCGGGTCAACGATGCGAAGAAGGCCTATGACGAGGCCGTGGCGCGCGGCGCCCATCCGGCCGACATGCATGGCGGCGGGGCGCTGGGCGAGGGTGCCTATGCGCTGCGCGGCATCGGCGGGAGCCTGCTCTACATCATCGACGCCTATGGCGAGACCGGCTCCCTCTACGACAGCTGGGACGAGATCGAGGGCTGGGAGGAGGCCGAGCGCAAGAACAACGTCGGCCTGCACCTGCTGGATCACCTGACCCACAATGTGAAGCGCGGCCAGATGCGAACGTGGTCCGGCTTCTACGGCGACATCTTCGCCTTCGAGGAGCAGAAATATTTCGACATCAAGGGCAAGGCGACGGGCCTCTTCTCCCAGGCGATGATCGCGCCCGACCGCGCGATCCGCATCCCCCTGAACGAGAGCCAGGACGACAACTCGCAGATCGAGGAATACCTGCGTCGCTATAACGGCGAGGGCATCCAGCACATCGCCCTGGCCACCGACGACATCTTCGCCACCGTGGAAACCATGCGTGAGCGCGGCGTGGTGTTCCAGGACACGATCGAGACCTATTTCGAACTGATCGATAAACGCCTGCCCAACCACGGTCATGACGTCGAACGCATGCGCAAGAACCGCATCCTGATCGACGGCTCGGACGAGGAGGGCCTGCTGCTCCAGATCTTCACCCAGGACACCTTCGGGCCGATCTTCTTCGAGATCATCCAGCGCAAGGGCAACGAGGGCTTCGGCAACGGCAATTTCCAGGCCCTGTTCGATTCCATCGAGCTGGACCAGATCCGTCGCGGGGTCATCAAGGTCGACGCCAATTAAGATCGCGCCTCCCTCCTGGCTGCCGTTCCTCGGCCCGCTCGTCGCGGCCGTGGTCGGCGGCCTGATCGGACAGTGGCTCCAGATGGGCTTCTGGCCCGTCCTGGCCGGCGCCCTGATCGGCGGCTTCGCTCCGATCCTGGCCTATCGCGTCTGGAAATGGTCGCATCACAAGCGTGAGCCCTGACTGGTGTCTCCTCCCTGTCGCGAAGCGATGGGGAGGTGGCAGCGAGCCTCTATGCGAGCCGACGGAGGGGTTTTCGCCACCGTCCAGAACCCCTCGGTCTCTCCGCTTCGCTTCGAGCCACCTCCCCATTGCCTAAGGCGACAGGGAGGAGACAGATTGATATGGTGTGTCCCATGAAACTCCTGCCCGCCCTCATCGCCGCCTTGGCTCTCGCCTCTCCCGCCGCCGCGCAGGACCGCCCCCAGTGGTCCTTCGCCATCCATGGCGGAGCGGGCGTCATCGAGCGCGCGAACCTGTCGCCGGAACAGGACGCCGCCTATCGCGCCGCCCTCACGCGGGCGCTGGAGGCCGGGGCCGAGGTCCTTCGCAACGGCGGCGAGGCGCTCGACGCTGTCGAGGCCGCGATCCAGCTCATGGAGGACGATCCCCTGTTCAACGCCGGGCGCGGCGCGGTCTTCACCGCCGCCGGCCGCAACGAACTGGACGCCGCTGTGATGAACGGCTCGGACCTGACAGCCGGCGCCGTGGCGGGCCTGACCACCACCCGCCACCCGATCGCCGCCGCCCGCGCGGTCATGGAGCAGAGCCCCCACGTCATGCTGATCGGCTCGGGCGCCGATGCCTTCGCGGCCTCGCAGGGGTTGGAGCAGGTCGACCCGTCCTTCTTCTTCACCGAGCGCCGCTGGCAGGGGCTTCTGAAATTCTTGACTGACAACAACCTGCCGATCCCCGAACGGCCCGCCGGCGCCCCGCCCGCCGGCATGGCCTCGCTGGAGCCTGCCCCGCCCCTGAACGAGCGCAAGTTCGGCACCGTCGGCGCCGTCGCTCTCGACAGTCAGGGCCGCCTCGCGGCCGGCACATCGACCGGCGGCACGACCGGCAAGCGCTGGGGCCGGGTCGGCGACGTGCCGGTGATCGGGGCCGGCACCTACGCCTCCAACCGCGACGGCTGCGCGGTCTCGGCGACCGGCGACGGCGAATTCTACATCCGCGCCTCGGTGGCGCGCGACATCTGTTCCCGCATCGCCGACGGCGCGACCGGTCAGGTCGCAGCCCAGGCCGAGGTCGACGACGCCCTGTCGCTGGGCGGATCCGGCGGGGTCATCGTCATGGACGCGCAAGGCCGCCCGGCTTTCGCCATGACCACCACCGGCATGTACCGCGGCTCCATCCGCGCCGACGCCCCCGCCGCGGTCGCCATCTACGGCGACGAGCCGCGCCCGTGACCTCAGCCGTCGACCTCGTCGAAAAGTTCGCGGGCTTCTCCGACCACTGGCGGCCCCGGATCGCGGCCCAGCTGAACGGTCAGGACCTGCGGCTGGTCAAGGTCCAGGGCATCTTCCCCTGGCACACCCATGCCGAGGCCGAGGAGATGTTCCTGGTCTGGAAGGGCCGGTTCCGGGTCGAGTTCCGCGACCGCATCGTCACCCTCGATCCCGGTCAGTTCATCGTCGTGCCCAAGGGCGTCGAACACCGTACCGGCGCGGACGAGGAGGCGGAGGTCCTGATCTTCGAACCGTCCGAAGTCGTGAACACCGGCGACGCGCCCGTGTCCGGGTTCACCGCGCCCGGCGGAGTCATGGCCTGATGTCGGACGAACTGACGGTCATGGCGCAGGAGGAGCTCAACGCCGCCTGCGCCATGACCTGGCCCGAACTCAAGCGGATCACCCCCTGGGGCGACAGTTTCGAAGGCTTCGCCCCATCCGGCCGCACGGTCGAGATAGAGCGCCGCTACCTCTGGGCGCTGGATCCCGAGGGCGCGATCATTGTCGAGGTCGAGGTCCGCGACGCCGCCGCCGCCGCCCGCGAGGGCGTAGAAGCCCGCGCCATCCTGCACGCCCCCTGAGACGCTGAGCGGCGACACCCACAACCTTCACAGTCCGCCGTTAACCTTTTCCGTGGTCAGGCGTTCGCCCCTGCGCCATGATCGCACGGCGTTCGGCGATTGCGGGAAATGGGCATGTATCCATCGGATTTCGAAGCGGCCGAGGGCGTCTATTCCCGCGTGGACGAGCCCCTGTTCCTGGGCCTGTCGCCACTGCTGGCCCTGATCCTCTTTCTGCTCCTGCTGGCCGTCGCGGCGGGCATGTTCTTCCTCGGCCGGTGGCATCTGGAACAGTCGGGGGACCGGGATGCCGACAAGGCCCCGGCTGACATACACAAGGCCATCCTGAAGGCGTCCAACGCCGCCATGGGCGCCTCCAGCAACGACCTCAAGTCTCGTGCGGAAGCGCTGAAGGCCGTCATCCGCGAGCGCCTCGGCCCCGTGCTGGACCTGGCCGGCGGTATCGCTGGCCGGTTCGAAGCGCTCGAGAACGCACTGGCCGGCGAGGTCACGGCGGCCCCGGACGCCCATGGCGCGGGCCACAGCGCCGACCACGACGACAGAAACTCGCATGGCTGCACCTGCGCCACGCCCCGGAACTGCACCTGCAAGCCCGCGTCGGTGACGATCAATCAGGTCTACGTCGGCGGCCTGCCCGTCGCCGGGGCTGGAGGTTGCGGCGAGGCGGGCCATCATCATCCGGGCGGCGGCCACGACAATACGAATCACGGAAGCCACGTTGACGACGCCCATCCGGACGGGACCCGCCACATGACCGGGCCCGAACAGATCGATGCTCTCAGCCGGGCCGTGCGCAAATTCCACGATCACTGGTCCGACGGTACGGCGCGAATCCGCGAACTCCGTGAGGCGAGACGAGCGTTCTCCCGCTGATCTTGCGGCGCCTGATGGTTTGCAGGCGAGCCGAAAACGCCTAGCCTGAACTCATGAAACTCGCCTCGCTCAAGCACGGCCGTGACGGTCGCCTCGTGGTCGTCTCCTCGGACCTCGCCTGGTTCACCGACGCCTTCCTGATCGCGCCCAGCCTGCAGGCGGCGCTCGACGACTGGGAGCGTTGCGAGCCCAGGCTCCGCGCCCTGGCCGAGAGCCTCGATCACGAGGCCGTGCCGCGCGGACGCTTCCACGAACGCGACGCCGCCGCCCCCCTGCCCCGCGCCTATCAGTGGGCGGACGGTTCGGCCTATGTGAACCACGTCGAACTGGTGCGTAAGGCGCGCGGCGCCGAGATGCCCGCCAGCTTCTGGACCGACCCCCTGATGTACCAGGGCGGCTCCGACCACTTCATGGGCGCCCGCGACCCGATCCTGCTCGCCGACGAAAGCTGGGGCTGCGACCTGGAGGCCGAGATCGTCGTCGTCACCGGCGACGTGCCGCAGGGCGTGACGCCGGAGGAGGCGCGCGGCTGTATCCGCCTCGTCGGCCTCGTCAATGACGTCTCCCTGCGCAACCTGATCCCCGGCGAGCTCGGCAAGGGGTTCGGCTTCGTCCAGTCCAAGCCGGCCTCGACCCTGTCGCCCGTCTTCGTCACCCCCGCGGCCCTCGGCGATCGCTGGAAGGACGGCAAGCTGTCCGGTGCCCTGTCAGTCCAGTTGAACGGCAAGGACTTCGGCGCCGCCGACGCGGGCGTCGACATGACCTTCGACTTCGGCGTCCTGATCGCCCACCTCGCGAAAACCCGCAGCCTGGGCGCGGGCACGATCATCGGCTCGGGCACCGTGTCGAACAAGGGCGCCGACGGCGGCCCGGGCAAGCCGGTCGATCAGGGCGGCCAGGGCTATTCCTGCATCGCCGAGATCCGCACCGTCGAAACCATCACCGGCGGCGCGGCCGTGACCCCTTTCCTGAAGCACGGCGACACCGTTCGCATCGAGATGCTCGACGACGGGCGCCGCTCGATCTTCGGGGCCATCGAACAGGTCGTGCAACCCGTCTGACGCGATCCTTGACCGCTTCCCGGCACACGCTGAACGTGCTTATCTGACCCACACGGCGACGTGCCGTCACGGAGAGCCCGGCCATGACGCCGCAACAGTACGCACCGCTCATCGCGCTCGTGATCATGGTGCCGCTGATCCTGCTCAGGAACCGCGCGCCTCGGACGCTGCGACCGAAATGGATGTGGGTCACCCCTGCGATCATCGTTCCCCTGATGGGTCTGGCCCTCTGGGGCACCAGTATGGAGCCGGGTGCTGATCACACGCCGTTTGACGTGACCGCCTGGGCCATGCTCGCCCTCGGCTTCCTCCTCGGCTGCGCGGCGGGCTGGTGGCGCGGCAAGATGACCACCATCCAGCGCCACCCCGACGGCACGCTGAAGGCCCAGGCCTCGCCCCTCGGCATCATCCTGATCATCGGCCTTTTCCTCGGCCGCAGCACCCTGCGGTCGGTGCTGGAACCCCACGCTGCCGCCTGGCATTTGAATGCGTTGGCCATCGCCGACGCCTTCCTGGTCTTCGTCGTCGGCATGATCGTGGTCCAGCGGATCGAGATGTTCATCCGCGCCCGTCGCGTCCTCGCCGGCGGAACCGACAGCCACGTCGCGGCCGCCCCTGCCGCCTGATCCGTTCCCCAGTCGAGAGTGAGCGTATGCGTCTGAAAGCCCTCGCCTCCCTGATCGCCCTCGCCGGCGCCGGGTCCGCCCTGGCCCAGGACGCGACCACCGACTGGGAAATGGTCCGCCGGCCGGACCAGAAGTCGGTAATGGCCTTCATGCCGATGGACTCCGGTCTGACCGTGGCCTTCCGGTGCGTCGACGGGGTCTATGGCGCGGTGATCGCCGGCCTGCCTGCGGCGTCCCGCGGCGCCCGGACCCGTGTGCTGCGGATCGGCATCGGCGACGACGAGCCCCACGAGACCATCTGGAACGTGACCACCGATCTCACGGTGGCCGTGGCCGACTATCCCGCCCCTCTGGCGCGGGAAGTCCGGGAGGGCGGGCGCGTCAGCATCCTCATCCCCAACGGCGCGGGCGACGGTCGCAACCTTCGCCACGATCTCGAGCTGCCTGCCTCTCCGACCGCCATCGATGAGACCCTGACCGCCTGTGACCGGCCTACGGTCGATCCGCGCGACGAACTTCTGCCCGAGATCGAGGAGGACGGCCTGCCGCGCGGCGTGACCTGGGCGCGCGAGCCTCGTCCGCGTTATCCCCGAACCAACTACGCCGAGGCCTCGGCCATACTGTCCTGCGTGGTCCAGCCCGACGGCGGGCTGGAACAATGCGTCGTCGAATCCGAGTTCCCGGTCGACGGCGCCTTCGGACGCGCCGCCCTCGCCGCGATCGACAACGCCCGCATCGTCAGCCCGGGCGAAACGCCGGGCCAGTACGCGCCCCGCATGATCGCCTTCCGCAACGTCTTTCGAATGCGATAGCCGGTGATCGGAACCTGCATGCCCAGAGCCGTCATCGCCGGCGCACTGGCGCTACTGCTCGCCGCCCCCGCCTCAGCCCAGGACGGCGAGGACTGGGACTTCGGCCACGACGCCGATCGGGATCTGACCATCGCCGCCGTCACTTTCGACAATTTCGGCGTCGCCGTCCGCTGTCTGGGCGAGACGCTGAGCGTGGTCGTCTCCGGTCTACCGACGCGCGAAGGGATCCAGACCTTCGACTACCAGATGGGCGAGCGAACCGACGACGACAGCCTCTGGGTCAGCGGCGGTCGAAATCAGTCCGCCTTCGCCCTGTGGCCGGCCCACGTCGCGCGCGATCTTCGACGCGGCGGCCGCTTCGCCCTCGGGGTTCCTGACGGCGAGCGGGTGCGACGGATCGCTGTCGACCTGCCAGCCTCGCCCTCGGCGATCGGACGCGTCTTCGAGGCCTGCGGTCGCGAAATGCCGGAGGACAGCACCGCTGCGCCCGACCGCGAGAACCTCGCCGGGCTCCAGTGGCGTGACAGGCCGACGCCGAGCTTCCCCGCGCGGACTGATTCCGAAACGGGCGTCACGGCCCTGATCTGCGGGGTCGCGAGCAGCGGGGCGCTCCGCCAGTGCCGCGTCGAGAGCGAGTTTCCGGAAGGCGGCGGCTTCGGCCGCGCGGCCGTGCTGGGCGCGCACCGGACCGGACGCGTCGAGATGAAGGACGGTGAGACGGGGGCGATGGAGGACCGCCGGGTCTCATTCTACGTCCGCTACGGCCTCGGCCTCGACCTGCCGCCCATCCCGAGCCGTCTGCGTCCCCGCTGACGCTCAGTTCGGCCGGATCACCTGGGCCGAGAACCGCTCCATCTCTTCCTCCTGCGGCGACATCTGCAGCAGCACGAGGTCCAGACCGGCGGCCTCGAACTCTTCCATCCGTCCACGGACGGTCTCAGGCGTCCCCACGAAGCCGGGGCGCAGACCCCGGTTGGAGACGCTGTATTCGCGGATCTTCAGCTCCCGCTCCAGCTCGGTCCCCGACAGCCACTGGTCGAAGTTGGCGAAGCCCGCCGGGGGCGTGCCGTCCGCCAGACCGGGAATGGTCGTGATCCGCTCCAGCTCGCGTTCGGCCTCGACCTGGGTGTCGCGCACGATGGCATAAGCGGCCATGCCGTACGACATCGGCGGCAGGCCGAAACTCTCGCGCCGTTCGCGCATGTCGGCGATCTTCGCCGCGATATGCTCGGGCTCGTCGCCGTGCATGACATAGGCGTCGCAGTGTTTCGCGATCAGCGTCTTGGCCGCCTCGGATTCCCCGCCGGCATAAATGACCGGGCGTGGCCGTTCGGGGGTGGAGGTCGGCTTCGGCTCCACGATCGCGTCCTGCAGCGTGTAGTATTTACCCTCGAAGTCGACGCGCTTATCGGTCCACAGGCGCGACAGCACGGTCAGCCACTCCGCCGTCCGGCCATAGCGATCGTCGTGCTGGTCGAACTGCAGGCCGTAGCTCTCCGCCTCCTTGGCCCACCACGACGAGACGACGTTCAGGGCCAGACGTCCGTTCGAGATCCGGTCGATATTGGCCGCCTGTTTCGCGAACAGGGCCGGCTGGTGGAAGTTCGGACGCACCGCGACCATCAGCTCGATCGTCTCGGTCACCGCCGCCAGCGCCGCCGCCGTGGACCAGGCGTCCAGCGCCGGCGCCTCGATCCCCTTGATGTCGTTCAGGTTGAGCTCGGCGATCAGGGTCAGGTCATAGCCCAGGGCCTCGGACCGCTTGACCAGCCGCGACGCATTCTCCCACGACGCCTCCCGCTCATCGGCGACGTTGCGCAGCCAGCCGCCGAAGACGGGGGCCCAGTATCCATACCTCATGCGCGCTTCGCCTTTTCTTCCGCCACAATACCCTTGAGCCAGTCGACCAGATCGTCGTGCGGGTCGAAGCCCAGCACCTCGACCGGTCTGGCCACGAAGTTCGATAGTCCGTTGATGTCGTAAAACAGGACCGACCCGTCCCGGTCGTCGATCAGATATTCGACGCCCCCGATCTCCAGTTGGCCCGCGACGGCCAGCCGCTCGACCGCCTCGATGATCTCCGGCGGCGGCGTCGTCTTCGTCATGGTCAGGGTCGGCGCGCCCGGCCGCACCAGACAGGTGTCGGCGGGGCACAGATCAAAGGCGTCGCCCGGGCTCTCGATATCGATGGCGTAAAGATACTTGCCGTTCAGCGTCTCGACGCGGGTGATCTTGCCGTCCTGGCGCGGCGCATATTCCTGGATCAGGGAGATGCCGTTGACCCCTACCGGGCACCATTTTTCACCGGCCGCCTCGGCCAGCGCCTCAGGCGTCTCATAGCGGGTGATGCCGGCCCCGGCCCCGCCGATATCGGCCTTGACCAGCACCGGATAGCGCAGCCCCTCGGCCGCCCCCGGAATGTCCGCCTGCCGGTGCGCCACCCGCGTCGCCGGCCCCTTCAGGCCCAGACGGGCGATCAGGGACATCTGCCGCGCCTTGGAGGTGTCGATGTTCAGGGCCGAGGCGTTGACCACCCGCGTCCCCTGTCCCTGCCAGTGCTCGAACAGGCTCTGGGCGTAGAAGATCGGATGCTCCGGCTCGCGCAGGAAGGACGACATCGCCACCCTTGAGAACACCACCGTCGCCGGCGCCGGCGACCCGGCCGGATCGAAGGTGCTGTCGCCCAGCGGGACCTTCACATGGCTGACCCCGTGCCGGTTCAGGGCCGCGAACAGCGGCTCGAACCATTCGGGATGCTCATAGACGATGGCGAGGTCGGGGAGAGGCTCGGTCATGGCGGGGATGTGCGTTACACCATGATGGAACGCAAGGGGCGCAGCTGAGAATCTGGCTCAAGCAGCGAGCGACCGCGTCGCGAGCAGTAGCCCACAAAAAATGGCAGGGCTGCTGTAGCGCGAGGCCTTCCCTCGCTCTACAGCAACCCTGCGGGCCCCGGTGGTGGAACTGGTAGACGCGCCGGACTCAAAATCCGGTTCCGAAAGGAGTGCCGGTTCGACCCCGGCCCGGGGCACCACATTCTCAGCGCCAGCCGCGCCTTACCGGCCGCGCCGCCTCCTCCAGACCCATCAGAAACCCGTCCTGCCCGTCGTCGCCGGTCTGGGCCGCCAGCGCTGCGGCCTGCTGGACCAGATGCTCGATCTCCTCGCCACCGCTGCCAAGCGCGAGGCGGGCCAGGGCCACGGCTCGCGCCCGGATCAACGCCAGGGCCGCCGCCGGATGCCGTCCCTCCAGCCGCGACGCCCACAGCGGAACCTCATCGGCCGAGCCGCGCAGGTCGCCGGCCCGCGCCACGACCATCTCTCCCGCCTCGCGCAGCGCCGGCCAGGTCATCAGGAACCTCAGGCCCGCCGTCGCGTCAGGGTAGGCGGCGGCGTGGGCGAAGGCGCGGTCCAGGGCGACGACGTCCTCGAAGTCGGACAGTTTGGCGATCTCGGCCCGCAGCGGCGCCTCGGCCAGGGTCCGTTCGAACAGCATCCAGCGCGCATCGCTGGCGCCCTTCGCATCGCCCTCGGTTTCCAGCACGGCGATCTCGGCGGTCAGCCAGTTTTCCGGCGGAGGCGGCGGCGGTTCCGGTTCGCGCCGGCCCGAGCGTGACGCCTCGACCAACCTCGGCCGCGACGCCTCCAGCGCCGCCCGGGCCTCGACCGAACGCCCGGCCTCGGCCAGCCGTCGCGCGATCTCGGCGCCGATCTCCGGCTTGACCCGATCCTCCTCCGGCAGCGAGGAGACCCAGGCGTCCAGGTCGCCCGCCCGGTCCGCCAGCTTCCTCACCACCAGCGCCAGCCGCCCAGTGGGCCTGGGCCTCCCCTGGGTGATCCCGAGCAGCAACGCCCGCGCCAGGGGCCTGCTCAGCCCCGCCGCCCCGCGCCCGATCCAGCTTCCCCATTCCGACAGTCGCGTATTCAGCGCCTCGATCAGGATCGGCGCCGCCACCTCCGCCCCCGCCAGCGAGGCCGTCGCGGCCAGTTCCGTCGATGACCCGTCGAACAGCAGGGCCAGCTCGCCCTTTGGATCCTTCACCCGCGCGGCCAGCCCCGGATAGAGGTCGAACCAGGCCACCAGACGGTCCAGCCCCAGCCGCGCATCCATGGCCGCCAGCCTGTCCACAATGATCCGGCGGACGGTCGTCAGGTCGGCCAGCAACTCCGGCCGCTTCCGCCACGACACCCGGGTCCGGCTGCCCGCCAGGGTGTTCAGCCGCTTGTCGATCTCCAGCGCCAGATCGGCCGCCCCGACCTCGGCCGCCAGCTCCATGCGCAGCCGCCGCTTCCAGCCCGCGTCCTCGCCCGCCATCTCCATCAGCAGATCGGCCAGACGCGCGTCCCCGAGCGCCTTCAGGTTCGCCGCCGACAGGGTCTTCTTCGCCGTCGCCGGTCTCTTCGCCATGGATCGCCTTCCGTCAGGATCACACAGTGTGCCGAACGGGTCACATCAGCGATAGGTCCGATGTCGTCTGCCGCGCAGCGGGAACGCTCCGGTCCGCCGATCATTAATCCGGCAGTCCAAAGGCCCGTCCCATGATTGCTCTGACCCTCGCCCTCGCCCTGTTCGCCGACCCCTCGCTGGGCCGGCCCACTCTCACCCGCGCGGCGCTCACCGTCGAACCCGCGTCGATGACGGCGCTCGAACCCGCTCCGGCGCCGCTGCTCCAGAGCGTTGCGGTGACCCTCGAATGCACGGCCTTCGCCGACGGCCGCGTCGGTGAATGCGCCGTTCTGGAAGAGACCCATCCCGGCATGGGCTTCGGTGACGCCGCCATCGCCCTGATGGCGGATGCGACGACCGACCGGTCCGCGGTCGATCACAGGTTCGCCCGCACCATCCAGTTCATGCCCTAGTCCCTGCGTCGCAACCGTCATCTCGCAGTTGCGAAAAGTTACAGGCTGGCCGGTTGCGGGGCGGCGACCCAACACGCATCTGGACATGATGACCTCAACCACGGACGAAATCGCCAAGCCCAAAGGCCCGGGCTTCCCGGAGTTCGTCTGCATGATCGCCCTGATGATGGCGCTCAATGCCCTGGCCATCGACTCCATGCTGCCGGCCCTGCCGGATATCGGCGATGCCTTGGGCGTTGCCTCCGACAACAGCCGCCAGTGGGTCATCACCGCCTATCTGCTCGGCTTCGGCGGCATGCAGATCGTCTACGGCCCGCTCGCCGACCGGTTCGGCCGGAAGCCGATCCTGATGATCGGCGTCGGCATCTATGTCGTCTTCAGCCTGGTCGCCATGCTGGCCCCGACGTTCGAGACCCTGATCCTGGCCCGCGTCGGTCAGGGTCTCGGCTCGGCCGCGACCCGCGTTCTGGCCGTCTCCATCGTACGTGACCGCTTCTCGGGCCGGACAATGGCGCGGGTGATGAGCCTCAGCTTCCTCGTCTTCCTCGGCGTCCCCGTCATCGCCCCCTCCCTCGGTCAGGCCATCCTTCTGGTCGCGCCGTGGGAGGCGATCTTCGGCGTTCTCGCCTTCGCAGGCGTCGCCCTGATGATCTGGGCCGGCCTGCGCCTGCCCGAGACGCTTCACCCCCGGGATCGCCTTCCGATCGAGGCGAACCGCATCGTCCTGGCGTTCAGGGAGGCCGTCACCAACCGCGTCTCCATCGGCTACACCCTGGCCATGACGGCGATCACGGGCGCCCTGTTCGCCTTCATCAACTCGTCGCAGCAGATCTTCTTCGACGTGTTCGAGGCCCCGGCCCTGTTCACCACCGTCTTCGCCCTGATCGCCGGCGGCATCGCCATCGCCTCCGTCGTCAACGCGAAACTGGTCGAGAAGCTGGGCTCGCGCATGATCGGCCACACGGCGCTCCTGGGCTTCATCACCTTCGGCGCCCTCCACCTGATGGTCACGCTCAGCGGCCACGAGACCATCTGGACCTTCGGCATCCTGCAGGCCTGCACCATGTTCTGCTTCGGCCTTCTGGCCGGCAACTTCGGCGCCATGGCGATGGAGCCGATGGGCCATATCGCCGGCACCGCCTCCTCGGCCCAGGGCTTCATCTCGACCATCATCGGCTCGCTGATCGGCTTCGCCATCGGCCAGTCGTTCAACGGCACGGTCGTGCCCATGACCCTGGGCATCACCGCCTGCGGGATCGCCGCCCTGGGCTTCGTTCTGCTGGCCGAACGCGGCAGGCTGTTCGTGGCCCGCAATCCGGTCCCGGTCGCCGCCGAGTAGGCCGCGGGGCGCGACGCCCCCTTGATCTCGCCACGCTTTCAGGGCTCCCTCCGCGCCGAAACGTTTCGGAGTACGCCTTGATGTCCCGCGCCCGCCTCGCCGTGATGGCTTCCACCCTCGCCCTGCTCGCCGCCTGCGGTCAGGGCGACACGAAGTCCGACATGCCGCCCCTGCCCGCCTCGGCCACGGCGCCGGTGACCTATGAGCGGGACGTCCACTCCTGGGCCCAGCCCCAGATCGCGCGGGTCAGACACGTCGATCTCGACCTGACCGCCGACTTCGCCACAAAGACCCTGTCGGGCACGGCGACGCTCGACGTCACGGGCGAGCCCGGCGCGACCCAGATCATCCTCGACATCAAGAACCTCGAGATCCGCTCCGTCGCCGACGACAAGGGCAATGCGCTTCAGTTCGCCCTCGGCGCCGAGGATCCGATCAAGGGCCAGGCCCTGACGGTCACCGTCCCCGCCTTCGAGCCCGGCAAGGTGGAGAAGATCGTGGTGACCTATTCCACCCGCCCCGACGCCGCGGCCCTCCAGTGGCTGACCCCGGCCCAGACGGCCGGCGGCCAGCAACCCTTCCTGTTCAGCCAGGGCCAGGCCATCCTGACCCGTACTTGGGTCCCGACCCAGGACAGCCCCGGCATCCGCCAGACCTATTCGGCGAAGATCACCGTCCCCGAGGCCCTGACCGCGGTCATGTCCGCCGAGATGCTGACCCCCGACGGCGAGCGCGCCGCCGAGGGCCCCGGCGGCAAGATGCACAGCTACCGCTTCCGCATGACCAACCCGGTCCCGCCCTATCTGATCGCCCTGGCGGTCGGCGACCTGAAGTTTGCGTCCGAAGGCGCCCGCGTCGGCGTCTGGACCGAGCCCGGCCGTCTCGACGCCGCCAAGGCCGAATTCTCCGAAATGGGCCAACTGGTCGACGCCGCCGAGGCCCTCTACGGTCCTTACCGCTGGGGCCGCTACGACCTGCTGATCCTGCCGCCGTCCTTCCCGTTCGGCGGGATGGAGAACCCGCGCCTCACCTTCGCCACCCCGACCGTCGTCGCCGGCGACAAGTCGCTGGTCTCGCTGGTCGCCCACGAACTGGCCCACTCCTGGTCCGGCAACCTCGTCACCAACGCCACCTGGGCCGACATCTGGCTCAACGAGGGCACGACCACCTATTTCGAGAACCGCATCATGGAGGCGGTCTACGGCCGCGACCGCGCCCTGATGCTCCAGGTCCTGGGCTGGAACGACCTGCAGTCGTCGCTGGCCGACATGGCCCCGCTCGATACCCGCCTGCACGTCGACCTCGACGGTCGCGATCCCGACGACGGTCTGAACGACATCCCCTATGAGAAAGGCGCCGCCTTCCTGCGCACGATCGAGCGGATCGTCGGCCGTGAGCGCTTCGACGCCTGGCTGAAGGGTTATTTTGAACGCAACGCCTTCAGGCCCATGACCGCCGGCGGCTTCCTGATCGATATTCGCGCCAACCTGGTGCGTGGCGATTCCGCGCTGGAGCGCGAGCTGCAGCTCGACAACTGGGTCTATCAGCCGGGCCTGCCGTCGAATGCCCAGGCGCCGGTCTCGACCGCCCTGACCGCCGTGGACACGGCCGCCGACGCCTTCTTCGCCGACAAGGGCCCGGCCTCGGCCATCCCCTGGTCCGGCTGGTCGACGCAGGAACGCCAGCATTTCCTCGCCTGGCGTCCTGAAGGCGCCGCCGCCACGCGCCCGTGGCTGACCAGCGCCCAGCTCGCCGACCTCGAGACCACCCTCAACCTGCGCGCCGAGGGCAATGCCGAGGTCCTGTTCCAGTGGCTCCAGATCGCCGTCGCCCATCGCTACCAGCCGGCCGTGCCGACGCTGGAACGCTTCCTGACCTCGCAGGGCCGCCGAAAATTCGTCCTGCCGCTCTACACCTCGCTGTGGGGCCAGGGCGACTGGGGCCGTCCCATCGCGACGCGCGTCTATGCGACGGCGCGGCCGGGCTATCACCCGGTCACCACAGGATCGGTGGACGGGGTGGTGGGCGTTCCGTCTCCGGTCGCAGGTTAATCTTCCCTCTCCCGGTGGGGGAGGGCTTGAGCGCCCGGGAGCCGTCAGGCGATCGGACTTGCGCGAAAGGGTGAGGGTCGGATGCAAACCGGTGAGGCACGACCCTCACCCTTTCGGCTGGCGCATCGCTTCGCTCTGCGAGCCTCAAGCCCTCTCCCAGAGGGAGAAGGTTCGGCACCCCATACCCATCAACGGATCGGCCGAATCCGCCCTTGAAATCAACGGTCGGAATTATTCAGAGGCCTTATCCCAACCGCTCCCGAAAACCGTGAGACACTGGTCGCGGTCTTTGACATCGCCATCACGCCCCCCAGCCGAGTAGACTCTACGGACTATCTGGACTCCAATTTCCTGAGTCTGGACGTCTTCCCCGCACGCTTCGGACGCTTCGGACGGTGTTTTGGAGACCGGGCCGATCTCCGCTCGACCAAACCTTGACCTTCGCCGCGCGATCCCCGCAACTCCGCCGTCCGATTTCCGCCAGCCCGGTGACCCCATGTTCCGTTCGTTCCTGACCGCCGCCGCCCTCGCCGCCCTCGCCCTCCCCGCACAGGCCCAGGACCTGCTCATCCGGGGCGGAACCATCCACACCGGCAATGACGCCGCCCCGACGGCCGAGGTCGTGATCGCCCGCGACGGCCGCATCGCCTGGGTCGGGGCCGCCGCCGATGCACCCTCGACCGAGGGTCTGACCGTCATCGATCTTGACGGCGCGACCCTGTTCCCGGGCTTCACCGACGGCCATGCCCACCTCGACGGCATCGGCTGGCGCGAGCTGACGCTGAACCTCGAGGGCTCGTCCTCCGTCGTCGACGCCATGGCCAGGCTGACCGCCTGGGCCGAGGCCCACCCCGACGGTCCGATCATCGGTCGCGGCTGGATCGAGACCCGCTGGCCCGAAAGTGCCAACGGCGCCCGCTTCCTGACCGCCGCCGACCTCGACGCCGCCGCACCCGGCCGCGTCGTTCTGCTGGAGCGCGCCGACGGCCACGCCATCACCGCCTCCTCGCCCGCTCTCGCCGCCGCCCGGATCGATGCCTCGACGGTCGCCCCCTCGGGCGGAGAGATCGCCAAGGGCGCCGATGGACAACCGACCGGCTTCATCGTCGACGCCGCCATGTCCCTGCTCGCGCCCCTGATGCCCCAGGCCGATCCCGAGGCGAAGCGGAACGCCTATCGCGCCGGCTTCCGGGTCGAGGCCCGCTACGGCTGGACCGGGATCCATTTCATGAGCGCGCCCTGGTCCGACATCCCCCTGCTGGAGCAGATGGCCGAGGCCGGGGAGGCGCCGTTGCGAGTCTACAACTCGGTCACCCCTGACGGCGGCGCCGCCCTGATCGCCTCGGGGCCCCGCAGCGTCGCCGACGGACGGATCATCACCCGCGCCATCAAATACTATGTCGACGGCGCTCTCGGCTCGCGCGGCGCCGCCCTGCATGAACCCTACAGCGACGCCCCCCACACGTCGGGCCTGATGCAGACGACGCGCGAGGAAATGGCCCCGCTCTACGAGAACGCGCTGCGCAGCGGCATCCAGGTCGCCACCCACGCCATCGGCGACCGGGGCAATACCGAGGTCCTGACCTGGTACCGCGACGCCATGGCCGCCGTGCCCGCCGGTGAACGCGGCCTTGCCCAACCCCGCTGGCGCGTCGAGCACGCCCAGATCCTGCGCCCCGGGGACGAGCCGATGTTCCGGGACCTGCACGTCATCGCCTCGATGCAACCCAGCCACGCCATCGGCGACTTCCACTTCGCATCGGCCCGCCTCGGCGACGCTCGCCTGGACGGCGCCTATGCCTGGCACAGTCTGGTGGATCTCGGCGTCGTCGTGGTCGGCGGCTCCGACGCCCCGGTCGAGCGCGGCGATCCACTGATCGAATTCTACGCCGCCGTCGCCCGCCGCGATCTGGAAGGCTTCCAGGGGCCCGACTGGCGCCCGAACGAGGCCGTGGACCGCGCCACGGCCCTGAAGATGTTCACCCTGTGGCCGGCGTTCGCCTCGTTCCGCGAAAACGAGCTGGGCACCATCGAGGTCGGCAAACGCGCCGACTTCACCGCCTTCGACATCGACCTGATGACCGTCTCCGAGGCAGACATCCCCAAAGGGCACGCGGTGCTGACCATCGTGGACGGGGAGGTGGTCTACCGGGCGGACTAGATCCTCCCCCAACGGGGGAGGTGGCGCGGCGCACTTCGCGACGTGACGGAGGGGGCCAACCACGAACTCGATGTTTGGTTCGGGCCCCTTCCACCGCTTCGCGGTCCCCCTCCCCCAACGGGGGAGGATTGAACAGAAAAGGGCCGCCCACCTCGCGGTGGACGGCCCCGGTCTTTGAAATCGTAAGCCCCCTTTAGAAGCGGGCGGTCAGGCTGATCGAGGCGCTCTGGCCCAGGTCATAAGAGTTGACGTCGATCTTGGTCGAACCCAGCTCTTCGTACTCCGAGTAGCTGGTGCCGAGCAGGTTCCGCAGTTCCAGGGCGAAGCCCAGTTCACGGCCGATGACGTCGAAGTCCTTGCGGTAGACGAAGTCCAGGAACGTACCGGGATCCTGGATCAGGTCCGGATTGCCGGCGATGTTCCGGGCCGAGGTCCGCTCGGACACATAGTTGATGATGAAGGTCGCCTGCGAGCGAGCCACGTCATCTTCCCAGCCCAGTTGCACGTTGGCGACGTGGTCCGACTGGCCTTGCAGACGGCTGCCGTCGACCACGTAGAAGGACGCGTTTTCCGCCACGCCCAGCCCGCTCTGCGTCAGGACCTTGTCGCCGGCCTCAACGGTCACTTCAGAGTCCGAGTAGGTGTAGTTCGCCTGGATCAACCAGCGCTTGTTGGCGATGAAGTCCATGCCGTTGTCGGGGAACTCGAGATACTTCTTGGCCTCGATCTCGGCGCCTACGATCCGCGCACGGGGCGCGTTCAGGAAGGTCTGCGAGATGTTCGAGCCCTGGTCCACGACGCTGGATTCAACCGGATTTTCGAGGTCCTTGTAGAAGACACCGGCCGTGATGAACTGCTGGCGGGCGAAATACCATTCGAAGCGGGCGTCCAGGTTCGTGATCTCGGTATCGACCAGGAACTGGTTGCCGATGAAGGTCCGGTCCGTCTCGATATCGCGGTACTGCTGCGGGGCCAGTTCGCGGAACTGCGGACGGCCGATGGTCTTGGACGCAGCCAGACGCAGCTGCATGTCCTCGGCAAAGTTCCAGGTCACCGTGGCGGCGGGCAGGACGTACTGCTCGTCGATCGTGGTGCGACGCAGGCCCGTCGTGGCGCCGAACAGATCCATCGGGCTGACGGTCTGTTCGCCGTCCTCGTAGCGGACGCCGACGGTCAGGTTGACCAGCGGGATCACCTCGGCCTCGACCTGGGCGTAGACGGCGTTGACCGTCAACTGGCCTTCGTAGGCGGAGGCGCCGTTCGACCCGGTCACTTCCTCGAGCTGGAGGTAGGGGCCGATGTTGAAGTCCGAGAACAGATAGTCGACGCGCGATTCCAGCTGGTCGGCCGAAAGCGTGTTGATGGCGTTGAAGCGCAGGCGCCGCTCGGCCGAGTCGCGGTTGTTGTCATAGGCCGAGGCCCCGACCGTGAACTTGGCTTCGCGATAGTCCGACAGCGGCAGAATGTAGCTGAGGTCCGCGCCGCCCGAGACGACGTCGTCATTCAGTTCGCTGAAGGCGGTGGAGTTCGACTGGATCGAGTGGATATAGGCGCCGGCGGCGTTATTGCCGTAGCCAAACTGGGTCTCGTAGGGCGCGTCACGTGACGTCTGGGCGTAGGCCGCGCGCCAGTTGAACTCCCAGCTTTCGCCGAAGAAATGCTCGCCGGTCAGCTGGGTCGACAGCAACTGGCGAACGTACCAGGCGGTCAGATCCGTGCGACGGGTCGAGCCGGCGGCGTCGTCGAAGCCTTCCTGGCTGCGGGCTTCCTTGGTCACGTTGCGGACGTAGAGGTTCGTCCACTTGATCTCATTGTCGCCGTTGACGAGGCTGAGGCCGCCGAGGAAGTTCAGGCCGATGTCGTTCTGGGTCGACTGGAACCCGAAGTCATTGGCGATGACGAGGCGGCCCGCATCGAGGCGACCGGTCTGGCGCACGCCCTCGCGGCTCTTCCAGGCGTTGTCGTAGCCGGCGACGAAGACGGCGCCGACAGTGCCGATCTCGGTATCCATGGCCGCGCCGGCGGTCATGCCGAGGCCGAAGTTGACCGGGCTTTGCTCGCGCTGCAGCAGGCGCAGCGGCGAATTGATCAGCGACTGGCCCATGCGGCGCAGTTCGGCGGCCGTGTAGTTGTTGGCGTTGATGCGCTTGCCCGAACCGAAGGCAAGATCGATCGGACCGGGAATGTCACGAGTACCGTCGTCGAAGCCGAGGAAGTCCGTGCGGGCGCCGAAATAGATCAGGCCGTCCTGCGCCGTAGTCTCAGTGTTGGCGCCGAGCGAGGCCTTGAAGGTGAAGAAGGGATCCGACGGGGTCGAGATCGTCTGCAGGTCGATCAGACCGCCGCCGAACTCGCCGGGATAGTTGGCCGAGTAGGTCTTCTGGACGGTTACGCCGGCCAGAATGTCGGACGGGAACAGATCCAGCGGAATCACGCGCTGCAGCGGCTCGGGGCTCGGCAGGGGCGAGCCGTTCAGCATGGCCGAGGAGTAGCGCTCGCCCAGGCCGCGCACATAGATGAATCGGCCTTCCACGATCGACAGGCCGGTCACGCGGGTCAGGGCCTCCGCGGCGTTGGAATCGCCGGTGCGAGCCAGGTCTTCCGCGGTCAGGAAGGCCGCGACTTCCGGGCTCTCGCGGTTCGGTTCGGGAATGTAGCGGCCGAGGACGACGATCTCGTCGACCTGGGTTGAGTCGTCCTGCGGTTCAGCCGCCGCCGCGACCTGGGCGGGAGCTTCGGCAGGAGCGGATTGAGCGTAGGCGAGCCCCGGCGCGATCAACGCGCTGGTGGCCAGCAGGACCCCGCTCAGGGTCAGGGAGAGCGTCTTCATGATCTGCGCCTTGAAGGGGTTCAACGAAAGGGACGGCGAGATCGGGGCGGCCCGCAAGGGCCGCCCCGGTCTTCGTCATCAGCAGGTCGAACCGGCCGCCAGACCGCAGGTCCAGCCGAGGTACCAGGTGTCGGCGGTGTTCCGCACGGCGCCGATGTAGGTCACCGACGTGAAGAACGGGTAGAGGGCGTTGCCGTTGGTCGCCACGACGGCCGTCTCGTTGGCGCCGTTGATGAAGGTCAGGCCGTTGTTGGTCATCGTCGCGCCGGCCGGGGCCGTCATCGTCGAGGTTCCGGCGGCCGTGTTGTTCACGTTGGTGGCCGAGATGAACACTGCGGCGGTGGCCGCCGCGTTCACGTTCGAGTCGTCCTCATAGGGCCGCGAGCAGGCGAAGTAGACCGAGCGGAAGATCGGGGCATTAGTGACCGTCTGGGCGTCGTCGATGTCCAGGCAGGCGGCGGCCGAGGTCGTCGGGTTGGTGAACACCGAGTTGATGACCGTCGGCTGGGTGCCGGTGTTCATCGTGATGAGCGCGTCAGCGGCCACAGCGGCGTTACGGCCGACGATGGTGAAGTTCGAGACCTTGGGCTGGGCGAAGAAGGCGGTGCCCGACGGAGCGGCCGACCATTCCAGGCCACGGCTGCCGTTGGTCACGGCCGTCGGCTTCTGGGTGATGATGCCGAACTGGGCTCCACCGCGCCAGCCCGTGTCGGTGTCCAGACCGTCGTCATCAGCGCCGTTGATGACGATGTTGCGCAGGTTGACGGTGCCGCCGAAGATTTCGATGCCATCGTCCGACGAGTTGTAGGACTGGAAGAACTCGACCGTGGTGCCCGAACCGACGCCGGCCAGGGTCAGGGCCTGCAGTTCGTTGTTCGGCGACAGTTCGAAGCCCGAGAAGTTGACCTGAACGTAGCGCAGGCGGCCCGAGTTGTCGGCGAGGGTGTTGCCGCCGTAGTTGGCGCTGGTGCCCTCGACCTGACCGACGCACGAGGCGTTCGGGGCCGTGACGCCCGCCGGGCAGACGGCGGTCGGCGCGCGGCCGGCGATGACGAGGCCGCCCCACTGGCCTTGCGAGCTCAGGTTGGTGGCGCCTTCGACGTTCTGGCGGCTGGTGAAGATGATCGGCTGGGTCGCGGTGCCTTCGGCGAAGATCTGCGAACCGCGGTTGACCAGCAGGTAGTCTGAACCGCCCGAGGCGAAGACCTTCACGCCCGGATCGATGGTCAGGATACCCTGGACGCTGCCGGCGACCGGAGCGGCCGGGTCGGCGCCGCGATCGGTGCCGACCTGGGTGCGGCCCGAGATGGCGTAGATAGTGCCGGCGCGGACCGACAGGGTCAGCGAGCCCGAGATCGTCTCGGGCAGCTGGCAGGCGCGCAGGGTGCCGGCGGCGACGGTGCCGACATTGGTCAGACCCGTGGGGCAGTCAGCGGCCGGGGTGCCGGGCGGAAGCGGGGTGGGGCCTGTGCCGCCACCCGTGCCGCCGCCGGAGCCGAAATCACCCTCGCCGGGGGACGCCACTTCGGCGGAGCCGCAGGCGGCCAGCGCCATCACGGCCGCACCGGCCATCAGAACCTTGGTCAGACGAAGCATCGATATCCCCTCGGGTTGGAAACGGGTTGATCGCCGCCGCATCGTTCCGACACGATCTGGCGATCCCGTCGCCGCCTTTAGGACTTCAATGCAAAGTTCAAATGACAGAAAAACGTGCAATTATTACAGTCGATCCGGATACGGACTGATGTTCTCCAAACATTTGCTACGAATACTTTACGTCGCGCAGATGACAAAGACTCTGATGTCGGAGTGAATGTCACAGGATTGGAGAAATCGGCCGTGCGTCAGTCCGCGCTTGAGCGTCCCGCGCATTCCGCTAGGCTGGCGCCAGCTTCCGCGGGCGTGATGTAGTGGTAGCCTGAAAGCTTCCCAAGCTTTTCGTGCGGGTTCGATTCCCGCCGCCCGCTCCATTTTATCGAATATATTCACTGAGTTACGGGGAACGGCCCCGAAGCGGCATTTCCCAACCGGCCAGTCTTCAGGGCCTAAGCATCTGATTAATCACGAACCCCGATAGCTTTTCCGTTGTCGACGCCATTGGTCGAGAGCGCTCGGTTCGGTTTCTGGTCCCATCTCGATCTGGATTCGGCCGTCGGGATGAAGTGTGATTGCTCGCACGCTGCGGCCGGCGGCGGCCAGGCTTTCGAGCACATCGTCAAGCGCCTGGAGGCCTCGATTGTCGGGATCAGGCATCGGGTTGGACCTCGGGCGTCCAGCCCGAATAGGGACTATCGTCCCTAGAGACTATATGCCCGACCGCAGCCTATCCGTCGGATGGACTGGCGGGCGATCGTAGGACGGAACGTGCGGCAGCTTCGCCAGGTCAAAGGCCTGACGCAGGAGCAGCTGGCATTCGAGGCCGGCCTGGATCTGACCTATGTGGGCGGCATCGAGCGCGGTAAGCGAAATCCCAGTCTGCTGGTTATGGTAAGGCTGGCTACCGCGCTAGGCTCAAGCGTCATGGACCTAGTCCGACCCTAGAGGGACGCACGATGCCGGTAACGCAAGGCGCAGGTAACGCAGATTGGAATCGAGACGAGACGCTGCTCGCGCTCGACCTGCTCTATCGGTTCGGCGCGCCGATCCACAAGGGGCATCCAGACGTCGTAGACCTGTCGTCGCTTCTGAGGGGTGCCTTGATCCACCCGACCGAGGGACGGCGCCCTTCCTTCCGCAACGCGGACGGCGTCGCCCTCAAACTGCAGAACCTCTTTTCCGCAATCGACCCGACCCGGGGTTTGTCTTCGTCGATCTTGGATCGCGAACTGGTTGAAGAGTTTCCGAGATCACGTGCCATGGAGGTCGCGGCGCTGGCCAGCATGATCCGCGAAGCGATCGGTCAGGGCGAGGCCGCAGAGACCCTTCCTGACGACGAGGTGTTCGTAGAGGGCCATTTGTTGACCTCTCGGCATCGGAGCCGGGATCGCCGCCTGAGGAAGAAACTCCTCGCTCAAAAGTCAGATGATCAGCTGACCTGCACCATCTGTCGGTTCGCCGCGCCCCCGCTAGAACGCCGGCTGCGCGAAAGCTTCTTCGAAGCCCACCACATCCGTCCGCTGTCAGAGACGAAGGGGCTCACATCGACGCGGGTCGCGGACATGGCGCTGGTTTGTGCTGGCTGCCACCGATTCATTCATCGACTGATCGCGATCAAGAGACGGTGGGTCTCGATCGACGAGGCCGGGGATAGCTTACGCGTCGTCGGCTAACGGCGCGCCGACCGCTCCAGGAGCCGTCGCGCGAGGGCTGGCCCGATTTCGCATAACATCGGATATGTGCACGACGAAGGGTTCACACGGAGACCCACTGGCGCGATTTCCGTGCAAGCAGGCGCGGCCTTTGTCAGCCGCCGCTGTGACGGCCCATATGGGCCAATGCATAGATGATCTGATCCCGCGTTCGGCAACTGAAGGATCTAGGCTGACCACGAGTTTATCTGCCGGGTTGTTAAACAGCGGCATCTGATCGGCTCGGAGCGTCGATTATGCATTCAGGTGACCGCGATTAGGCGGCCACCACCACAGTCTCAAGCAGCGAAGGGTACAAAATAGTTTGAGATAAGAGCCTTGAGATGATCACAGTTATTACGTACCGCAGTTAGCGTAAAAGCGGTATTTTCGCCTAAGCGTCCCTCAACTCTCATAGACGAGGTATCGCCAGCTTGATGAAAATCATAGTTCACGGCAGATACATCTACCCATCGCGGCACCTCTTTAAGGCTCGTATAGTCAAAGTGCGTGTTTTCAATAAAGTTTCGGCATTCCGAATAATATTTATCCGTAAAGAACCAAATATTTGAGTACGCCCTAACTCCCTCTTCAACGAAAAGGTCGCACATATAAACGGACTTAAGCTCTGCAGGTGCCATAGAGGACACGTAACCCCAAAGTGTCGCTGCCCGCTCTCGCGCAACTTTAGTAGCTCCGATTTGAGCAAGGTATTCGAAGTGTTCAGCTCTCATGCGCTCTTCCTCTGGTTCTCTTCTCTTACTCGGACGATCATGCCTTCCACGTAGTGGATAATGTGTCCAAGGTTATTAGCAATAAATTCGTCGGAATTGAAATCTCACTGCCAATCCTTATTGCTGCCTTGTGCAGATATGCGAGCCCTCTCGTAAATTGGGTGCAGTATAGTCTTTACGGCCTCTTTGACGTGCGTAGTTATTTGGATTTCAATTTTTACGTTCGTGCGAACCGGATTAAAATCGAGGTCCGGAATTTCTACCTCTACATCGACTATCAAGTGACCCGCATAGTAACCAACTAGACTTGAGTTCAGATCAAAATGTACTGCTCCACCAGCAGATACTATTACATCCGAAAGCCGATCACTTAAAAATTGAATACCATCTACATAACTGACAGTCAGAGACGTCCGAAACACATCATTCAGTGAGCAAATCCAACCAGGCGGGAAAATCCAACCACCCTCAGGAGGCTCAGGCCAAAGGCTATTGTTGAGTACATTCTTCCTATAGTTCTTGTTCAGAAACGATTCGTAAGGTTTGACTAAAAGCAGGGGAGCTCGGGGCACGATTAGAGGTGTCTTGTATTTTACTCGATACGCGTCATTCGCTTCCGAGAGTTCATCGACTAAACACAACCAAATTTGGGATGTTAGGATGGCTTCTTTAGCCATTGCCGTTGCAGACAAATATTGAGTCGAAAGCTGTCTGGAGCTCCGGCCGACTTTCTCGCACAGCCAACTATCATATTGCGCAAGCTGAGGCTTTTCAGTGATAATTTCTGGCAATCGACCCGCCCCAAATACCGCCGACTGGCCAACCTTGGCCCGCTGTCCCGTCTAGTTGGGACATTTATGGCCACATGACACTTGCGCGATCAGGTTCGCAATCTGAATCCCACCTCCGATTCCTTCCGAGGCTGCATGGGCTTCGCGCGCCAACATCCAAGAGCTAGCTTGTTGTAGACAGACCCACCCGGTTGGGAAACCGGCTGTAAGCCATTGATCTGTTTAAAGCGGAAATGACAATCGTTGGGGGCGAGCAGATTGAAATCGTTGAGTTCCTCGCCGCTTCCCAAGCTTTTCGTGCGGGTTCGATTCCCGCCGCCCGCTCCAGCACCTGGCCCTTCAGGGCGGTGCAGTTTTGATCCTCCCCGTTTCAGTGGACACCCATGCTGGCTTTTCGGAGCTGGAGAGGAGCCTCCCTTCTAATGAGGCAGGGTCACACGGCGGATCACGTCGATCAGAGCCCCCCCCGGCCCCTGGGTGAGAGTCGCCTCGACGCCATAGGCGCGCCTCAGTACCTCGGGAGACAGGGCGGTCGCGGACGGTTCGTCGGACAGGACGCCGCCCTCGGCCAGGACGATGATCCGGTCAGACATGCGCAACGCCATCGACAGGTCGTGCAGGGTCACCACTATGCCGACACCGTCGTCCGCCAACCGGCGGAACAGAGCCGCGGCGCCAAGCTGATGCGCCGGGTCGAGGCCGGTCAGGGGCTCGTCGGCCAGCAGCCATTCGGGCTCTCCGGCCAGCGCTCTCGCAATCAGCACCCGCGCCCGCTCGCCGCCTGACAGGGTGTCGACGATACGGTGTTCGAACGCGATGACATTGGCGGCGGCCATCGCGCGATCCACGGCCGCATGGTCCTCCTCGGACTGACCGCGCGCGCCGATGAAGGGGGTGCGGCCCAGCTCGACCAAGGTCCGCGCCTCGACCGCCCAGGCGATCTCCGGAGTCTGGGGCAGGAAGGCGAGGCGCTTTGCCCGGTTGTAGGACTTCATGCCGGAAAGGGGGACGCTATCCAGCAGGGGCCCGCCCGAGGTCGGCTCCCGCAACCCCGCGAGGCAGGCCAGCAGGGTCGACTTGCCGGCGCCGTTGGGGCCGACGACGGCTGTGACCTTGCCGGCCTCGATCGACAGGCTGACGGCCGCCAGGATCGACTTGCCGCCGATGTGGACATTCAGGTCGGTGCAGGACAGGACGCTCATGCGATCTTCCTCCTCAGGCTCAGCAACAGAACGAGAAAGAACGGCGCGCCGAGCGCGGCCATGGCGACCCCCAGCTTCACCTCGCCCGCCGCCGGGGTCATCCGCACCAGAATGTCTCCGGCCAGCACAATGACCGCCCCGCCGAGGATGCTTGGAACAAGCAACGCCCCTGGTCGGGCGCCGACCAACGGACGCAGCAGATGCGGCGTCACCAGTCCGACGAAACCGATCACGCCCGTCACCGCGACACTGGCCCCCGCAGCCAGACCCACGCCGAGCGCCAGCACCCAGCGCGTCTTCGACATGGAGATGCCCAGCGACCGCGCTCCGATTTCGCCGAGCGTCAGCGCATCCAACGCTCGCCCGGTGGTCAGCAGGAGACCGCAGCCGATGGCGATGAGCGGCAGCGCCATCTTCACCTCCTCGAAGCTGCGATCCGCCAGCGATCCCATCAGCCAGTCGACGATCTCGTTCACCGCCCACGGGTTGGGCGCCAACGACAGGGCCAGCGACACGCCCGCACTGGACAGGATGTTGAGAATGGCTCCCGCCAGAATGAAGGTCACCAGACTCGACGCCGACCCCGACAGCAGCATCAGGATGGCGACCCCGATCAGCGCCCCGCTGATCGCCGCGACCGGCAGGGCCCAGGGCGCGTAGGCCGTTACGCCATAATAAAGGGTCAGCACCGCCCCCAGCGCCGCCATGGCCGAGACGCCGAGCACCCCCGGATCGGCGAGCGGGTTGCGCGTATAGCCCTGCAGCACGGCACCCGAGAGACCCAGGGCCGCCCCAACCAAGATGCCGAGGATCGTCCTCGGCAGACGCAGTTCGAAGACGATGGCCCAGCGCGGATCAATGTCAGGCTGGGTCCAGGCGCTGAACGGCACCCAGACCTTGCCGGCGATGAGGCTGATCCCCAACAGGATCACCAGCAGCGCGAGCAGCCCCGCATAGAGAAAAGATCGGCTGATCGGCTTCATGCTTGCCTCGCCCCCACCTGGTTGGCCAATGCGGAGTCGCGGGCGCGCGACAAGGCCGCCGCCGTTTGGATCAGAACCGGGCCGCCGCAGAACAGCAGACGTTCGGGGAACACAGCCCGCTGCATGTCGCCGGCGACGCGCGCCAGGGCCGGATGCTCCATCACCCGCTCGGCCCGGCTCGGTGCGCCGGGATAGGCTTCGCCGGACAGCAAGATGTCCGGCGGGTCGGCAACGACCATTTCGAGCGGCACGTTCATCGTGCGCTGAAGGCCGTAGCGCGACGCTGCGTTGGTCAGGCCGGTCCGGGTCATCATCTCGTCCATCAGAGTCCCCGGCCCGGAGGCGAACCCGCCCGGCATGAAGACCAGCGCCGACACAGGCCGCATTCCGGACGCGGGCGCGGCGGCGGCCAGGGCGGCCCCGATCTCAGCGACCAGCGCCTCGCCCCGTTCGGGATGGCCGACCCGCCGGGCGACCTCCTGCACCTGTTCGAGGCTGGCGGCGACAGTCTCGGGCACGTCGAACAGCGCGGTTGGGATAGTGAGCCGATCCAGTGCGTTGCGCATCGCCAGCGAGGAGAGCCTGCCCGTCATGACGAGGTCCGGTCGCAGGGCGATCACCTCCTCCGTCGTCTCGTAGGTAAACGGCAGGGTGCGGGCGATGTCGGCGATGGTCGAGCCATAGTCCTGGCGCGCATAGTGGCTCAGCGCCCCGATCTGGGCCCGATCCGCCACCCGCACCAGGATGACGTCGAGACAGGGGTTCAGCGACACGATCCGCTGCGGCCGACCGGGCGAGACCGGCGCGGGCGGCCCGGGCGGCCCGGGCGCGACGCTGCACCCGACCGTCATCGCCAGCCCGCCCCCCATCACCATCCGCCGGTCCAGCATCATCAGAAGTCGATCCCCATGGCGATGGCGTCCGTCCCGACAGGCCATTTACCGATCCAACGACGAAGCCGGGCGGCGGCGGCCTCTAGCGCGGCCACCCCCGCCGGGTCCCTCCGCGCCTCGGCCAGTCGCCCGCCGTGATGAATGGCGCCCGACATCGCCTAGAACCGGGCGCGCACGCCGACGAAGGTCCCGCGCCCCGCGACGCCGTAGTTGCGGGTGGTCTCATAGACCTCGTCGCCGACGTTCTCGACCCGGCCATAGACCTCCAGCGTCTCGTTGATCGGGTAGGACGCGCGCAGATCGACCAGGGTGTAACCCTTCAGACGCGCGGCGTTCGAGGCGTTGTCGAAGCTGTCGCCCGCGTGCTGGACCGCGACCGAGGTCGACAGTCCGAACGGCCAGACATAGCCGAGCGTCAGGTTGGCCGCATCCTTGGGACGGCGCGCCAGTTCACGACCCAGGTTGGCGCCCGGGGTGCGGTTCTCGGTGTTGGTCCGGGTGTAGTTGGCGTTGACCCGGAATGACCCGATCTCATAATCCGCCGCGAGTTCGAAGCCATCCGCCTCGGTCAGGGCGACGTTGTTGTAGTAGCCGAAGCGGCGCACCCCGTTGTGGAAGCACAGGGGAGCCGCCGCCGGCGTCGCCGTGCCGGAGCAGGACACGAAGTCGATCTGGTTCGTCGTCTCGCGCGCGAACAAGGTCGCCGACAGGATAAGATTACCGTCCAGCAGGTGCTGCTCGACGCCGGCATCCCAACCGTCCGCTTCTTCCGGCGCCAGGGCCGTGTTCCCGTAGTCGCTGTAGAGCTGATACAGGCTCGGCGCCTTGAAGCCCTGGCCGAAGCTGGCCCGCACGACGGTCGAGCCGTTGTTCAGAGACCAGGCCGCGGCAGCCTGGCCCAGGGTCTTGCCGCCGAAGGTGTCGTGCTCGTCGCGACGCACGCCGCCCGTCAGGGTCAGGCCGTCGATGACCTCCGCCTGTAGTTGAGCATAAACGCCGTCGAGACCGACCTCGGCCGTCGCCGGCACAGGGTTCGGGGTGAAGGAGGATGGCGAGGCGGAGCTGAACGCGCTGTCCTCGTGCTCGGCCCCGAAGGTGGCCGTCCAGCCTTCGCGAATGTCCAGCACGCCCTGGTACTCGTAGCGCCTGTTCAGACCCTCGGCGTCGAAGGTGACGTTGGTCGCCGCCTGATCGGGATTGAGCAGCGCCCGGTCCGTGCGGGTGTAGGCATAGGCGATCCGGTTGCTCAGGCGACCGTCGAACAGGTCGACGTTCAGGCCCGTGTAGGTGACCAGCTCCTTGGTGCTCGCTGTCTCGCGCGTGTCTCCGAAGGCGAACAGGGGCGCGGGGAAGCCATCTGCGTCGACGGTTCCGTCCGAATAGACGGCGCTCAAGTCGAGCGAGACGCCTTCCAGGATGCGGACGTTGGCTCGGCCGCTCAGCCCGAAGTTCTCGTAACCGTCCGTCTCGCTTCCGCGCGCGAAGGCCGAGAAACCCTCCGTCTCGTAGTGCGACGCAGCCAGCCGCCAGGTCGCGCGCTCGTTGGCCCCGCCTATGTTGCCGCGCAGATATGTCGTGCCGCGCGAACCGACCTCGGCGTCGATGCCGGCCTGGAACGGGCGGGTCGGTCCGGCGGTCACGATATTGACCACCCCGCCGATGGCCTGGGAGCCCCACAGGGTCGACTGGGCGCCGCGCAGCACCTCGATGCGCGCGATGTCGCCGACGAGCAGGTTGCCGAAATTGTAGCCGCCGCCGGTGCCCGAGGGATCGTTCAGCTTGACGCCGTCGATGACCGCGACCGTCTGGTCCGTCTCGGCACCGCGGATACGCAGAGAGGTTGGGGAGCCGATCCCGCCGTTGCGCGACAGGGTCACGCCCGGCGTGCGGACCAGAAGATCGGCGACGCCGACGGCCTGGCTGGTCCTGATGTCTTCCGTCGTCAGGACGGTGACCGACTGGCCGACGCGAGCGGCCGACTGGGCCGAGCGGTTGGCGGTGACCACCACGTCGTCCAGCAGGCTGGGGTCGGTGACGGATGTCGCGTTTTGTGCGCTCGCGGCGTTGGCGGCGAGCAGGAGAACAGCCGTGGCGGCGCTTGTGATCAGTGCGTTTCTCATGGGTCCAATCCCTCGTTTGACAACGAGCCGGCGCGCAGAACGGCCGCGATCGGACATGGAGACGCGCCCGGTCGCGACCGCGCAGCGATGCACGGCCCAACAGACGTCGCCATTCGGGATAGACCCCGTTTCGCTCGGCACACCACGTCCGCGCGAAGGACGACCACGACGGGCAGGTCTCCTGGCTCGCGGGTCAATGCCGGTGCGCACCGCCTTCCCAGGCTCTCCGGCTTTCGCCTTCGGACCCAGTGGCTATTGGTGCGCGGACTCGCCGCTTACAGTTGCGTGGGCAGCCCAGGTTTCACACCTGAGTTCCCTTTTCATCCCCATTACTGGGGAACCTGTCGCAAAGGGACAATTAGGCCATTGTGCGAAGCTCGGCAATGGAGCGCTGCATGGCGACCACTCTCGTCCTCGCGGCGCCCGGGCAGCAGACGAGGCCGTGCTGATCGTCGCCGGCCTGCCCCTGTCGCTGAAGTCCGCTACCGGCGCGCGACCTCGACGCCGCGCGCTTCCAGGATTTCCTGGACGCTGTCGTCGCCGGCGAGATGGGCGCTGCCGACGGCGATGAAGGTTGTGCTCGACCCGGCGAGCAGGGTCTGGATCTGGTCGGCCCAGGCGGTGTTGCGGCGGACCAGCAGCGCGTCATAGACCTCCTGCGATTCCGCCTTCATCTCGGCCACGCCGATACGGTCGATCGCCTCGACATCACCGGTGGCCCAGGCATCGACGAGGGCGTCGAGCTCGGTCGTGGCCTCGTCGAAATCCTCCAGCGTCGAACGCAGGAAGGCCAGCTGGGTGTCCTGCGACAGGCCGGCCAGAATCTCGACCTGCCGGTCGATGGTCTCCAGACCCGTGACCGGCTTGCCGGCCTCCTCGGCGCGATGCTTGAGGATCAGTTCAACGCCCGACGCGGGATCGTAGCCGGCCTTCACCAGCGGGGCGACCGACAGGGACAGGGCCACCAGCCAGGGACGGAGCGGGTCGAACTGGGCGGCGCTACCGCCGATGGAGCGCGCGGCAACATCGAGATGGGCCAGTTCCTCGGCCGTCAGCAGGCTGGACAGCGGGGTCTGGGGCGACAGGCCGTATTGCTGGATCAGAGGCATCAGCGCGGACTGATCGTCGGGATTGGATATCTCGAAAATGACGTTCCGGCTGGCGTCGAAGGCGGCGTCGACCATGGCCGAGCCCCAGGGCGTGTCGGGACGCAGCACATGGACCGTGCCGAACAGGTAGATGGTCGAATCGGCGTCAGAGATGGACCACAGCGCGGGGCCGTCGCCAACCGCCTGAACGATGACGGCGTGGTCATGAGCCGGGGCGGCGTCCTGAGCGAAGGCCTTGGGCGCGCCGGCCAGCAGGACTGCAGCGAGGCTGATCCCGAGAGCGACGCCGACGGCGGTCCTCCCCATGGAGACGGTGGTGGTCTTCAGGCGGCTGCTGAGCGTCATGCTGCAAAATCCTGTGGTTCGGTAAGGGCGTTCAGTGAATGCCGCGGCGAGCGGCGGCGGCGATGGAAGACACGAGGTATACGGCCATCAGGATGCCGGTCAGGCCCCAGCCGCTGATCGTGTCGACGAGTCCCAGCCGTTCGGCGGCGGCGTAGAGGAAAAGGGCGGTCTGCAGGGCCCAGAAGGCGATGGCGCTGGTCTCGGCCATGACCTGTCGCAGCATCTCGTCCGCGCGTCGCCAGAGCATGACGTTGGCCACGGTCTGGACGGCCAGGAGGACCGCGATGCCTGCAAACACAGTGTCGGCCGTAACGAACGCCGAGGCGTACATGGGCGCCAGGAACATCGCCCCGGCGAGCATGAAGACGATAATCTGCAGAACCCCGCAGCCCTTGGGCACGGTCGATGGACGCAGGGCCATGGTGATGGCGCTCAGGACGCCGATGGTGATCAGGGCAACCGCCATGGCCAGGGCCAGGCTGTCGGCCCACGGCATGTTGCGACCCTCGATGGCGTTGGCGAGGCCAGCGCCTGTCAGGGCGCCGACGGCGGCCAGGGCCAGACCGCCGAGGATCTTGACGACGAGCGGCTGGGTCGAGATTTCAGAACGCGACATGAGGCTCAGGCTCCTGTGTCCGAAAAGATGGCTTCGATCGGTTGTTCAAAGACGCGTGCGATCTTGAAGGCGAGCGGCAGCGAGGGGTCGTAGCGGCCCGTCTCCAGGGCATTGACGGTCTGGCGCGAGACGCCCAGGGCGGCGGCCAGGTCGGCCTGGCTCCAACCCCGGTCGGCGCGCAGGGTTCTGAGATGGTTGTTCATGCGGTCACCGCCGCCTGAGCCACCAGGCGGCCCAGGCGACGCCGTAGCCGACCATCTGGCAGCCTGTGACGATGGCGGTGTCCAACATCAGGATGGATTTGATCGGCGCCTCTCCGAGATCGCCAGCGCCGTAGAGCAGGGTCAGCAGGATGACGCCGGCGAAGCACAGGCCGACGGTGGAGCCCCACCACCAGGCCCATTTGTGCGCTTCCTGCGCGGCTTCATCGAGACCCTTCCACCACCGGAAACAGGCCCAGAGGGCGGCGGCCATGGCCAGGGCGACGGCCGTGGCCATGGCCGCGCCGCCGAGGCTGGCCTCGTCGGAGGTCGCGCTGACGACGCCGGCCACTGCGCCGGCGGCCATGCCTGCCAGGACGCAGATGCCCATGACGGCCCCGTAGCGCCTCAAGGGATGTTCCGACACTCGAGCCTCCAGAGCCAAGACACGCATCCTTGTCGATATGACAAGGCTGTTTTACACCCGCGGCCGTGGATGTCAAGCGACCTTGTCAGACGTCAGAGCGCCGGCGGAATCAGGCCCCGGCGGCCTTGTCGTGGATCAGTTCCGGACGGCTGAGGGCGCGCGGCGCCTGGTCGATGGCGGTCAACTGGGGCAGTTCCTTGCCCTCGTGATCGACCTGCAGATCCTCGAACCGTTTGGCCGAGACCATGACCTGGCTCTCCAGCGAACCGACGAACTGGTTGTACTTGCCGACGGCCTGTTCCAGCGCCCGGCCGACGCCGAAGACATGGCCGCCCATGACCGAGAGGCGTTTGTAGAGTTCCTTGCCCAGTTTCGCGACCTCGTCCGCGTTTCTCGACTGCTCCTCGGCCCGCCAGCCATAGGCGACGGCCTTGCACAGGGCGAACAGGGTCGAGGGTGTGACGATGATGACGCGCCGGGCCATGGCGTCGGTCATCAGTTCCGGCTCGCGATCCAGCGCCGCCGACAGGAAGGCGTCAGAGGGTACGAACAGGGCGACGAAGTCGGGGCTGGGCTTAAACTGGTCCTGATAGGCCTTGGCCGCCAGATCCCTGACATGGTTCTTGATGCTGGCGGCGTTGCGCGCCGACATGGCTGCATCGCGCGCCTCGTCGTCCGGCTCGGCGGCGTCGGGGAAGGCCAGCGGCACCTTGGCGTCGATGACGAACAGGCCCCCGCCCGGCAAACGCACCAGGAAGTCCGGCCGCATCTGGCGACCCTCGTCATTGGCGCTGGACGACTGTTCGGTGAAATCGAACCGGCCGGCCATACCCGCGGCCTCAAGCACATTGCGGCAGGTCTGTTCGCCCCAGCGGCCGCGCCGGCCGGTGTTGCCGCGCAGGACCTCGGTGAGCCGTTTGGCCTCGTCGCGGGTGGCGGTCGAGGCGATCATCAGGGCCGAGAGCTGTTCCTTGAGCGTGCCGGTCTCCTCCGCCCGCGCCTTCTCAAGCGCGGCGACCTGGGTTTCGAACTTGGCCAGGGTCTCGGCGACAGGTTTCAGCTGGGCCTCCATCCGCTCGCGGGCGACGCGGTCCTGGGCCTGGAAGGTCTCGGTCGCGCGGGTGACCATCTGGTCGGCGATGACCTGGGCCGACTGGGCCGCCTGGGCGCGCAACAGGTCTCCCATCGTGGTGCGGCTTTCCTCGATCAGGGCGACCTTCTCGTGGGCCGAAGACAGGGCGCCCATCGCCTTCTGCCAGCCGAGAAAGGCCCACAGGAAACCGGCCGCGAGAGCCAGCGAAACGATGGCGAGGACGATCGAAAGCGTGTTCATGCTCCGTTCCTTAGCGGGAGTCGCCGAGGCAGGCCACAGATCGGAGCGACTCCAGAAATGGACTCGACAGAGTCGACAGAGTCGCGCCGAGCCGAGGACCAGCCGACTCCGACTAACAGAGTCCACATAGTCCATTGAGTCCCGATCGGCCTGACCCGGTTCCGGAAAACGGGAGTCGAGATAGTCTGTTGAGTCGGGTTTGGTATCAGGAGAGCGTGGAGCATCACGCCCGATCCTGACATGCCCCTGCGTCAAAATCGGACGCAGGTTTTCTCCGGAACGATATTTCCTATTGCGCCGCCGCCGCACCGTCGCGCGAGGCGATCAGGGCGGAGATGTTGACGTCTGCCCCGACCACGCAGGTGTCGGCGCTGAGAGGGCAGATGCCGAGCGTCCGCTCAACCTCGCGCAGTCGCACCACCTCGGGGTTGGAACGGATGGATTCGGCGAGAAGGCGGTTGGCCTCGGCCTGACCGCGCGCCTGGGCGATGCGGGCCTCGGCATTGGCGCGTTCGAGGTTCACGCGTTCGAGGGCGGCGCGGGTGTTCTGTTCGGCCGTCGTGCGCGACTGGATGGCGGCGACCACGCTCTCCGGGTAGCGGATCGAACCGACCCATTCCATGCGAATGATGTCGAGCCCCTGGGGCGTCCACTCCCGCTGGAGCGCCTCCATGGCGCGTTGCAGGACGATCTGGCGGCCGGGGCCGATCAGCTGGCCGGGGGAGTCCTCGGCGTCCTGGGTTCCGACAGGAAGAGGCGCACCCTCGACCGGGGCGACGGCGACGATGGGCGCGCGACCCGGAGCCCCCATCTCGGCGTTGCAGGCGACGGGAAGCTTTTCCGTCTCGCGGGCGATGGCGGCGCGCACCGAGGTCCGCAGGGGCCCGTCGATGAAGGCGTCGAACTCCTGACGCCAGGTCGCATAGAGGTCCGCAGCCTTGTCTTCACGGACCTTGAAGGTCAGGGCGACGTCGGCGGTCATCGGCAGGCCAAGGACGTCAGAGAACATGATCTCCTCGTTCTCGCGCCCGTCGGCATTGGCCTCGCGCGTGTAGGAATAGGTGCGCTGGAGCGTCTGGTAGGTGCGGATTTTCTCGCCGATGCCTTCCCAGTGGAAGCCCGGGCCGAGTTCATCGCGCTGGACGCCGGGGTTGGGGCCGAACTTGGTGGTCTTGATGCCCATATAGCCGCTCTCGACCGTGACGCTGCACGATGAAACGCTGATGCCGCCAACCGTTATCAGTCCGAGGATCAGGACGATCAGGGCGATGGTCCGCCCCGCCGATGCGCCGGGGAGAGAGGGCTTCAAGCGGGTCACGCCGGCGCCGAATGTCATTGGTCGCTTCCCCCAGCGCCGAGCGCACGCGACGCCCAGACGAACAATTTCCATGCGGCCCAGACGAGGGCCAGAACCCCGGCGATGCCGACGATCGAGGCGGTGATCAGACTGCCCGCGAAATGGGCTTCCAGGATCGCCGGCACAGCGTAGCGGATCAGGAAGATGAAGCCGATCACGAGGGCGGCGATGCCGGCGGAGGCTCCGAGGGCCACCCTGATTTCACGTCCCATCGCACGGCCCTCCCCAGACTGGATCAGAGCGTGTTTGGCAGGGCCGTTCAACCCCCGCGTTTCGTCACGCCGGTCGTCGCGCCCGCAGCGCCTGGACGATGGTGCCGTCGTCGAGCCAGTCGAGGTCGCCGCCGACGGGGACGCCTCGAGCCAGGGAGGTGATCTCGACCGCGTTCCCGGCCCCCGTCGCCCCGATCCGGTCGGCGAGATAGTGGGCGGTGGTCTGGCCGTCGACGGTGGCGGGCAGGGCCAGGACGACCTCTCGCACCTCGCCGCCCTTCACCCGGCCGACCAGTTCGGAGACGCGCAGGGCCTCGGGGCCGACGCCGTCGAGCGCCGACAGGAGCCCGCCCAGCACATGATATTTGCCGCGGAAGGCGCCGGACCGTTCCATGGCCCACAGCGAACCCGCCTCCTCGACCACGCAGATCAGGGCGTTGTCCCGGCCCGGGTCGGAACAGATCGAGCAGGGGTCGCGGGTGTCGGGGGCGCCGCAGACCGAGCAGGACACGACCTTGGCCGCGGTCTCCGCCAGAGAGGCGGCGAGGGGTTCGAGCAGCTGTTCGCGCTTCTTCAACAGGGCCAGGGCCGCGCGCCGGGCCGAACGGGGCCCGAGCCCCGGAAGCTTGGCCAGGAGCGAAATCAGTCGCTCGATCTCGGGTCCGGCGGAGGCGGCCACTCAGACCTGTCCCGTTCCAGTCATGGCCGAACCACAAACTCGGCTCATCCCCGCCAAGGTCTAGAACAGCTTGGGCATGCCGGGGATGTTCATCCCCGCCATCGGGCCGGCGGCCTCACGCATCAGCTCGCCATTGACGGCGTCCAGCCTGCGCTTGGCGTCGGCGTGGGCGGCGACGATCAGGTCGGACAGAATCTCGGTGTCGCCCGGGACCATCAGACTGTCGTCGATCTTCACCGAGGTCACCTCGCCGGCGCCCTTGAGGGCGATCGTGACGAGGCCGCCGCCGGAGGTCCCCTCCGCAGTGGTTTCGGCCATTTTCGCCTGGGCGTCCTGCAGCTTTTGCTGCATCGCCTGGGCCTGCTGCATCAGGGCGTTGAGATCTTTCATAGGCTCTAGATAGGACCTTTCACTCGCGATTTCACCCCGACCTTTATCACCTCCGTCATCCTTGGGGCGCGAAGCGAACCCGAGGATGACGGAAAGAGACAGGGGTCAGTCGTTGTCCTCGTCCGCCTCATCCGGGATGGCCGGCATCTCGACGGAGGGCGCCAGGGTCTTGATCTCGCCGACGACGGCGCCGGGGAAGGCGGCCAGCACCGCCATGACAAAAGGATCGGCCTCGACCTCGGCGCGCTCCTCGGCGCGGCCGCGTTTCTCGACCTCGATCAGGGTCTCGCCGCCGCCCTGGCCGTTGGCGACCACGAACCACTGGCGGCCGGTCCAGTCCTTGAGCCGCGACGACAGGCGGGTGGCGAGGTTGGCCGGGGCGCCGTCAACCGGCTCGTAGGTCAGGGTCCCGGGCTTGAACGACACGGGACGGACGTAGCGCTGCACGTCCATCTGCAGGGCGATCTCGCGCTTCTCGCCGATCAGGGCGACGACGGCCTCGAAGGTCTGGGGATCCGGCAGGCTGGGCTGGGCCGCCGGACGCATGGCCAGCTGGGCCGAGACGCCGCCCCCTCCCCCGCCGCCGCGCGGCGCGCCTGAACCGCCGCCTGGAGCCTCGCCGTTCTGCAGCTTCTTCAGCGCCTCTTCCGGGCCGGGCAGGTCGGCGGCGTAGGCGAGGCGGACGATCACCATCTCCACCGCATCGGCGGGCGAGGGTGCGCGGCGCACCTCGTCAAGCCCCTTCAGCAGCATCGACCAGGTCCGCGACAGGGTCCCGGCCGAGACCGCCGCGCCCATGGCGGCCAGACGCTGGGCCTGATCATTGGGCAGGCGGGTGGCGTTGGGGCCCAGCATCTTGGCGACCGAGGCGGCGTGGCAGTGTTCCAGCAGGTCGTTGGTCACCTGAACCGGGTCGGCGCCGTAGCCGTAGAGGGTGCGGAAGGTCTCGATGGCCTCGGGCGTGCGCCCGGCCATGATCTGTTCGAACAGGGCGATGGTCTGGCTGCGATCGGCCAGGCCCAGCATGTCGCGGACGACATCGGTGGCGACCGGTTCGCCCTTTTCGCCCTGGACGAGGGCCTGGTCCAGCAGAGACAGGCCGTCGCGGACCGAGCCCTCGGCGGCGCGGGCGATCAGGGCCAGGGCGTCGTCCTCGACCTTCATCCCCTCCTTGCCGGCGATCCGGGCGAGGTGCTCGACCAGGATTTCCGGCTCGACACGGCGCAGGTCGAAACGCTGGCAGCGCGACAGGATCGTCACCGGGACCTTGCGGATCTCGGTGGTGGCAAAGATGAATTTGGCGTGGGGCGGCGGCTCTTCCAGCGTCTTCAGCAGCGCATTGAAGGCCTGGTTCGACAGCATGTGGACTTCGTCGAGGACATAGACCTTGTAGCGGGCCTCGACCGGCGCGTAGCGGACGCTCTCCAGGATGTCGCGAATGTCGTTGACGCCGGTGTGGGACGCCGCGTCCATCTCCATGACGTCCATGTGCTGGCCGGCCATGATCGCCGCGTCGTGGCGGCCGAAGGCGGTCAGGGTCAGCGACGGCTTGTCGATGACGTCAGTCTCGTTGTTCAGGGCCCGGGCCAGCAAACGGGCTGTCGTGGTCTTGCCGACGCCGCGAACGCCGGTGAGCATGAAGGCGTGGGCGATGCGGCCGGTGGCGAAGGCGTTGGTCAGGGTGCGGACCATGGCCTCCTGGCCGATCAGGTCCTCGAAGGTCCTGGGCCGGTATTTGCGGGCGAGGACGGTGTAGGCCTCGCCGTCCCCCTCGACCGCGGCGGGGGTGGAGACGGGGATGGGCTCGACCGGCCTGGCCTCTGCGGCGGGCTTCGATTCGGGCGCAGGCGCGGGGGCGCCGAACATGTCGTCGGTGTTCTCGTCGCGCTCGGGAGCGTCGTCATCCGCCCAAGGCGGATCTCCGGAATCAAGGTCGACGTCGGTCATGGGACCGTCTTACCGCGTGTAAGACGGTCCGTAGAGTCCTTGTGCGATCAGGACGTCATATCGCGGGGCAGCTGGCCGCCGTTGTCGACGATCTTCTGGATCACCTGCTTGTGGAGCCAGATGTTCATGGTCGCGCTGTCAGACGTGTCGCCGGTGTAGCCGAGCTCGTCGGCCAGTTCCTTGCGTTCGGCCAGCGAGCTTTCCATCCCCAGCAGCTTCATCAGATCGACGATCGAGGTGCGCCAGTTCAGCGTCTCGTCGCGGACGCTGTTCTTGAAGTCGAGGATGCCGGCGACATCGACGGGCTCGGCGGGCTGGGGTGCGACGGCGGCGGCGGTCGTGATCGGCGGCTGGACGGGCGTCGCGGTCGGGGCGGGCTGGGGTGGAGCGCTGGGCGCCGGCTTGTCGCGGTTGAAGATCTTGCCGAGGATATTGCCGAGAATGCTCATGGGGTCGCTCCGGTTGAACTGGCCAAGGGAGCGAGCGGGACCGGCAGAGGTTCCCGCGCTCAAGCAGCAAGCGACCGCGTCGCGAGCGTTAGCGCACTATAATGCTGCTCAAGCAGCGAGACGCCGCGCGTCGAGCGTTAGCGCACTGTAAAGTGAGGGAGAGTGGAGACCGCGACCCGAAGGGGAATTCGTTGTGGCTGCTGCCTTCCGGCCCTGACCAGGTTGGCGAAGCCTTCGCCCGCGATCTCCGAGGTCCATATCGCGAATCGCGACGGCGAGATCAAGGCGCCTCTCCCCGGCGGCGAAGAAGGCGAGTAGGAAGCCGCCATGGCCCTCCCTCTCCTCAATACCTTCGCCGGCAATCCGCTGGACCGCGCCGGAGACTTCCGCAACACGCCCGAATGGCTGGTCGAACAGGGCGAAAGCGCGGATGCGCTCGCCATGGTGTTCTGGGAGGGGCAGCCGCTGCTGGAGGATCATGCGGACGGGCCGCGCCTGGCCTGGCTGGCCCTGACCCATGCGCGCGACGTGATCCGCGACGCCGATCGCGAGGTCTTCCTGGGGCTGTGGAAATCGGCGCCGGTGTTCGCCGTCGAGTTCGAGGGACCGTCGGATCCGGCCGAGGGGCCGATCAAGGGGCTGGGCGCCTTCACCGGGATGCGGGAGGCGGCGGCGGTCCTGTCAGGCGCCGAGGCGGCCATGGCGGGCGGGGCCAAGTCCCTGTTCGACTGGCGGCGGAAGCACGGGTTCTGCGCCAACTGCGGGCATGAAACGAAATCGACGGCCGGTGGCTGGCGACGGGTCTGTCCGGCCTGCACGGCCGAGCATTTCCCGCGTGTCGATCCGGTGACCATCATGCTGCCGGTGTTCGAGGGGCGCTGTTTGCTGGGGCGTCAGGCGGCCTGGCCGGCGGGACGGATGTCGGCTCTGGCGGGCTTTCTAGAGCCTGGTGAGACGATCGAGGAGGCCTGCGCCCGCGAGATCAAGGAGGAGGCGGGGCTGACGGTGACGGCCGTCCGATATCACTCCAGCCAGCCCTGGCCCTTTCCGTCGCAGCTGATGATCGGCCTGATCGCCGAAGTGTCGGACGCGAACGCGACCCCGGACATGACCGAATTGGAAGAGGTCCGCTGGCTGACGAAGGACGAGGCGCGAGCGGTGCTGGCCGGCGCTCACGAGGTGAAAGCGCCGCCGAAATTCGCCATCGCCCGGACCTTGATCCAGGCTTGGGTGGACGGGTTCGAGGTGGAATAGGGCGCCGCGTTCTCACTCCCCCTCGGGGGAGGGGCGTCGCGCAGCGACGGGGTGGGAAGGGCCGGCGATGCGAGTGCCGGCCAAGGCTGGATTGCCTTGCCGCCCCCACCCGGTCTCCGCTGCGCTCCGACCACCCTCCCCCGAGGGGGAGGGAGAAAACTGCGTCTCAGACCAACCTTCTGGCCGCCTCGAGATCCGCCGGATTGTCCACCGAGATCGGCGCCGCGTCGATCACCCCGGCCCAGATCGACAGGCCCAGCTCCAGCGCCCGCAACTGTTCCAGCTTCTCGCGCTGCTCCAGCGGTGACGGCGGGGCCGCGCAGAAGCGTTTCAGGGCCTCGCGGCGGTAGCCATAGACGCCGATGTGGCGCCAGACCGGCGCGTCGCCGAACAGGATCGAGCGGGTGAAATACAGGGCGCGACCATGTTTCTCGCCTTGCACGATCGCCAGCACCGCCTTGACTACATCGACGTTGGACCGGTCCGAGACATCGGCTTCGGGCGCGACCAGGGTGGCGATGTCGCAGCTCGGCTCGCCGTGCAGCAGGGCCGCGCAGGCGGTGGCGATGCCAGGGTCCGCGAACGGCATGTCGCCTTGCAGGTTGATGACCGAATCATATTCGCCGTCGGGATCCAGTGTCTCCAGCGCCGCCAGCACCCGGTCGGAGCCGCTCGGCAGGTCGGGATCGGTCAGGACGGCGCGACCGCCCGCGGCCTCGATCACATCGACGATCTCCTGATCCCCCGCCGCCACGGCGACCGGCAGCCCGGACAGGACGGCCTGCTCCCAGGCCCGGATCACCATGGGTTTGCCGCCGATATCGGCCAGCGGCTTGCCCGGAAGGCGGGTCGCTGACATGCGAGTCGGTATCAGTATCAAAGGCGTCACGGCAGGCCTTCCGGTCATGCGACGTCCGGACGCTCAAAGTGAGGTCCGGGGCCGGTTGCGAAGGCGGCGCTAGCGTGTAAGAGACCGCCAATCAAGATTTCGCCCGGTTTGCCGAGCCGGCCGGGCCTCTAGAAGCGGGATGCGACGACGCGATGAGCGGCGATCTGAAGTTGAACAAGATATTTGGTGCGGGCCTGGGGACGGTGTTCGCCATCCTGGTGGTCCAGCAGGTTTCGAGCGCGGTCTATACGACGCACGCGCCTGAGAAGATGGGCTATTTCGTCGACGCGCCCGAAGAAGCCGCCAGCGGCCCCGCCGAGGTCGAGCTGGCGCCGGACTGGGGCATGGTCCTGCCGGCCGCCGACCTGGCCGCCGGTGAAGCCGCCTTCGCGCGCTGCCAGGCCTGCCACAACATCGCAGCGGGCGGTCCCGACGGCATCGGCCCGAACCTGTTCGGCGTCGTGGGTGGTCCGGTCATGCACCGCGCCGGCTTCGCCTATTCGGACGCCATGGCCGCGCACAAGGCCGAGGCTCCGAACTGGGGCTACGACCAGCTGGACCAGTTCATCACCGCGCCGAACCGTTATGTCCCGGGCACCAAGATGTCGTTCGCAGGCCTGCGCGACACCCCAACCCGTATCAACCTGATCGCCTATCTGCGCAGCCAGGGTTCGGCCGGCTTTGCGATCCCCGCGTCGGATCCCGCGCGTCAGCCCGGCGCCGCGCCGGCCGAGGGTGAAGTTCCCGCCGAGGGCGCCGTCGCCCCGGGCGCCGAAACGGCCACCGCCGGATCGGGCGGCCCCGCCGGCGCGGCTCCGACCGACGCCACGGCCGCAGGCGCTTCGCCGACCCAGGCGACCCCGGTCGCTCCGCCGGCCGCGACGAGCGCTCCAGCGCAGTAAGCCGGTCGGATATTCAGGCTTCGAGCAGGCGGTCCTCCGGGGCCGCCTGTTTCGTTCGGGACACCCTTCTCGCCGGGGTGCGCCGACGTTGGATCAGAGACGCCGGAAGACGGCGGGCTCGAAGCCGTCGGCCAGATAGCGGGCGTCGGCCTCGGCGAAAGCCTCAAGCGTCACCGCGCCGTGGAAGCCGGTGGCGTGGATGACGCGGGTCTCGTCCAGCAGGAAGGCCGAATGACCGGTCCAGCTGTGGTCGCTGGAGACGTTCAGCCAGACGACGATGTCGCCACGCCGGACCTGGTCACGTGAAACCGCGACGCCGAGCTGGGCCTGACCGTCGGAATGGCGCGGACCGGCGAGACCGCAGGCGAACAGGGCCTGCTGCACCATGCCGGAGCAATCCGTGGCCAGAGACGAGCGGGCGCCGAGGCTATGCGGCACGCCCAGCAGGCGTTCGGCCACGGCGACGGGATCGGTCTCGAACTCACCGATGGGCGCGCTTTCGGCTGAGGCGTCGTCGACGAGGGCATTGAGCGGCAGGGCGGCCGTGGCCGAAGCGATCCGTCGGGTCGGAAGGCCGACATGCGGAACCAGCGCCGAGGCGTCCATCCAGCCCACGGTCCCGTCCCGACGAGCCTGGCCCCAGACGCGTCCGCCGCGCCGGTCGAGGACGTCGAAGATTTCACCGTGCAGAAGCTGGTCGATCCGTTCGGAGGCGGTGTCGGGCTCGGCGTGGATATCCGCGACCGGAACGGCGCCGCGCATCGGCTCGGTCGCGCGGAAGGTCTCGGCCCGAACGCGGCCTTCCAACGCCTGCGCGGCCAGATCGGGCCGGGCGAGGGTGGTGCGGGCGTCGAAGTCGGTCGGGAGGTCGTTCAAGCGAAGGCCCTGACGGTTGGCCCATACGTCTGCCAGACGAAGGCAAAAGTCCCGTTAATGGCACGCTTTTTTGTGCGCGACCGCTCGCCGCGCCGCGGTCCGATCTCCGATCGGCCGGAGGACAGGCACCGGCTCGCGGCCTGAGCCCGATCCGTGGACATCTTGAATCGCGGGCCAGGAACGCCAGTTCAGTTCGACGTGATGGCGGAGGGGCCGATGCCGCTGGTGCTGGGTTTGATGTCGGCGGTGGTCATCGTGATGCTCGCGTTTCCGGACACCGGGATCGGGCGAGGTCTGAAACGCTGGCTGGTCGAGGAGCCGGCGCGGCGGTTAAACCGGATCCATCGCGGCAAGGCCGCCTTCTATGCCGTGCTGGCGGTGATCGGTTTCGTCCTGGTCCTGTTGTTCGAGGCGGACGGGATGCGGCTGTTCGGCTTCCTGCTGCCCGATACGCTGGTTTGGTTCGCGATGTTTGACGTGGGGGTGTTCGTCGACGCCCTGCTGATCACGGGCGCGATTCTGGCCACGAACGGGCTCAGAGCGATCCGGGCGCAGGCGACCGCCTTGCCCCGACAGGTTTTGGCGCTCCTGCGCAGGCGCGCCGCCCGAGCCCGCCGGGCCATCAGGCCGTCATCACGTCCGACCGGAACGACCGCCGACGACGACGGCCCGGGATGGGCGGGTCAGCGCGCGTACCGCGCCTTCAGCATGGCGTAGGCGGCACGGAGGCTCTGCGCCTCTCCACCCTCGGGATGACCCGGGCGGCCACGGCTGTTCCAGGCGAAGACGTCCAGATGGGCCCAGGCACCGCTGGTCGGGGCGAATTTCTGCAGGAACAGGGCGGCGGTGATCGACCCGCCTTGAGCCCAGGCCGCGGAGTCGTTGCGAACATCGGCGATGTCCGAGTCGATCGCTGCGCGATAGCCGGGCCACAGCGGCATCCGCCACAGGGGATCGCGCACGGCGTCCGCCGCCGCCAGGAGGTCGGCCGCCAGCGCCTCGTCGTCGGTGTAGAGGGGCGGCAACTCCGGGCCGAGCGCGATGCGCGCCGCGCCGGTCAGGGTGGCGAAGTCCAGGGTCAGGTCGGGATCGTGCTCGCCGGCCCGCGCAAGGGCGTCGGCGAGGATCAGCCGACCCTCGGCGTCCGTATTGCCGATCTCGATGGTCAGGCCCTTGCGGCTCTGCAGCACGTCGCCTGGCCGGAAAGCGTCGCCGGAGATGGCGTTCTCGACCGCTGCGACAAGCACGACGAGGCGCACATCAAGGCCCGCCTGCAGGACCAGTCGCGCCAGCGCGAGCGCATGGGCCGCGCCGCCCATGTCCTTCTTCATGTTGCGCATGCCGGCCGCCGACTTGATGTCGAGCCCGCCGGTATCGAACGCCACCCCCTTGCCGACCAGGGCGACCAACGGCCGGTCCGTCTTGTCCAGATTCCAGCCGATCTCGATGATCCGGGGCGCACGATGCGGGGCGGCGGCGCGGCCGACGGCGTGAATGGCCGGATAGTTCTCCTCTAGCAGGTCATCGCCGGCGATGACCGAGATCGAGGCGCCGTGGGCCTCGGCGATCTCGCGGGCGATGGTCTCCATCTGCAGCGGGCCCATGTCGGCGGGCGGGGTATCGACCATTTCTCGGGCCAGGGCGCAGGCCGAGGCGATGCGCAGAGCCTCGGCGACATCCAGCCCGTCCGGCGCGACCAGCCGCACCTCGGGCCGCTCCCGGGTCTTGTAACGATCGAAGACGTAGCGCCCGAGGAGGAAAGCCAGGGCCGCGACGCGGGCGTCTTCGGGTTCCGCCTCGAGCCGATAGAGGCCCTCGGGCAGTCTGGCCGAAAGGGCGCGGGCGCTCATCGGATCGAAGGTCTTGCCCGCCCCGACCAGCACGTGATCGATGCCGCCGTCCGCGCCGGGTACGACCAGCACCTCGCCCGCCTTGCCCCTGAACCCCATCCGCGCGGCCCAGGCCTGGGCCGGGCCGTCGAGCGCAGCCTTAGGCCCGACGAAACGGGCGGGTGTGGCGGTCGCCGCGCTGGGGCTGTCGGAGGGGACGAGGGCGTCGGGCGAGATCACGGACATGGGGCGACTATTAACCAATGCTTGACGCGAAGCGCCGATTCTTGAGGGGCAGAAATCCGATCGGATCGTCCCATGTCGCGCACCCGGGCCTCAAGCTCAATCGCACTGATCGCCCTGACCCTCCTGGGTGGCCTGGCCCTGACCGGCCCCGCCTCGGCCCAGGCCGAACAGGCCGCCGCCCCGCGCGTGGCCGCCACGGCCGAGCAGCGCGCCGCCTACGGCCGGCTCGATCCGCTGGCGCGTTCGGTCTTCTGGTCGCGAGAGGTCGAGGTCAATCCGGCCGATCCGGTCGCCGGGGTGAAACTGGCCGAGGCCTTGCGTCAGCTTGGCCAGCACGAACAGGCCGCGACCGTCGCCCAGCAGGTGCTGGTGACCCAGCCGCAGAACGTCGACGCCATGCTGGAGATCGGGCGGGCCCATATCGCGCGGGGTCAGGCCTTCTACGGCATAGCGGCCCTGGAACAGGCGAAGGCTCTGGCGCCCAACGACTGGCGGCCTCTGTCGCTGCTGGGCGTCGCCTATCAGCAGGTGCGGCGCGCCGACGACGCGCGCGCCGTCTGGAACGAGGCCCTGCGCCTGTCGCCGGACAATGCCGAGGTGATGAACAACGCCGCCATGGCCCAGATGACCGGCGGCGATCCGGCCGGCGCCGAGACGCTGCTGCGTCGAGCGGTGGCGCAGCCGGGCGCTTCGCTGCAGATGCGGCTGAACCTCGCCATGGCCCTGGGACTTCAGGGCAGGATCCCGGAAGCCGAACAGATCATCCGCCGCGACCTGCCGCCCGAAGCCGCCGAGCGCAATCTGGAATGGCTGAGGAACCAGGTCCGGCCGGCGACGGCGGGGGGCGAAACCGACACCGCCTCCCCCGCCCTGGTCCGGACCTGGTCCTCGCTACAGGGTCAATAGGCTTCAGCCGCCCTTGGCGTCGGCGAGCTCGAGACGGGCGCGCAGGCGTTCGTCGGTCGAGACGGCGCCGGCGATCGCATTGAAGCGATCCAGGGCCAGACCCGAGGCCGAGACGGCGGCGGCCATGGCGGCCTGCTGTTCCGTGGTCGGGGCCGTGCCGTCGGACGGAGCCGCCGCGCGGACCTGAACCATGGCGGCCCCGAACTGGACGACCTCAGCGTCGGTCACCGAGGCGGCGACCGAACCGGCCGGCGAGTCCGGGGTGGCGAGGACGGCCAGACGAGCTTTCAGCACGTCATCGGTCGAGACCGCCGTGGCCAGGGCGTTGAACGAGGTGATGTCCATGCCGGCGGCCTCGATAGCGGCGGCCATGGCGGCCTGCTGGTCAGCGTTCGGCGCCGTACCGTCGGTCGGGGCGGCGGCGCGCACGGTGACCATGGCTGTGCTGAAGGCCTGAAGCTGGGCGTCGGAATATTCGGTCGCCCGGGTTGCGGTCGTCAACGACGCGGCGGCGGAAGCCTGGGCGGCTCCGCCCAGCAAGGCGACGGCGGAAACGGCGGCGATCAGGGTCAGGCGCATGAAAAATCCTTGGCAATCTGAAGACATAAGCGTCGGGGACGGAAAGAACGGTAACCCGGCAATCGTTCCGGTGGCAAATCACCCGGTCTGACGTCGGCGTGATGTCGCCGTCTTCTCCCCGTGGCGTCCAGCGCCTATATCGCGGGCATGATCGACGATCTTTACAGCACGCGCATCCTGACGCTGGCGGCCAACCTGCCGCACGCCGGCCGGCTGGCCGAGCCCGAAGGCACGGGCGAGAGGGTCGCGAAGCTGTGCGGATCGAAGGCGACGGTCGATGTCGTGCTGGATGCGGACGGCCGCATCGCCGACTTCGCCCAGGACGTGAAGGCCTGTGCGCTGGGCCAGGCTGCGGCGGGCGTGGTCGGCGAGGTCGTCATCGGCGCGACGACCGAAGAGCTGCAGTCCGCCCGCGACGCCATGCTGTCGATGTTGAAATCCGGCGGCGAAGGCCCGGACGGCCGGTTCGAAGGCCTGCGCGCCCTGAAGCAGGTCGCCGACTATCCGGCGCGGCATGCCTCCACCATGGTCGCCATTGAAGCGACGCTGGACGCGGTCTCACAGGCGTTGGATGCACGAACTCGTCTCGCCCTCGCGGGATGAGCGGTAGAATCTGATGGCGCCCGGCACTCTCTACGAACGCGGCGTCCGCGCGGCCCATCGGGGCTACAAGGTGACGCTCAGCCCCTTCTTCGGCCAGTCGTGCCGGTTCTTGCCCACCTGTTCGGACTATGGCCGCGACGCCCTGATCCAGCATGGTTTACGCAAGGGGGGATGGCTCACCCTGCGTCGGCTCTGTAAATGCCACCCCTTCGGCGGGTCGGGATATGATCCGGTTCCGCCACGCAGCGTCGTCGCCCCGACGCGCGAAAGCGAAAAGTGACGAACACCCCATGATGATCGAACTGAAATTCCCCGACGGCGCCGTGCGCGAGTATGCAGCCGGATCGACCGCCCGGGACGTGGCCCACGCTATCTCGCCTTCGCTGGCCAAGAAGGCCGTTCTGGCCGAACTGAACGGCGAGCAGCGCGACCTGAACCGCGTGCTGGAGACCGGCGGCGACTTCCGCCTGATCATGCGCGACGACCCGGAGGCGCTCTACACCATCCGGCATGATGCGGCCCACGTGCTGGCCGAGGCGGTGCAGACGCTGTTCCCCGGAACCCAGGTCACGATCGGTCCGGCCATCGAGGACGGGTTCTATTACGACTTCTTCCGCGAGCAGCCCTTCTCGACCGACGACTTCGCCGCCATCGAAAAGGAGATGTCGCGGATCGTGGATCGCGACGCGAAGTTCGAGCGCGAGGTCTGGGACCGCGACGAGGCGATCACCTTCTTCGAGGCGCGCGGCGAGGCGTTCAAGGCCGAGCTGATCCGCGACCTGCCGGGCACGGAGACGATCACCCTGTACAAGCAGGGCGACTGGATCGACCTTTGCCGGGGCCCGCACTTCCCCTCGACCAAGTCGGTGGGCAAGGCCTTCAAGCTGACCAAGCTGGCCGGGGCCTACTGGCGCGGGGACAGCAATCGCGAACAGCTGCAGCGCATCTACGGCACCGCCTGGGCGACGAAGGAGGATCTCGACGCCTATCTGACCCGTCTGGAGGAGGCCGAGAAGCGCGACCACCGCAAGGTGGGCAAGGCGATGGAGCTCTTCCACATGCAGGAAGAGGGCCGCGGCATGGTCTTCTGGCATCCCAAGGGCTGGGTTCTGTGGCGCGTGCTGGAGGCCTATATGCGCCGCCGCCTGGACGCCGCCGGCTATGTCGAGGTCAAGACGCCCCAGGTGCTGGACCGCAAATTCTGGGAACAGAGCGGCCACTGGGAAAAGTACCGGCCCAACATGTTCGTCTGCGAGACGGTCGAGGGCGAGGAACTGAGCCTCAAGCCGATGAACTGCCCGGGCCACGTGCAGATCTTCGATCAGGGCCAGCGCTCCTATCGCGAACTGCCCCTGCGCATGGCCGAGTTCGGCGCCTGCCACCGCTATGAGCCGTCCGGATCGCTGCACGGCCTGATGCGAGTGCGCGGCTTCACCCAGGACGACGCCCACATCTTCTGCCGCGAGGACCAGATCGTCGAGGAGACGTCGAGCTTCATCGCCCTCGCCCGCTCGGTCCACGCCGATCTCGGCATGGAAACGGCCTATATCAGCCTCGGCACGCGCCCCGAGACGCGCGCCGGCAGCGATGAATTCTGGGACAAGGCCGAGGCCCTGATGGCCGAGGCCGCCCGCGCCGCCGGGACCGAGCCGGTGGTCACGCCCGGCGACGGCGCCTTCTACGCGCCCAAGCTGGACTTCATCGTCAAGGACGCCATCGGCCGCGAATGGACCTGCGGCACGATCCAGCTGGACTATGTCCTGCCGGAACGGCTCGATGCGACCTACATCGCCGAGGACGGCCAGAAACACCGGCCGGTCATGCTGCACCGGGCCATCCTGGGCTCGTTCGAGCGGTTCATCGGCATCATGATCGAGAACTACGCCGGGGCCTTCCCCCTGTGGCTCGCGCCGGTGCAGGCGGTGGTCGCGACTATCACCTCGGACGCCAACGGCTATGCGGAAGACGTCGCCGCAAAGTTCAAGGCCGCAGGCCTGCGGGTCGAGACTGATCTGCGCAACGAGAAGGTCGGCTACAAGGTGCGTGAGCATTCGGTCGGCAAGGTGCCGGTCATCGCCGTGGTCGGGCGGCAAGAGGCGGAAGAAGGCAAGGTCGCCATCCGCCGTCTTGGGTCGCAGGCGCAGACGGTCGTCTCGGTCGAGGAGGCCATCCGCATCCTGACCGACGAAGCCACGCCGCCGGATCTGAAGCGGCTCAAGACCGCCTAGAGTCGGCTGCCGAACACAGGAACCATCGGACGCAGAGCTTCTTTTTTGTGCGCGCGCTGGGCGCATCATCAAGGAGTTTGCACCATGGTAGAGAAGACCCTCGACACCCTGTTCCACGACACGCTCAAAGACATCTATTACGCCGAGCGGAAGATCCTGAAGTCCCTGCCGAAGATGGTCCGCGCGGCGCAGTCGCCGGACCTGAAGGCGGCGTTCGAGAAACATATCGGCCAGACCGAGGTCCAGATCGAACGCCTGCAGCAGGTGTTCGAGATCATCGGCAAGCCGGCGCGAGGCAAGACCTGTGACGCCATCGAAGGCATCCTGGCCGAGGGCGACGAGATCGCCGAGGAGTACAAGGGCACGGCGGCGCTCGACGCCGGTCTTCTGGCCGCCGCCCAGGCCGTCGAACACTATGAGATCACCCGCTACGGCACGCTGAAGCGATGGGCTCTGGTGCTCGGCATGAAGGATGCGGCCGCCTTGCTGGATGAGACCCTGCAGGAGGAAAGCCAGACCGACGAGGACCTGACGACCATCGCTGACGCGACCGTCAACGAACAGGCTACGCAGCCCAGGGCCGCGTAGGTTCCCGTTTCTGTCCGAACGGATCCGGCGGGAGCAATCCCGCCGGCTTCCACCTGCGCCTATGATCGTCCGTGCGGCTGTCGCCCTGGCGCCGACCTCGCCTTCACGGCCTTTGGCCGTCGATATTGCCGGGCGGCGAATAGCGGCAGGCCAGCACGGCCCGGTCGCCCCGGCTTGCGACCGCGCAGCCGACGTGGGTCGTGCCGCGCCAGATCAGCTGGGTGTAGTGGCCGACCGCAATCCAGTCGCCGGTGCGGCTGACGTCCGGAAAGACGCCGGGGCGATAGTCTCGCCGCTCCGTGATCCAGTCGCCGACCATGTTTTCTGGCGTGAAGACCCGGTCGCCCCAGCCCATCCACAGGTTTTCGCCGTGGCCGTGCGGGCGCGGATCGTGGGCGAAACGGCCGCTGTCGATCAGTCCGACGGCCCAGTCGCGCGCCTCCGCCTCCAGGATGTCGCTCCAGATCAGCGGCTGGCTGTTGGCTTGCGCGCGCTCGCGGTTGTGGGCCGCCAGGAGGCGCGCCTCGAGCTCGTCGGACGGCCGGGCGTCGTCGGCGGGCGCGATGGGCTGCAGGGTCCGGGCCTGTTCCGAGGCCGGTTCGATCCAGACCCGTTCCTCCGCCGGACCGGACTGGGCGCAGGCGTTCATGGCCGGGGCGAGGACGGCGACGATTGCAGCGAGAAGGGATCGGGTGTTCATCGGAGATGAAATCCCCCGCGATGGGGGCTGTTCCAAGGCGAGACAACTCTTATCTTGACGTTGACGTAAACGTCGGCTTTAGACGCTTCACCTTCCAATCCGTCCTCAATGGAGACTGACCCCATGACCGAGGCCTATATCTACGACGCCGTGCGGACGCCGCGCGGCAAGGGCAAGAAGGATGGATCCCTGCACGAGATCACCGGGCTGAGCCTGGCGACCCAGGTGCTGGAAGCGCTGCGCGACCGCAACGGCCTGGACACCTCGAAGGTCGACGACGTCATCCTGGGGTGCGTCACTCCGGTCGGAGAACTGGGCGCGGACATCGCCCGCACCGCCGTGCTGTCGGCGGGCTGGGCCCAGAGCGTGGCCGGCGTCCAGATCAACCGCTTCTGCGCCTCGGGCCTGGAAGCCGTGAACATGGCGGCCGCCAAGGTGAAATCCGGCGAGGCCGATTTCGCCGTCGGCGGCGGCGTCGAGGCCATGAGCCGGGTGCCGATGGGCTCGGACGGCGGCGCCTGGCCGGTGGATCCCTCCTCGGCCTTCCCGACCTATTTCGTGCCCCAGGGCGTCTCCGCCGACATGATCGCGTCGAAATACGGCTTCAGCCGCGATGACGTGGACGCCTATTCCGTAGAGAGCCACAAGCGCGCCGCCGCCGCCTGGGCCGACGGCCGCTTCTCGAAATCGGTCGTCCCGGTCAGGAACCAGCTCGGCCTGGTCCAACTGGACCGCGACGAGACCATCCGTCCGAACACGGACATGCAATCGCTGGGCGGACTGAACCCCTCCTTCGCCATGATGGGCGAGATGGCCTTCGACGCCGTGATCAGCCAGCGCTACCCCGAGGTCGAGCGGGTCAACCACGTCCATACGCCCGGCAACTCCTCGGGCATCGTCGACGGCTCGGCCGGTGTGCTGATCGGCACCCTGGAAGCCGGCAAGGCCCTGGGCCTCAAGCCCCGCGCCCGCATCGTCGGCGCCGCCTCGATCGGCTCCGAACCCTCGATCATGCTGACCGGCCCCGAGTTCGTGACGAAAAAGCTGCTCGGCAGGCTGGGCATGTCGGTCGCCGACATCGACGTGTGGGAGCTGAACGAGGCCTTCGCCGCGGTGGTCCTGCGCTACATGCAGGCGCTGGACATCCCGCACGACAAGATGAACGTGAACGGCGGCGGCATCTCCATGGGCCACCCGCTGGGCGCCACCGGCGCCATGATCACCGGCATCGCGCTCGACGAGCTGGAGCGCTCCGACAAGTCGACCGCCCTGATCACCCTGTGCATCGGCGGCGGCATGGGCACCGCCACCGTCATTGAACGCGTCTGAGGATCACGAGCATGGAAAACTTCAAGATCGACGTCGACGCCGACGGCATCGCCCTGGTCACCTTCGACGTGCCGGGCCGTTCGATGAATACCCTGACGTCCAGCGTGATGGCCGAGCTGCCTGAGCTGGTCGAACGCATCAAGACCGACGACGCCATCAAGGGTGCGGTCCTCACCTCGGGCAAGGCCTCGGGCTTCTGCGCCGGCGCCGACCTCGGCGACATGGCCGGCGGATCGCTGGCCGGCGGCGGCGACCTTCAGGCCGCGTTCGACGCGGGCTGGAAGATGAACGGCTCGCTGCGAGCGCTGGAAACCTGCGGCAAGCCGATCGCGGCGGCCATCAACGGCCTGGCGCTCGGCGGCGGTCTGGAACTGACTCTGGCCTGCCACTACCGCGTGGTCGGCGACGATCCGAAGATCCAGCTCGGCCTGCCGGAGATCAAGGTCGGCCTGTTCCCCGGCGGCGGCGGCACCCAACGCCTGCCGCGCATGATCGGCGTGCAGGCGGCCATGACGGCCATGAGCGCCGGCTCCTCGTGGCGTCCGAACGACGCCAAGGGCGCGGGCGTTGTCAATGAGGTCGTGGCCAAGGGAACTGAAGTCGAGGCCGCCAAGGCCTGGATCAAGGGCGGCGGCAAGGCCGTTCAGCCCTGGGATTCGAAGGATTTCAAACAACCCGGCGGCGGCCCCTACCACCCGGCCGGCATCCAGAACTTCCTGGTCGGCAATGCGATGATCCGCAAGCAGTCCTACGGCAACTATCCGGCCGTCATCAACCTGATGAAGGCCGTCTATGAGGGCATCCAGGTGCCGATGGACGCGGCCCTGCGGATCGAGACGCGCTACTTCATCAAGACCCTGATGACCCCGCAGGCCCAGGGCATGATCCGCTCGCTGTTCCTGTCGAAGCAGGAGCTCGACAAGGGCGCCGTGCGGCCGGCCGGCATCCCGGCCTCGGACGCGAAGAAGGTCACGGTCATCGGCGCCGGCATGATGGGCGCGGGCATCGCCTATGTGCAGGCGCTGGCCGGCATCCAGACCATACTGATCGACCGCACCCAGGAAGACGCCGACAAGGGCAAGGCCCACGTCGAGGAGCTTCTGAAGAAGCGCCTGTCGCGCGGCCAGCTGACCCAGGACAAGTACGACGCCCTGCTCGGCTCCGTGATCGCCACCACCGACTATGAGCAGATCAAGGGCTCGGACCTGGTCATCGAGGCGGTGTTCGAGAACCGCGAGATCAAGGCCGACGTCACCAGGCGTGCCGAGGCCCAGCTTGAAGCCGGAGCCGTGTTCGGATCCAACACCTCGACCCTGCCGATCACCGGCCTGGCCGAAGCCTCCGTTCGTCCCGAGGACTTCATCGGCATCCACTTCTTCTCGCCGGTCGACAAGATGATGCTGGTCGAGATCATACTGGGCGAGAAGACGGGTCAGGCCGCGATCGCCAAGACGCTCGACTACGTCATGAAGATCAAGAAGACCCCGATCATCGTCAACGACGGCCGCGGCTTCTACACCTCGCGCTGCTTCGGCACCTATGTCGCCGAGGGTCTGGCCATGCTGGAAGAGGGCTATGCCCCCGCCCTGATCGACAACATCGGTCGCATGACCGGCATGCCGCGCGGCCCTCTGGAAATGCACGACGACGTCGCCCTCGATCTGTCGATGAAGGTGTCGAAACAGACCGCCCTCGACCTCGGCGACAAATACGTTCCGCTGGCCGGCGCCGAGATCATCCGCACCATGGTCGAGGACCTGGGCCGCTACGGCCGCAAGAACGGCAAGGGCTTCTACGACTACGACGTGAAGCCCAAGAAGCTCTGGTCGGGCCTGTCGGAATTGGCGCCGGTCAAGATCAACGATTCGACGCCGGAACTGGTCGAGGATCAAAAGCAGCGCCTGCTCTATCGCCAGGCGGTGGAAGTGGCGCGTTGCTGGGAAGAGGGCGTCATCGACGACCCGCGCGAGGCCGATGTCGGCGCCATCCTGGCCTGGGGCTTCGCGCCCTGGACCGGCGGCCCGATCACCTACATCGACCAGATCGGGCTGAAGGCCTTCGTGACCCGGGCCGACGACTACGCCGCCCGCTACGGCGAGCGCTTCAAGGTCCCGCAGCTGCTGCGCGACATGGCCGCCAAGGGCGAGACCTTCTACGGCAGGTTCACGGGCGCCAAGGCCGCAGCCTGATCGCGCCTGAAACCTGAAAAGACAACGGCCCCGGGATCGCTCCCGGGGCCGTTTCTTTGGGCGATCCGTGAACGGATCAGCCGCCGGTGAACTCGTAGGTCGTACCGTCGATCTCGCACATGTCGACGCGCTCGGCGTAGGCCGACCCGTCATCGAAGCTGTAGGCGAAGTCGTACATGCAGTCTTCCAGTTCGTCGTCGACGGTCACCTCGACCGTGTCGCCGGGCTCGACCTCGACGTCGAGGATGTTGTCGCTCCACTCGTCCGAGGACGACTGGCCGTAGAGGATGGCGTCGATGGTGTGCTCGCTGTTGTTCTCGATCGAGAAGGACACAGCGCCCGTCTGGGCGACGGCCGGGACGCCGATCGCGGCGGCCGCGACAATCATGAGCAGGCTACGCATGGTGGAAACTCCCCCAGCCGACGGCATGTCGGCGTCATGGAGATTTCTGTATCCGAACAACGGTCAGCCGAAAAGCGTGGCCGTATGCGGCGTCATTTCTCGTCAGCGCCGGTCCGGCTTCTTTAGATAATGTCCAGCGGCTGTGCGGTCGAGGGCGGCGGGAAGGCGCGGTCGAGGGCTTCGAGGTCCTCGTGGTCCAGTTCGATCTCCAGCGCCGCCGCATTGGCCTCGACATGGGCCACGGTCGAGGCCTTGGGGATGGCGATGATGCCCTCCTGACGCAGGACCGCCGCCAGTGCGATCTGGGCCGGAGTGGCGTCGTGTCGGTCGGCCACAGCCTGCAGCGCCGGATGAGTCAGCAGATCGCCGCGCCCGAGAGGCGAATAGGCCATCACCGGCATCAGCCGCTCCTGCTGCCAGGGCAGCAGGTCGAACTCGATCCCGCGCGAGCCGAGATTGTACAGCAGCTGGTTGGTGGCGCAGCGCTCCCCGCCGTCGACCTCGTCCAGCCGGTTCATGGTGCGGATATCGAGGTTGGACACGCCCCAGCGGGCGATCATTCCCTCGTCGATCAGTTCCTCGAACCCGGCGACGATCTCCTCCAGCGGGTGACGGCTCTCCCAGTGCAGCAGAAAGAGGTCGAGCCGGTCGACGCCGAGCCGTTCCAGCGACTTCTCGCAATGGAGCATCATGGTCATCTCGCCGGCGTTGTCGGGCCGGATCTTGGAGACCAGGAAGACCTCGTCCCGGCGATCCTTGATGACCTCGCCGACCAGCCGTTCGGACCGGCCGTCGCCATAGATTTCCGCCGTGTCGATCAGGGTCAGACCCAGGTCGATGCCGCGAGACAGGGCCGCCTGTTCGGCGTCGCGGGTCCTGGGATCGTCGCCGATCATCCAGGTCCCTTGGCCCAGGGCCGGAACGATCGTACCGTCGGAGAAGCTGGTCATGCGCGTCATGGCGACATCAATGCACGACGTCGCGGTCGGCTTCAAAGGCCTCATCGGAGAACCCGTCCCATGCAGACCCGCATCGTCCAGACAGACGGCCTCAGGCAGCAGATTCTGGAGGCCGGCGAAGGGTCTCTCGTGCTGCTGATCCACGGCTTCCCCGAATTGGGCATCAGCTGGCGGGCGCAGGCTCAGGCCCTCGCCGAAGCGGGCTACCACGCGGTGGCGCCGGACATGCGCGGCTATGGCGGCACCGACAAGCCGGAGCGGGTCGAGAACTATTCGATCCTCAATCTGGTCGGCGACATGGTCGATCTGGTCCGGGCCCTGGGAGCGGAGACCTGCACCGTCGTCGGCCACGACTGGGGCGCGCCGGTCGCCTGGCACTGCGCCCTGATGCGGCCGGATATGTTCACCGCCGTCGCCGGACTGTCGGTGCCGTTCCAGCCGCGCCGTCCCAAGGGCCCGCCGACCGCCGCCATGTCTGCGCTGGCCAAACGCGCCGGGCTCGGCGAGCTCTACATGGTCCAGTTCCAGGACCCCGATCATCACACGATCTTCGAAGCCGATGTGGCGGGAGGTCTCCGCAAGGGGTTCTATTCCTACGACGGATCGACCCCGCCCGATCGCCAGTCGACCGGCTTCATCGCTCCGGGGGAAAACTTCCTGTCCGAGGCGCCCGAGGACGCGACCCTGCCGCCGTGGATGAGCGAGGCGCACCACGCGGAATATGTCGCCGCCTTCACCGCCGGAGGCTTCAGGGGGCCGATGGACTGGTATCGGAACATCGACCGCAACTGGGCCCTGACCGCCTTCCTGCAAGGCAAACAGATCCGCCAGCCGTCGATGTTCCTGGTTGGTGAGCGCGATCCCGTCCGCCACTATGCGGGTCAGCACGAGGCGGGGCTGAAGGACTGGCTCACCGACCTGCGCAGCCAGACCGTCCTGCCGGGTGCCGGCCACTGGCTGCAGCAGGAGCGGCCGGATGAGGTCAATGCGGCGCTGCTGGAGTTCCTTCGGTCTCTTTAGAGGAGACACCGCCCGTTTCTCTTTGTCCGTGCAGATCACAGACCCGTTCGTCTGGATGCGCCACCGCATCCAGCCTGCCGATAACTCGATTTCCATCTGGACCCCGGCCTTCGCCCGGGTGCACGGTGGAGGTTGGCTTGTTGAGAGAGTCGTATGATCGCGATGTCCGTCCCACCCGTCGTCGCCCCCGCCCAGGCTGAAGCCGCTGATCTGGTCGGTCGCTGGGAAGGCGCGCTGAACGTCGGCGGGACCTCCCTGCCCCTCGTCATCCGCGTCGAGGCGGGCGGACAGGTCTTCATGGACAGCCCGGCGCAGAACGCGCGCGGCATTCCAGTCACCGAATTGAGCGAAACGGGCGGCGTCGTCCGCTTCACCGTCCCCGTCGCTCACGGACGGTTCGAGGGCGCAAGATCGGCGGACGGTCAGACCTGGACCGGCGCCTGGTCGCAAGGCGCTGCCTCACTGCCGCTCATCCTGACGCGGGCGGCGACGGGAGCAGAGCCCGCGGGTCCGGCGCGGCCTCAGACGCCCATCCCGCCTTTTCCCTATCCCGCCGAAGACGTGACGTTCCGTAACGAGGGCGCGGGGATCACCCTGGCCGGGATCCTGACCCTGCCGGAAGGCGATGGGCCATTCCCGGCGGTGGTCCTGCTGACCGGGTCGGGCGCCCAGGACCGGGACGAGACCATCTTCGATCACAAGCCCTTCGCCGTCTGGGCCGACGCCCTGACCCGGCGCGGCGTCGCCGTGCTGCGCTACGATGATCGAGGCGTGGGTGGATCGGGCGGGGGCACGACCGAAGACACCTCTGCGGATTTCGCCGCCGACGCCGCTGCGGCCATCGCCTTCCTGCGGACGCGGTCCGAGATCGATCCCGCGCGCATCGGCCTGATGGGTCATAGCGAAGGCGGCATGACCGCGCCCTTGGCCGTCTCGGAGGGTGCGCCCGCCGCCTTCGTCGTCATGATCGCCGGGCAGGCCGTCTCCGGGGCGGACATTATCACCGAACAGGCCGCCCGTCTGGCCGAGGCCTCCGGCGCCGCGCCCGATCAGGTCGCGGAAGCGCGGCGCGTGCAGGGTGAGGTCATGGCCGCCGTCGTCCGAAACAAGGACGATGGCGCCGCAGCCGCCCGAGATGCCGAGGCCGTTCTCATCGCCGCCGGACAGTCGCCCGCACAGGCCCAGGCGGGCCTCCGCCTGCTCAGTTCACCTTGGTACCGCTGGTTCGCTGCCCATGATCCCGCGCCGGCGTTGGCCGGCCTGCATGTGCCGCTTCTGGCGATCTATGGCGGCAAGGATCTGCAGGTCCCGGCCGACCAGAACGCCGAGGCCCTGGCCCGCATCCAGCCGATGGCCGAGATCGTCGTCCTGCCCGGTCTGAATCATCTGATGCAGACGGCCGGGACCGGCCTGCCGGGCGAATATGGGACCATTACCGAGTCCCTGGCGCCTGAGGCGATTTCGACCGTGACGGACTGGGTGGTTCGAGTGACCGGCGCCCGACCCTAGACCGGGTGCGTCGGTTCCGGCTTGATCGGCTCGGATCGGGTCGTGACGGCGGAATCCTCCGGCAACGGAATGAACTCCAGATCATCCTCGTCGGGCAGCTTCATCCGCCCGGCCTTCCAGTCTTCTTTCGCCTGGTCCAGCCGCGCCTGGGACGACGACACGAAGTTCCACCAGATCATCCGCTGGCCGACCGGTTCGCCGCCGAGCGCCATAACGGTCGCCTGGGTCAGAGACTTCACCGTCGGCTCGGCATTGGGCTCCAGCACGATCATCTGGCCCTCATGGAAGGTGCGGTCGCCGACCTCGATCGAGCCCTTGGCGACATAGAGCGCCCGCTCGGACATGCCGCCCGAGCCCTTGCCCGGAGGCGGGGCGGTGCGCACGCCTTCCTGCATCTCCCAATGAACATAGAAGAGCGGCGACGAGGTCTTCACGTTGGCCGTGGCGCCGTAGGCCTCGCCCGCCACCAGACGGGCGAACAGGCCGCCGTTCTCGTAGGCCGGCAGGGCGTCCTCGCCGTAATGCTGGAACGACGGGTCGATCTCCTCGGCCTCATTCGGCAGGGCGATCCAGGCCTGCATCCCGTTCATCGGGCCGCCCTGCGCCTTCTTCAACGGGTCCGTGCGCTCGGAGTGGGTGATGCCCTTGCCCGCGGTCATCCAGTTGACCTCGCCCGGCCGGATCGCCTGGGTGTAGCCGAGGCTGTCGCGGTGCATGATCTCGCCCTGGAACAGATAGGTCAGGGTCGACAGGCCGATGTGCGGGTGCGGGCGGACGTTGATCGCATCCGCGCCCGGCGCGAACTCGGCCGGTCCCATGTGATCGAGGAAGATGAAGGGCCCGACCATCCGGCGCGAATGGAAGGGCAGGATGCGCCCGACCTCGAACCCGCCGAGGTCCTTCTTGCGGGCGTCGATCACTATCTCGATCATGGGCGGGCTCCTCTATCTGTAACCGGTCCTATTGCACGTGAGGCGTGATGATGCCCAGCGGCAGGGTCGTCACATTCTTGACGCCGCGGGTGACGATATGGCTTTCGCAGTCCGAGACGATGCCGAGGGTCAGCAACTTGTCGCGCAGGAATTTGTCGAAGGCGTGCATGTCCGACGTGATGATCCGCAGCACATAGTCCTCGCGCCCGGTGATGGTGGCGCACTGGACCACCTCGGGCCAGTTGGCGACGGCGGCCTCAAAGGCGTCCAGGTTCTCACGCGAGGGCAGGCTCAGCTTGACGATGGCATAGACCTCGAAGTCCAGACCCAGCAGGGCGGCGTCCAGAAGAGTCACCCGCTTGCGGATCAGGCCGGAATCTTCCAGTCTCTTGATCCGGCGCCAGCACGGCGAGGCCGACAGTCCCACCCTCTCGGCCACTTCCGCGACCGACAATCCGGCGTCCTGCTGCAGGATGTCCAGAATTCGAGCGTCGATGGGATCCAGTTCGTCCGCCAATGCGTTTCTCCATTTGTCGTTATGGCGCAATAAAATACCCTAAAACCGCTTGACGCAAGGCTAAAATAGGCGAGCCTTGATTTCGCGCTCATGCTATCCAGCCGCCAAGAAGTGCGGTCGGATCAACCGAACGGCAGGATGGAATGACCAGGAACACCAAGCCGCTCTCGCTGCGCGTGCCGGAGCCCTCGGGCCGTCCGGGCGATGCCCCGGATTTCAGCCACCTGAAACTCGACGCTGCCGGTAGTGTGGACCGCCCGCCGGTCGACGCCCGCCCGGTGCAGATGCTGGACCTGGCCTTCCGCCTGATCCGGGTGCTGGACGATGAGGGCCAGGCCATCGGGCCGTGGAACCCGCGCCTCGACGCGGAGACCCTGAAGAAGGGTCTGAAGGCGATGATCCTGACCCGCGCCTTCGACGACCGGATGCACCGGGCCCACCGCCAGGGCAAGACCAGCTTCTATATGAAGTGTACTGGCGAGGAGGCCATCGCAGTCGCCCAGGGCATGATCCTGAGCCGCGAGGACATGGGCTTCCCCACCTATCGCCAGCAGGGCCTGCTAATCGCGCGCGGCTATCCGCTCGTCGACATGATGAACCAGATCTATTCCAACGCTTCGGACCCGATCAAGGGGCGTCAGCTGCCGATCATGTATTCGGCCAAGGACTATGGGTTCTTCACCATCTCGGGAAACCTCGGCACCCAGGTGCCGCAGGCGGTCGGCTGGGCCATGGCCAGCGCCTACAAGGGCGACGACAAGATCGCCATCACCTGGATCGGCGACGGAGCCACGGCCGAGGGCGACTTCCACAACGCCCTGACCTTCGCCAGCGTCTACCGCGCCCCGGTGATCCTCAACATCGTCAATAACCAGTGGGCCATCAGCTCCTTCCAGGGCATCGCCGGCGGGCTTGAGACGACCTTCGCCTCCAAGGCCATCGGCTACGGCCTTCCGGCCCTGCGCGTCGACGGCAACGACTTCCTCGCCGTCTGGGCCGCGACCCAGTGGGCCGAAGAACGCGCCCGGTCGAACCAGGGCGCGACGGTGATCGAGCTGTTCACCTACCGCGGTGCCCCGCATTCGACCTCGGATGACCCGAGCCGTTATCGGCCTGGCGACGAGCATGAGAAATGGCCGTTGGGCGATCCGATCGCGCGCCTGAAACAGCACCTGATCGCGCTCGGCGAATGGTCCGACCAAGCCCAGGCCGAAGCGGAGGCCGAGGCCGTCGCCCAGGTCCGCGCGGCCGGCAAGGAATCCGAAGCCATAGGGACGCTGGGGCAGTCGCGCCCGAGCGTGAAGACGATGTTCGAAGAGGTCTATGCGACCGAAGACTGGCGCCTGACCGAACAGCGCCGCGAAGTGGGAGTCTGATCCGATGAGCGAACAGACCTTCACCGACGCCGACCAGCACGACGGCATCGCCCCCGACATGGTCGATCAGACCGAGGCCCCCGCCTCGGTCGCGCCGGAGGCCGGCGCCGTCCAGCCGATGAACATGATCCAGGCGCTGAACTCGGCCCTGCATGTGAAGATGGCCGAGGATCCCAACGTCCTCAGCTTCGGCGAAGACGCCGGCTATTTCGGCGGCGTCTTCCGCGTCACCGACCAGCTGCAGCAAAAGCACGGCCTGACCCGCAGCTTCGACACTCCGATCTCGGAATGCGGCCTCGTCGCCGCCGCCATCGGCATGGGGGCCTACGGCCTGCGTCCGGTCGTGGAGATCCAGTTCGCCGACTACATCTATCCGGCCTACGACCAGATCGTCTCCGAAGCGGCCAAGATGCGCTATCGCTCGGGCGGCCAGTTCACCTCGCCCATCGTGGTCCGTTCACCCTACGGCGGCGGCATCTTCGGCGGCCAGACCCACTCGCAGTCGCCGGAAGCCCTGTTCACCCACATTGCGGGACTGAAGGTCGTCATTCCGTCCAACCCCTATGACGCCAAGGGCCTGCTGACCGCGGCGATCGAGGACGACGATCCGGTCATCTTCTTCGAGCCCAAACGGCTCTACAACGGCCCCTTCGACGGCTGGCACCAGAAGCCGGTGAGCCCGTGGAAGACCCAGGATCTGGCCCAGGTCCCGACAGGCAAATATGTCGAGCCCATCGGCAAGGCGCGGATCATGCGCGAGGGCAATGACGTCACCATCCTCTGCTACGGCACCATGGTCTGGGTGTCGCTGGCCGGCGCGGAACACGCGGGCGTGGACGCCGAGGTCATTGACCTGCGCTCGCTCGTGCCGCTCGATATCGAGACCATCGAAGCCTCGGTGAAGAAGACCGGCCGCTGCGTCATCGTGCACGAGGCGCCGAAAACCTCCGGGTACGGAGGAGAGCTCTCCGCCCTGGTGCTGGAGCGCTGCTTCTATCACCTGGAAGCCCCCGTCACCCGCGTCTGCGGCTGGGACACCCCCTACCCGCACGCCTTCGAGTGGGAATATTTCCCCGGGCCGGAACGGGTCGCCACCGCGCTGAAAGCCGTCATGACCGGAGGGTCGCGCTGATGGGCCGCTACGTCTTCAAACTGCCCGACGTGGGCGAAGGCACCGCCGAGGCCGAACTGGTCGGCTGGCACGTCGCGATCGGCGATGTCGTCGCCGAGGACCAGCTGCTCGCCGACATTATGACCGACAAGGCCACCGTCGAACTGACCAGCCCGGTCTCCGGCGTCGTCACCGCCCTGCACGGCGAACCCGGCGCCATGTCGCCCGTCGGCGGCCCGCTGGTCGAGTTCGAGGTCGAGGGCGCAGGCAATGCCTCTGCCGAGGCCCGGCCCGCGCCGGTCGCTGAACCGGAGCCGGACGCCGCGCCTGTTCTGGAAGCGCCCGAGGCCGAAGACGTCGTCGAAACCCCGTCGTCGCTCGCCGCCGGCAACTATGTCTTCAAACTGCCCGACGTCGGCGAAGGCACCGCCGAGGCCGAACTGGTCGCCTGGCACGTCGCGGTCGGCGACACGGTTCAGGAAGACCAGATCCTCGCCGAGATCATGACCGACAAGGCTACCGTCGAGCTGACCTCGCCGGTCTCCGGTGTCGTCGCCGCCCTGCACGGCGAAATCGGCAAGGCCTCTCCGGTCGGCGGCGCCCTGGTCAGCTTCAACGTCGAGGGCGCCGGGAATGTTGAGGCGTCCAAGAGCCCCTCCGTCTCTCCGCTGCGCTCCGAGCCACCTCCCCCCGCTGCGCGCGGGGAGGAGACCACCGCTGCCGCATCGTCTCCTCCCCGTGCCGAAGGCATGGGGAGGGGGACCGCCCGCGACTTCGCGGGGGGTGGAGGGGCTCTTGCCGCAGCACCGGCCCGCACCGCCCAGACGCCCGGCGTCCGCCCCCTGGCCTCGCCCGCTGTGCGTAAGCGCGCCCGTGAACTGGGTCTGGAACTGCAGTTCGTGCCCGGCTCCGGCCCGGCCGGCCGCATCGAACACGGCGACCTCGACGCCTTCGTATCGGGCGGCGCACGCGGTCCGTCCGAACACGGACCATCGGCGTCCGCCTCGACCTATGTGAAGGCCGAGGGCACGACCGAGGTCCGCATCATCGGGCTGCGCCGCAAGATCGCGGAGAAGATGGCCGAGAGCGTCCGGCGCATTCCCCACATCACCTATGTGGAGGAGATCGACGTCACGGCGCTGGAGGAGCTTCGCGCCCATCTGAATGCCCAGGCGAAGACGAGCGGCAAAGGAAAGCTCAACGTCCTGCCCTTCATCGCCCGCGCCATCGTCGTGGCCCTGCGCGACCAGCCGCAGATCAACGCCACCTATGACGACGAGGCCGGAGTCCTGACCCAGCACGCAGCCGTGCATCTGGGCATCGCCGCCCAGACCCCGAACGGCCTGATGGTGCCGGTCGTCCGCCACGCGGAATCGCTCGACCCCTACGCCACCGCCGCCGAGATCGCTCGCGTCTCCGGCGCGGCCAAGGACGGCTCTGCGAAACGCGAGGAACTGTCCGGCTCGACCATCACCATCACCTCGCTGGGCACGCTCGGCGGCCTGGTCCACACCCCAATCATCAACCACCCCGAGGTCGCCATCGTCGGCCCCAACAAGATCGAGGACCGGGTCGTGGTGCGGAACGGCCAGATGGTCGTGCGCAAGATGATGAACCTGTCGTCCAGCTTCGATCACCGCATCGTCGACGGCCACGACGCCGCCGTCTTCGTGCAGCGGATCAAGGGCCTGCTCGAGCATCCCGCGACACTGTGGATGGGCTGAGACGGCTGTGGCGGCATCGTCAGGGACCGTGGTTTGCGAAATGTCGCCCGGTGGCGTTCATGGACCTCTGATCCGCGAGGAGAGAGCGCCATGACCCGCATCCTGATCGCCGCCGTCACCGCCGTGGCCCTGCTGGGGACGGCCCCGGCCTGGGCCTGCCTGCCGCCACCACCAAACACGTCCTACGAAACCGCGACGGCCCGCGCCGCCTTCGTCGGTCGGGTCGTGTCGGTCGAACGAACCGATCCGACCGACTGTCTCGCCGACGCCCGGGCGCGTGTATCGGGCCCGTCCTTCCAGGGCGACCCCGGCGAACGCGGCTGCGAGGCCTTCGGCTTCGCGACGCTGGAGCCCGCCTGGATCATCAAGGGCGAGGACGTCGTCACCGGCCCGTTCCGCGTCGCCTGGAACCGGACACCCTTCTGCACGATTGGCTGGACCCCGGAGGTCGGCGCCCTGGCCGTCGCCCTGGTCCCCGAGGACGCCTCCAACCTGCGCGACGGCACGACCGCCACGGTCGACGCCGTCCAGCAGGGCGATCCCCTGTTCCGCACCATCCTCGAGCTGGTCGAAGAGATTCAGCCCTGACTTTTCCGAGTATCGACGACGCATGACCCAGACCCTGAAGACCAAAGTCCTCATCATCGGCGCGGGCACCGGCGGCTATGTCGCGGGCATCCGCTGCGGCCAGCTGGGGCTGGACACCGTCCTCGTCGACGGCGGCGACGGGCTGGGCGGCACCTGCCTGAACGTCGGCTGTATTCCGTCCAAGGCGATCATCCACGCGGCCTCGAAGTTCGAGACCGTGTCGAAGGCCGCCGGCGAAGGCACCCTGGGCATCACGGCGTCGGAGCCGGCGATCGATCTGTCGAAGACCGTCGCCTGGAAGGACGGGATCGTCCGTAAGCTGAACAACGGCGTCACGGCCCTGCTGAAGAAGGCGAAGGTCAAGGTCATCAAGGGATGGGCGACCTTCGAGGACGCCAAGACCTGCCGCGTCGAGACCGCCGACGGCCCGATTACGATCACGGCCGAGCACGTCATCCTGGCGACGGGGTCCGAGCCCGTAGAACTGCCCTTCCTGCCGTTCGGCGGCGACGTCGTCTCCTCGACCGAGGCCCTGTCGCTGGACGCCGTGCCGGGGAAACTGGTCGTGGTCGGCGGCGGCTATATCGGTCTGGAGCTGGGCATCGCCTACCGCAAACTGGGGGCCCAGGTCGCCATCGTCGAGATGGCCGAGCGCATCCTGCCGCTCTACGACAAGGCCCTGACCGACCCGGTCATGAAGTGGCTGACCGACCACGGGGTCGAGATGCACCTCGGCGCCCGGGCCGGCGGGTTCGGGGACGGGAAACTGTCGATCAACACGAAGGAGGGCGAGCCTCTGTCGCTCGACGCCGACAAGGTGCTGGTCACCGTCGGGCGTCGTCCTCGCACCGCCGGCTGGGGTCTGGAAAACATGGGTGTCGCCATGGCCGGGCCGTTCGTGAAGACCGACGACCGTTGCGCCACCTCGATGAGGAACGTCTGGGCCGTCGGCGACCTGACCGGCGAACCCATGCTGGCCCACAAGGGCTCGGCCCAGGGCGAGGTCGTGGCCGAGATCATCGCCGGCCACGACAAGCGCTTCGACCCCGTGACCATCGCCGCCGTCTGTTTCACGGAGCCGGAGATTGTCTCGGCGGGCCTCGGGCCGCTCGACGTCGCAGGACGCGACGACGTGATCACCGCTGTCTTCCCGCTGGCCGCCATCGGCCGGGCGCTCGCCATCGAGGCGGCCGAGGACGGCGGCTTCGTGCGCGTGCTCGCGTCAAAGGACGACCACCGCCTGCTCGGCGTCCAGGCCGTCGGCCAGCACGTCGCCGAACTGTCCAACAGCTTCGCCCAGATGCTGGAGATGGGCGCCGTGCTGGAGGATGTCGCGGGGATCATCCACGTCCACCCGACCCTCGGCGAGGCCTTCCACGAGGCGAGCCTGAGGGCGCTGGGCCACGCCATCCACATCTGACCCCCTGCCCCTCCCTATCGGGCCGCTGCGTTATTCCCTGTCTGTGAGTCCCTGTCCTTGACGGAGGCTTTGCGCTGTCGGTGAAGCGGACGGGGCAGTTGGGGTTTGGCGACGTCGGTCTGGCGCCTCGGGACGGCCCCCTCGGGGAGGCACAGACACGCGTGGAGACCCAGGGCAGGTCAGGCCTTGACCGACGCCCCGCCCGAAACCAGCCCGGGCATCCCCGTCGGAGCGAAATCCAGAGCCTTCTCCAGCTCAGCCATGTCCTTGTCGGCCGCCTTCCAGTCGTCCCTGTCCGGCGATTTCGGGTTGGCCCGGTCGGCCTTGATCTTCTCGCGCGCTTCCTTGAGCTCACCGAGCGCCATCTTCACCTGCTCGAAGAAGCCCTGGTCGACCATGGCCGCGCCGAACACGGCTTCGGCCCGGTCCGCCGTCTCGTCGCGCCCGTCGGCGATGTCGAAGGCGGCGGCATAGGCGGCCTGCGCCCGCTTCATCTCCGCATCGACCGTCGGAGCCTCGACCTCGGCATCCTTCGGTTCCGGGGGCAGCCCCTTCAGCGCCGCGTCGGCGGCCTCGCGGGCGTCCTTCGCGTCCCGGCGCATCATCGCCATCTCGCCGTCGGTCACGTTCCTGCCGCCGGCCTCGACATAGTCCTTCACCGCCGATTTCAGCTCCTTCGCCAGTTCGGCCGTCATCTTCAGCGCCGCCCTGGGGTCGATCTTGACCATCAGCATCAGGGCGTCGCGGCGTTCACGCACGGCCTGGACCTTTTTGGCCGCCATCTCCTTCTTCATCGACTTCTGCGCGTCGCGCATGTCGGAGAGGGACGGCAGGCCGAAGCCCGGCGACGCGTCCTGAGGCGTTTTCGCCTGCCCCGGCAAGGGAGTGCGCCAGAACGGCAGCGGCTGGGTCGCCGAGGTCGTCAGCGAGATCATTCTGATCTCTCCTTCTGTGTTCTCGATGATCCTGGACGACGACCGCTTTCGATCCGCTTAAGCGGCCTGCCTGTAAATCGCCGCTCTCTTGGGCTATGGGCCGCCCTCAAGACGCGCGCGATCGCGTCGCACGCGTCCGCGCCCCTACTTAGAAATCCCCGATGAAGTTTCTCGACCAGGCCAAGATCTACATTCGTTCCGGCAACGGCGGCGCGGGCTCCGTCTCATTCCGGCGCGAGAAATTCATCCCCAACGGCGGGCCGGACGGCGGCGACGGCGGCAATGGCGGCAACGTCTGGGTCGAGGCCGTCGACGGGCTGAACACCCTGATCGACTACCGCTACCAGCAGCATTTCAAGGCCCCGACAGGGACCCACGGCATGGGTCGCCAGATGCACGGCGCCCGGGGCGAAGACGTCGTCCTCAAGGTCCCCGTCGGCACCCAGGTGCTGGGCGAGGACAAGGAAACCGTCGTGCTCGACATGGTCGAGGTCGGCCAGAAGGAACTGCTGCTCTCTGGCGGCAACGGCGGCTGGGGCAATGTCCGCTTCAAGGGTCCGCAGAACCAGGCCCCGCGCCACGCCAACCCCGGCCAGGAAGGCCAGGAGATGTGGATCTGGCTGCGGCTCAAGCTGATCGCCGACATCGGTCTGGCCGGCCTGCCCAACGCCGGCAAGTCGACCTTCCTCGCCGCCGCCTCGGCGGCGCGGCCCAAGATCGCCGACTATCCGTTCACGACCCTGGCCCCCAACCTCGGCATGGTTGACCTTAGCCCCGGGGAACGGTTCGTCATCGCCGACATCCCCGGCCTGATCGAGGGGGCCTCGGAAGGCGCCGGTCTCGGCACCCGTTTCCTCGGTCACGTCGAACGCTCGGCCTCCCTGATCCACCTGATCGACGGCACCCAGGACGATGTGGCCGAGGCCTACCGCATCATCCGGGGCGAGCTCGACGCCTACGGCGAAGGTCTGGGCGACAAGCAGGAGATCCTGGCCCTCAACAAGATCGACGCCCTGACCCCCGAGGCGCGCGAGGAGAAGGCCGCCGAGCTGGAGGCCGTCGCCGGCCGCCGCCCGATGATGGTCTCCGGCGTCTCCGGCGAAGGCGTGCCGGAACTGCTCCGCGCCGCCTGGGCCGAGGTCCGCAAGACGCGCGGCGAGATCGACGAAGAGGGCGACGAGATCGAGGTCTTCGCCGACGGCTGGAAGCCCTAGAGAGCCCTCCCCTCCCCCCTGGGGGAGGGCGGCTGTGCGCAGCAAGTCGGGCGGGGGCGGTCGAGCCGCATGGCGACGGTCCGGGTCTGGCTCGCCGGCCCCGACGCCGGCGTCATCGGCGAGACGGTCAACAAGACCGGCGGCTGACCGCGACAAGCCGACCGACGTCGTGTTAGCTGCGCTTTCGTTTGCTCATCCGTGAGCATAAGTCCGACGCGAGCCCGCCCGCCTTGTCCTTCTTTCACGCCGGTCCCGCGCCCCAGGCGAGCGGCCCCCGATCAGGGGCGCTGAGAGACGGCCTGGGCCTGGCCGCCGGGATGAAGGTCGGGCTGTTCGGCGGCTCGTTCAATCCGGCCCACGACGGGCATGCCCATGTGGCGGAGACGGCGGTCCAGCGGATGGATCTCGACCGCGTGATCTGGCTGGTCTCGCCCCAGAACCCGCTGAAGGACAGGCGCCAGACCGCGCCCCTGGCCGATCGCATGGCCTCGGCCGAGACCTTCGCGCGCGGCCCGCACATGGTGGTCTCCGACTTCGAGACCCGCGTCGGCACGACCTGGACTATCGACACCCTGCGCGCGCTCAAACTGCGTCACCCCGGCGTGCATTTCGTCTGGCTGATGGGCTCCGACAATCTGGCGAATTTCCATTGCTGGCGGGGCTGGACCGACATCATGCGGATGATGCCGGTGGCCGTGATCGCCCGGCCGGGCAGCCTGCTTGAAAGCCGCGCCGCCCCCGCCGCCCGCCGCTTCGCCGGCCACCGGGTTTCGTCCAACGAGGCGCGCCTGTTGCCCACGATGGCGGCTCCCGCCTGGACCTATCTGACGGCGCCGCTGAACCCCAGTTCGTCCACGGCCTTGCGGGCCCAGAAATGACCTTACGGCTCAAGCAGCGAGACAGAGCCTGTCCTCCGGCCGATCGGAGATCGGACCGGGGGGCGCGTCGAGCGTTAGCCAACTAAAAAGCCACCGGGTGACGTTTTCGGGCTTTCGTGCTAGAGAGCCTCTTTAGTGAACCCGCCCGGAGCCTTCCGCTGACCCCCTCGCCCGCGCACGACGCGCAAGAAGACGCCGTTTCGAACACGGCCCATGAGATGGAGCCGATCGCGCCCATCCACTCAGAAGACGGGGCCGAAGACGGTCACGACGAAGACCTCTCCGACGATTCCGCCGAAGACTTCCCGCTGTTCAGCGCGGACGACGGCGGCGACGACCCCTCGAACTTCGACCGTCAGGGCGTCGTCCCGACCGGCGCCACCCCGCTTGAAATCGCCTTGCTGACCAAGCTGGACGACGACAAGGCCCAGGACATCGTCCTGATCGACCTGAGGGGCAAGTCGCCCATGGCCGACAGCATGATCGTGGCCTCGGGCCGGTCGCACCGCCATGTCGGCGCGCTCGCCGACCACCTTCTGCGCACGCTGAAGGAACAGGGTCTTGGCCGCGCCAAGGTCGAGGGCCTGCCGCACTGCGACTGGGTTCTGATCGATGCCGGCGACGTCATCGTCCACCTGTTCCGGCCCGAAGTGCGGATGTTCTACAACATCGAAAAGATCTGGGCCGTCGACAGCGCCCACCGCACCGCCAACGCGTAAGCATCCTCCGGGATGAAGCTGGCCATCGCCGCGATCGGCAAGCCGGGACGCGGGCCCGAGGCGACGCTCGCCTCGGACTATGCGGCCCGGGCGACGGCGGCCGGCCGGGTGCTGGGCCTCGGCCCGCTTGATCTGATCGACCTCGAACCCCGCAAGACCGGCAAGGCGCCGGAAGCCGAACTGCTGCTGGCGGCGGCCGACGGCGCGCACCTGATCGCCTGCGACGAGCGCGGCAAGACGTACTCCAGCCGCGCCTTCGCCGACCATATCGCGACCCTGCGCGACCGGGGCGAGCGGCGGCTGGTCTTCGTCATCGGTGGGGCGGACGGGCTGGACGCCGGCGTGCTCGCCGCCGCCGGATCGACCCTGGCCTTCGGACCCCAGACCTGGCCCCACGCCCTGGCGCGGGCCATGCTGGCCGAACAGCTCTATCGCGCGGTGACGATCCTGGCCGGATCACCCTATCATCGGGACTGATGAACCGCGCCGCCGTCCTGTCTATCCTGATCGCCCTGTCCGGCCTGCCCGCTGCAGCCTCGGTCCAGGACGACCTCGAACAGCTTCAGGCCCAGTACCGCGACGAACAGGTGCGCGCGCGGCGCCTGCGCGCCGACGCCCGCGACGCCCAGACCGAGATCACCGGCCTGGACCGCGAACTGGCGACCCTGCGCAGCGACCAGACCGCCGATGACATGCAGTTGTCCGCCCAGCGCCAGCGGCTGCGCGACCTGGGCCGGCGCGAGGCCGCCATCGTCGCCGAACTGGCCCAGGCCCGCGACGGTCAGGGCCGGCTCCTGTCCGCCCTGCAGATGATGAGCCGCAAGCCGCCGCCGCCGTTGCTGATCCCCGCCGACCGCGCCGTCGACACCGTCCGCGCCGCCATCCTGATGAGGGCCATGGCCCCGGAGATGCAGCGCCGCGCCGCCGCCTTCGCCACGCGTCAGGCCGAGGTCGTCCGCATCCGCCGCCTCGCCGTCCTGTCCAGCGAACGCCTCCTGACCACCGAAAGCGCCCAGGGCGACCGCCGCGCGGAGATCGAGGACCTGTCCGGCCGCCGCACCGCCCTGCTGGCCGTGCTGCGCGCCGACGCCGCCCTGGCCGAGCGCGCCGCAGCCGCCCTGGAGACCCGGATCCGCAACCTCGGCGGCCGCCCCGCGACGGTCACCGACGCGCCCACGCCGTCCACCCGCCTGCCCGGCGGTCGCACCCGCCTCACCGCGCCGGTCAGCGGCGCGCCTCTGGCGAAGTCGGGACAGGGCCTGCGCTGGGCCGCTCCCGCCGGTGCAGTCGCCTCCCCCGCCGCAGGCCGAGTCGATCATGCCGGCCCGCTCAGCGGCTGGGGCGAGGTGGTCATCCTGGATCTCGGCGGCGGCTGGCGCGCCGTGGTCGCCGGCCTCGACACCCTCTCCGTAGAGACGGGCGAGCGGGTGGCGGACGGCCAGGGTCTGGGCTCGACCGCGCGCGGCGGCGAGGTCTATTTCGAACTGCGCCGGGAGGATCGGGCCGTGGATCCAGCGCCGTATCTGTGAGGGGGCCATGGCCCCGGCCCTCGTCACCGGGCGCGACCTGGCGAAACCGCTTCCCAAGCCGACATGACGCTGATTTTATCCACTGAACGCGGGACCGCCACGATTTGGTCGTGTGGTCCTAGGCCCTAAGCTCGACTCACTTAGCCCTCTGCTGCTCCGGCGGCTCCGAAAGAGACCGAATGCGTAAACTGCTCATCGTCGGCGCCGCCGTCGCGGCTCTTGGCCTCAGCGGCGTGACCGTCGCCAGCCAGACGCCACGCAACGAAACCTTCCGTATGCTGCAGCTGTTCGGCGACGTGCTGGCGGTGGTGGAACAGGCCTATGTCGTTCCGGTCGACAACAAGAAGCTGATCGAGGCGGCCCTGGCGGGCATGATGACCGCGCTCGACCCGCACTCCAACTATCTGCCGCCGCAGGGGTTCGAGGACCTGCAGGAGCGGACCTCGGGCGAATATTCAGGCGTCGGCCTGACGATCACGGCCGAGGGCGGCCTGGTCAAGGTCATCTCGCCGATGGACGGCAGCCCCGCCGCCCGCGCCGGCGTCCAGGCCGGCGACATCATCTCGGCCATCGAGGGCCAGAACGCCTCGGGCCTGACCGTGACCCAGGTGTCGGAGAAACTGCGCGGCGCCATGGGCACCTCGGTCTCTGTCACCTTCCTGCGCGACGGCGAGGAGCCGCTCGAGGTGACCCTGGTGCGCGAGGTCATCAAGGTCGAATCGGTCACCAGCCGCATGGAGGGCGACTTCGGCTATCTGCGCATCTCGACCTTCAACGAAAACACCGGCCGCGAACTGACCGAGGCGATCGGGAAGATCCGGCGCGACAACCCGGCGGTGAAGGGCTTCGTGCTCGACCTGCGCAACAACGGCGGCGGCCTGCTGACGGCGGCCATCGACGTCTCCGACGCCTTCCTCGAACGCGGCGAGATCGTCAGCCAGCGCGGTCGCAAACCCGAGCAGATCGAACGCTACGCCGCCCGCCCGGGCGACCTGACCGGCGGCCTGCCTCTGGTGGTGCTGATCAACTACGGCTCCGCCTCGGCGTCCGAGATCGTCGCCGGCGCCCTGAAGGATCAGGAACGGGCCACGCTGGTCGGCCTGACCAGCTTCGGCAAGGGGTCGGTCCAGACCGTCATCCCGCTGGGCGGCGGCCGCGACGGGGCCCTGTCGATCACGACGGCGCGCTACTACACCCCGTCCGGCGCCTCGATCCAGAAGATCGGCATCGAGCCCGACCTTGAGGTCGCCCGCACCGAGGCCGAAGCCCGGATCGTGTCCCGCTCAAGCTTCATCTACTCCGAGGCCGCCTATGCGACCGCGCTGGACGCCTCCATCGGCGCCGAGCGCAAGGGCGCCCACACCCCGCGCGAGGCGCCGGGTGCGGACTATGACAAGGACGCCGACTACCAGCTCCAGCGGGCGCTCGACGTCCTGCGCGCCGGCGGCGACCTGACCCGGTTGGCGGCCGCCCCGGAAGGCATTGTGACCAGCGACGGGTCGGTCGAGGTCGCCGCAATCGACACGACCGAAGAAGAGTAGCGCCCTCAAGTCTCTTCCCTGTTCGCCGCTTGGCGAATGGGGAGGTGGCGGCGAGCCTCTTCGCGAGCTGACGGAGGGGTTCTTGCCGCACGCAGAACCCCTCCGTCTCTCCGCTTCGCTCCGAGCCACCTCCCCATGCCTGCGCCGCAGGGAGGAGACACTGAAACATGCCTAACGCGCCGTTAGGCTTTCTTAACCGCCGCCTGTTCATAGTCGTGCGCGATGATCGCCGTCCGGAATCCGTCCGGCCGCCAGATTGCAGAGCGTACTTCGTCCATGTTCGCCAAGCGTCAGTCCGCCCTCGCCGCCACGGCCGGCGCCCCGCCAACGGGGCGGCTGCCGAAGTTCGACCTCAAGTCGGCCCTCGCCGTGTTCAGGAAGCCGCCGGTCGCCGTCGGCGCGGCCGGTCTTCTTCTGATGGGCACGGTGGCCCTGTTCCTGACCGTTCTCGGCGACCCCCGCGCAGGAACCCCGACCGCCCGCGTGGCCCTCGAGCGCGAGGCCCCGGTCGCGGCGCCGGCGCCCACCGGCCTAGAAGCCTTCTCCATGGGCGGGTTCGCCGCCTGGCAGGGTCTGGGCGCGGACCCCGCCCTCGATCCGACCGGCGCGGCCGGCGGCGACGCCCTGATCACCCTGCCGGACGGCGCGACCGTCGCCGGCGGCTCGGCCATCGCCGCGCCCCGGATCGCCCCCTCGCCCCTGCCGGCGGCGCCCATCGCCGGTCTCAGCCAACCCGGGCCGCAAGGCGCGCTCCCTGTCATCGCCGCCGACGGCCGCGTCCCGGCCCAGGCCTATGCCCGACCCTTCCAGCCCAACGGCAAGCCGCGCATCGCCCTGATCGTCGGCGGCCTCGGCCTCAACGCCGTCACGACCCGCGCCGCCATCGAACGCCTGCCCCCGGACGTGACCCTCAGCTTCGTCCCCTACGCCCAAGGGCTGCAGGGCTGGATCGACCTGGCCCGCGCCCAGGGCCACGAGGTCATGATCGAGATTCCGATGGAGCCGACCGGCTACCCCAACAACGATCCCGGCCCCTACACCCTGCTGGCCAACGCCACGCCCAACGATGTCGAGGCCAGGATGGCCTGGCTGCTCGGTCGGGCGACCGGCTATTTCGGCGTCACCAACTATCTGGGCGACCGGTTCATAACCTCGGACACGGGCATGGCGGCCTTCCTCGGGACCCTCCGCCAGCGCGGCGTCGCCTTCCTTGACGACGGCTCGGCCCGCCGCAGGCCCGGCGCCTGGGCTCGCGCCAGCGCAGACGCGATCATCGACGAGACCCAGACACCGGCCGCCATCATCGGCCGCCTGAATGCGCTCGAGGCCGCCGCCAAGTCGCGCGGCGCGGCTCTGGGGACTGGCTTTGCCTATCCGGTCACGGTCGAGGCCGCCGCCCGCTGGACCGCCGGTCTGGACGCCCGCGGCCTGCAACTGGCGCCGGCGTCGTCGATGACGCAGCGGCCGGGGCGGTAGACCTAAAGGTCTTTTGCATCGCTTCAGAGGCGGGGCCCCGGGCCTTTAGGCCCGTGGCTGGCTCTGCGCGCGCTTTGAGGCTAATCCCGCCCAGCGTGCCTCACAACAGAACTGGGTCCCCGCCTTTGCGGGGATGCTCGGATATGAACAGCGATCTCCACCCCACCCACCGTCCCAACGTCGGCGTCGTCCTGTTCAACCAGCACGGCAAGGTCTGGTTCGGCCGTCGCGCCGGACAGGCGGGCTCGCACGCCTGGCAGTTCCCGCAGGGCGGCGTCGACAAGGGCGAGGACATCGAGGCCGCCGCCCGGCGCGAGCTGGAGGAGGAGACCGGCGTCGTCTCAGCCGAGCTGATCGGTCGCACAGAGGGCTGGATCGTCTACGACTTCCCCGAGGCCCTGAAGGCGCAACACAAACTCAAGGGCAAGAAGCCGTGGGACGGCCAGAAACAGGTCTGGTTCGCCTTCCGCTTCACCGGCGACGAGGCCGAAATCCGCCTCGACCAGCACGACGAGATCGAGTTCGACGCCTGGCGCTGGGGCGATCTGTCGGAAGCCTGCGACCTGATCGTGCCGTTCAAACGGCAGGCCTACGATCAGGTGGTCGCGGCCTTCTCGAAGTTCGCCGCCTAAGTTCCTCTCTCACCGGCGCACCCCGGCGATGAGCGACGCGCGGCGCGATATCCCGGCCGTCCGCATCCGTGATCTGGACCCCGGCCTTCGCCGGGGTGCACGGAAATCAGGGACAGGTCGCTCGCGTGACCCGCCGTGCGCTCGCGGGAAAGCGCGCCAGTTTTCCCACCGGCCGGATCGGGCGCGAGACGAAGTTACCCCCGCAGTTGGGGCAGACGCCGTTCAGCGGACCTGCCACGCACGACGCACAGAAGGTGCATTCGAAGGTGCAGATCCGCGCGTCCGGGCTCTCCGGCGGCAAATCCCGGTCGCAGCATTCGCAGTTGGGCCGAAGCTCCAGCATCCGCACCTCCTCATGGGCGTCAGTGCGACGAACCGCCGGGCGCCAGGCGGAAGATGACCAGGCCGGCCACGACGAGCAAGGCCGCGACCACGCGCAGCACCGTCAGGCTCTCGCCGAGCAGCACCACGCCGACGATGAAGGCCCCGACCGCGCCGATACCGGTCCAGATGACATAGGCCGTGCCCATCGGCAGCGACTTCATCGCCATGGACAACAGGGCGAAGCTGACGGCCATAAAGCCGAGCGTGAGCAGGCTGGGCCACAGCCGGGTGAAGCCCTCGGACTGTTTCATGAAATAGGCCCAGACGATCTCGAACAGGCCGGCGATGAGAAGATAGACCCAGGCCATTGGATACGGCCCTCCTTGCGAAAGGCCGGGCCGTCCCGGGCTTGGCCCGAGGCCCAGCGGCGTCGGGGCGAGGGCGTGGCCTCGTCTTGCCGCCGATATCTAGGGCCGTTTTAGCCCCGATCAAGCCGATTGGTCTGGTTGGCGAGATTGGCGTCGGCGCCTGATCGGTTTGGCGACGGACATTGGCGACCGTCATGCCCCTCGCGGACCGAAAAGGATCACACCTGCCCCGACCAGACAGATCCCCGCCCCGAGCATATCCCAGCGATCGGGCGCCCGATGCTCCACCAGCCACAGCCACAGCAGTGACGCGGCGATATAGACCCCGCCATAGGCCGCATAGGCCCGCCCCGCCGAATCGGTCTCGACCCGCGTCAGGAGCCAGGCGAACAGGGCCAGGGCGGCCATGCCGGGGATCAGCCACAGCGGCGAACGCTCCAGCCTCAGCCAGGCCCAGAACGCAAAACAACCGGCGATTTCCGCGCCGGCTGCCAGCAGATAGATGAGCGCCGTCATGACGGCGCGCGGACCCTAGGCCGCCGCGACCTCGGTCGCCGCCTCGGCCAGGATGGTCAGGCCGGCGGGAGTCACGTCGGCGAAGCCACCCTTGACCTCGAAGGTGCGCTTCGACGAGCCGTCGAACACCGTGACCGGGCCTTCGCGCAGGGCGGTCATGAAGGGGGCGTGGTCGGCGAGGACGCCGAAGTCGCCCTCGACGCCCGGCGCATCGACCTGATCGACGAGGCCAGCGAAGACCTCGCGCTCAGGCGACACCAGCGAGAAAGAAAGCTTCCCGGCCATGCTTATGCAGCGTCCGCGGCGAGCTTGGCGGCCTTTTCGACGGCCTCTTCGATCGCGCCGACCATGTAGAAGGCGGCTTCCGGCAGGTGGTCGTATTCACCGGCGACGATGCCCTTGAACGAGCGGATCGTGTCTTCCAGCGACACGAACTTGCCCGGCGCGTTGGTGAACTGCTCGGCCACGAAGAAGGGCTGCGACAGGAAGCGGCTGATCTTCCGGGCGCGCGAGACGACCAGCTTGTCCTCTTCCGACAGCTCGTCCATGCCGAGGATGGCGATGATGTCCTTCAGCGACTTGTACTGCTGCAGGACTTCCTGGACCGAACGGGCGACGCGGTAGTGTTCCTCGCCGATGACCAGCGGGTCCATGATCCGCGAGGTCGAGTCCAGCGGGTCCACGGCCGGGAAGATGGCCTGGGCGGCGATGTCGCGGTTCAGAACGGTCGTCGCGTCCAGGTGGGCGAAGGAGGCGGCGGGCGCGGGGTCGGTCAGGTCGTCGGCGGGGACGTAGATGGCCTGGATCGAGGTGATCGAGCCCTTCTTGGTCGAGGTGATGCGTTCCTGCAGGTTGCCCATCTCGGTGGCCAGGGTCGGCTGATAGCCCACGGCCGAGGGGATACGACCCAGCAGGGCGGACATTTCCGAACCGGCCTGGGTGAAGCGGAAGATGTTGTCGATGAAGAGCAGGACGTCCTTGCCCTCTTCGTCGCGGAAATATTCGGCCTGGGCCAGGCCGGTCAGGGCCACGCGGGCGCGGGCTCCGGGAGGCTCGTTCATCTGGCCGTAGACCAGGGCGCATTTCGAGCCTTCGCCGCCGCCGGCGACGTTCACGTTGGACTCGATCATCTCGTGATACAGGTCGTTGCCTTCGCGGGTGCGCTCACCCACGCCGGCCAGAACCGAATAACCGCCGTAGGCCTTGGCGATGTTATTGATCAGTTCCTGCATCGTAACGGTCTTGCCGACGCCGGCGCCGCCGAACAGGCCGGTCTTGCCGCCCTTGGTGTAGGGGCAGATCAGGTCGATGACCTTGATGCCCGTGACCAGGATTTCCGAAGACGTCGATTGTTCTTCGAACGACGGCGCCTCGCGGTGGATCGGGCGGTACATCGTGGTCTGGATCGGACCGGCTTCGTCGATCGGCTGGCCGACGACATTCATGATGCGGCCGAGCGTGCCCGGGCCGACCGGAGCCAGGATCGAGGTGCCCGTATCGGTCACCGGCTGGCCGCGCGTCAGGCCCTCGGTCGTGTCCATGGCGATGGTGCGGACCATGTTCTCACCCAGGTGCTGGGCCACTTCCAGGACCAGGGTGAAGGGCTCGCCCGTCTTCTGGTCGACGTTCCGGGTTTCCAGCGCGTTCAGGATCGCCGGCAGTTCGCCGGTGAACTCGACGTCCACGACGGCGCCGATGACCTGGGCGATCTTGCCCACGCCCGTTCCGACGGTGACGACGGCGTTGCCGGTCGCGGAGGCGGCGGGAGCCTTGGGAGCCTTGGAAGCAGCGGGCTTCTTGGGGGCGGCGGGTTTCTTGGCGACGGTGTCGGTCATCGGGTGCAGTCCGTTTATCGTGTGTTCTGTCAGGATCGGAGGATCAGAGCGCTTCCGCGCCGGCGATGATCTCGATCAGTTCGGTGGTGATCTGGGCCTGGCGCTTGCGGTTGTAGCTCAGCGTCAAGGCATTGATGAGGTCGCCCGCATTGCGCGTGGCGTTGTCCATGGCGCCCATCTGGGCCCCGAAGAAGCTGGCCTGGTTCTCGTACAGGGCGGCCAGCACCTGGGTGGTGATGTTGCGCGGCAGCACGACGTCGAGAATTTCCTCTTCCGAGGGCTCGTAGTCGTAGACGGCGCCGTTCAGGTCGATCGGCGGGGCGTCGCCATCGACGACGGCGGGGATCAGCTGTTTCGGCGTCGGGACCTGCGAGATGACCGACTGGAAGCGGCTGTAGAACAGGGTCACGACGTCGGCGTTACCGGCCTCGAACTCCTCGGCGATCAGGGCGGCGATCGGCTCGGCGGCGGCCATGCCGATGACCTTGTGCTCGCTGAGCTCGAAGGTGCGCACGATGCGGGCGCCGAACTGGCGGGTCAGGCCGTCGCGGACCTTGCGGCCCACGGCGATGATCCGGACGTCCTTGCCGGCGGCGATCAGGCTGTTGATCCGTTCCTTGGCGGCCCGGATCACATTGGTGTTGAAACCGCCGGCCAGACCCTTGTCGCCCGTCGCCACGACGACGAGGTGCTTCTTGTCTGAGCCGGTTCCGGCCAGGAGTTTGGGCGCGCCGTCGCCGGACACGCCGGCCGCCAGGTTGGCGATCACGGCGGCCATCTTCAGCGCATAGGGACGCGCCGCCACGGCCTGGTCCTGGGCGCGCTTCAGCTTGGCCGCGGCGACCATGTTCAGGGCTTTCGTGATCTTCTGCGTGGATTTCACGCTTCCGATCCGATTGCGCATTTCCTTGAGGCTGGCCATCGGGTGGTGCTCTTCTAATCCCTACCGGTCAGTCTTACGCGAAGGTCTTGGCGAAGGCTTCGATGGCGGCCTTCAGTTCGGCTTCCAGCTCCTTGGACAGGGCCTTGGTCGTCTTGATGGCGTCCAGCGTCGACTGGTGGGCCGAGTGCATGCGAGCCAGCAGTTCGGACTCGAAGCGGGCGATGTCGGCCACCGCGATCTTGTCGAGGAAGCCGCGCGTTCCGGCATAGATTGACACGACCTGCTCCTCGACCGTCAGCGGCGAGTACTGGGGCTGTTTCAGCAGTTCCGTCAGGCGCGCACCGCGGGCCAGCAGGTTCTGGGTCGAGACGTCCAGGTCCGAGCCGAACTTGGCGAAGGCGGCCATCTCCCGGTACTGGGCCAGCTCGCCCTTGATCGAACCGGCGACCTGTTTCATCGCCTTGATCTGGGCCGAGGAGCCCACACGCGACACCGAGATGCCGACGTTCACGGCCGGGCGGATGCCCTGGTAGAACAGGTCGGATTCCAGGAAGATCTGGCCGTCGGTGATCGAGATCACATTGGTCGGGATATAGGCCGAGACGTCGTTGGCCTGGGTCTCGATCAGGGGCAGGGCCGTCATCGAGCCCGAACCGTTGTCCTCGTTCAGCTTGGCCGAACGCTCCAGCAGGCGGCTGTGCAGGTAGAAGACGTCGCCCGGATAGGCTTCGCGGCCCGGCGGACGGCGCAGCAGCAGGGACATCTGGCGATAGGCGACGGCCTGTTTGGACAGATCGTCATAGACGATCAGGGCGTGCATGCCGTTGTCGCGGAAGAACTCGCCCATGGCCGTGCCCGAGAACGGGGCCAGGAACTGCAGCGGGGCCGGCTCGGACGCCGTGGCGGCGACGACGATGGTGTATTCCAGGGCGCCGCGCTCCTCGAGCGTCTTGACGATCTGGGCCACGGTCGAGCGCTTCTGGCCGATGGCGACATAGATGCAGTAGAGTTTTTCGCCTTCCGACGCGCCTTCGACGTTGATCGACTTCTGGTTCAGGATGGTGTCGATCGCCACAGCGGTCTTGCCGACCTGACGGTCGCCGATGATCAGTTCGCGCTGGCCGCGGCCGACGGGGATCAGGGTGTCGATGGCCTTCAGGCCGGTCTGCATCGGCTCGTGAACCGATTTGCGGGGGATGATGCCAGGAGCCTTCACGTCGACGCGGCGACGCTCGGTGAACTGGATCGGGCCCTTGCCGTCGATCGGCTCGCCCAGCGGGTTGACGACGCGGCCGAGCAGGCCCTTGCCGACCGGAACGTCCACGATCTCGCCCAGGCGGCGGACTTCGTCGCCCTCGGCGATCTGGTTGTCCTGGCCGAAGATCACGGCGCCGACGTTGTCGCGTTCCAGGTTCAGGGCCATGCCCTTAACGCCGGCCTTGGGGAATTCGATCATCTCGCCGGCCTGGACATTGTCCAGACCGTGGATGCGGGCGATGCCGTCGCCGACCGACAGGACCTGACCGACGTCCGAGACGTCGGCTTCAACGCCGAAGTTGGCGATCTGGGACTTGAGGATGGCCGAAATCTCGGCGGCGCGGATGTCCATTTGGATCTCTCTGTCTTGGTCTTCAGGGCGGGCCGTCAGGTCCGCTGCATGCTTGTTTCGGTGCGTGCCGTGGCCCGCTGCTTTTTTAGTGTGAAGCGGGTCAGGCCCGCTTCAGGGCGAACTTCATCTGGTCGAGCTTGGTCTTCAGCGAGGCGTCGAACAGCTTCGAGCCGACCTTGACCTTCAGTCCGCCCAGGATCGACGGATCGACGCGGGCGGTCATCTCGGGAGCCTTGCCCAGCGCCTGCGACAGGGCCGAGCGAATATGGGTGGTCTGGGCGGCCGACAGCGGCACGGCCGAGACGACTTCCGCCGCGACGACGCCGGTGTGCGCCGCATACAGGCTCTCGAAGCCGGAGATCACGGCGCCCAGGTCGCGGGCGCGGCCGTTCTGGGCCAGGAGGCCGAGGAAATTCTTCGTGGTGGCGTCGAACTTCGCCTTGGTCGCGATGGCCGCGAGGCCCTTTTGCTGGTCCTCGGCGGCGATCACCGGCGAGGTGGCGAGGCGGCGCAGGTCGGCGCTCTCGATCCAGGCGGCCTTCAGCGACTTCAGGTCGGCGCGAATGGCCTCCAGGCGGCCGGTTTCCAGGGCCAGGTCGAACAGCGCCTGTGCGTAGCGCGCGCCGACTTCCGTAGTTCTGAAATCGTCAGCCAAGGCCTGTCCGTCCGCTGTGCGTGTCTGTTCAAACGACCGGCCGCGAAGCTCGCGCCGGTCAAAGGCTTGTAATGCTTAAGGAAAGCACGCCAAGGGCCGTCTCGTCGGAAACGCCCCCTGGAAGCCGGGCGCCTGATAGCATGGGCTTTTCGCTGTCGCAACCGAAGCCGGGGAACGATACGGTCGCACCCACGCTCACCACTGCGACATTATGGCAGCCTCAACCTCAAAGAACGTCATTTTCGCCGCCCTGGCCGGGAACCTTGCCATCGCGGTGACCAAGCTGGGCGCCGCCCTGTTCACCGGCTCGGCCGCCATGATGTCAGAGGCGATCCACTCGGGCGTCGACACCGGCAACCAGATCATCCTGCTGATCGGGCTCAGACGCGCCGCCCGGCCGGCGAGCGTCGGCCACCCGTTCGGCCACGGGCTGCAGCTCTATTTCTATACATTCGTGGTCGCGGTCCTGATCTTCGGCGTCGGCGCGGTCCTCTCGATCACCCACGGCATAGAGCGTATCCGGTCGCCCGAGCCGATCCAGAACGCCTGGGTCAACTATGTCGTGCTGGGCCTGTCCGTGCTGTTCGAGGGCGCATCGTGGCTGGTGGCGTTGAACGCTTTCAACAAGCAACGCGAGGGCCGGCCCTTCTTCGCCGTCATCCGCTCATCCAAGGACCCGACCATTTTTACCGTCCTGTTCGAGGACACCGCTGCCCTGGTCGGTCTCGTCGTCGCCCTGGTCGGGGTGGTCTGCAGCCATCTGTTCGATCTGCCGGTGCTGGACGGAGTCGCCTCGGTCGTCATCGGCCTCATCCTGGCGATCACCGCCGCCTTCCTTGCCGTCGAGAGCCAGAGCCTGCTGACCGGAGAGGCGGCCGATCCTGCGACCCGCGAAGGCATCGAGGCCATCGCCCGCGCCGCGCCCGGGGTCATGGGGCTGAACGACGCCCGCACCATGCATTTCGGTCCCAACGAGATCCTCGTCTGCCTCAGCCTCGACTTCCGCGACGACCTCACCGCCGCCGAGGTCGAGGACACGGTCGCCCGGCTGGAGCACCGCATCCGCGCCGCCTACCCCCAGGCTGGCCGCATTTATGTCGAGGCCCAGAGCCTCGCCAGCCATGCCGCGGTCCGGGCCGCCGTGATGGCCTGCGGCGGGGCGGGGGCCCTGGTCAATCAGGTCCCGGAAGTCATTTCGACGCGGCCTGCGTCCTAGCCTGGGCTTGAACTGCGCCGCGCGGCGTGCGCTACAGAGAAAATCCTTCCCGCCAGAGAGACCTTGATGTTCGACAGCATTATCCCGCTGCTTAGCGACCCGGCCGCATGGGCCGCCCTCGTTACCCTGGTGGTGATGGAGATCGTGCTCGGCATCGACAATCTGATCTTCATCTCGATCCTGTCGAACAAGCTTCCGCCCGAGCATCGCCAGCGCGTGCGCCGCATCGGCATCGGCCTGGCCCTGATCATGCGCCTGGCCCTGCTGTCGGTCATCGCCTGGCTGGTCGGCCTGATCCAGCCTGTCTTTACGGTGATGGGCAACGAATTCTCGTGGAAGGATCTGATCCTGATCGCGGGCGGCCTGTTCCTGATCTGGAAGGCCACCAAGGAAATCCACCACACGGTCGACCCGACGCCGTCGCATGACGTCCTCGACAAGAAGGATGTGATGATCTCCAACGCTGGCTCGGCGATCGTCCAGATCATCATCCTCGACCTCGTCTTCTCGATCGACTCCATCCTGACGGCCGTCGGCATGACTGAACATCTGCCGATCATGGTGGTCGCCGTTCTCGCCGCAGTGACCGTCATGCTGTTGGCCGCCGACCCCCTGGCCAACTTCATCGCCAAGAACCCGACCGTGGTCATGCTGGCGCTCGGCTTCCTGCTGATGATCGGCCTCGTCCTGATCGCCGATGGTTTCGGCTTCCATGTGCCCAAGGGCTATATCTATGCCGCCATGGCCTTCTCGGCCGGGGTGGAGGCGCTGAACATGCTGGGACGCTCAGCCACCTCCAAACAGGAGAAGGCCAAACTCGCACGTCAGGTCGCCGATCAGGCGGAAGTGCGCGCGAGGGAAGCGGAGGCGGAAGCCGCCGCCGACCCGGCCCACTGATGCGTGGGCGGGCGTTCCGTCCGGTCGCGGCGTTCGCGGGGCTGATCGGCCTCGCCTTCGCCCCGGCCGTGGTTGCACAGACGTCAGCGCCCGCCGCCCCCGTCGCGCAGGCCGTCGCGCCCGCGACCCAGCCCGCCCGACCGCCGCGCTACGGCTACGATATCGTCGCCACCTATCCGCACGACCCCGCCGCCTTCACCCAGGGCCTGGAGTTCCACGACGGCATCCTGCTGGAGAGCACGGGCCGTCATCCGTCCAGCGTGCGCCGCGTGCGCCTCGAGGACGGCGTGGTCCTGCAGAAGCGCGATCTGGATATGCAGTTCTTCGGCGAAGGCCTGACCGCCGTCGGCGATCGCATCATTACCCTGACCTGGCAGGGCGGCCACGGCTTCGTCTGGGACATCGACGACCTCGAACCGGCCGGGACCTTCTCCTATTCCGGCGAGGGCTGGGGCCTGACCCACGACGACACGCGGGTCATCCTGTCGGACGGCTCCCCGTCGCTGCGTTTCCTCGATCCCGTCACCCTGCAACAGACCGGCTCGGTCCCGGTCACCTACATGGGCCGGCCGCTGGAGCGGCTGAACGAGCTGGAGTTCATCGAGGGCGAGGTCTGGGCCAACGTCTGGCAAACCAGTTTCATCGTCCGCATCGACCCGGCCACGGGCGTGGTCATCGGCGTCATCGACCTGACCGGCATCCTGCCCGACCCGGTCGCCAATCCTTCGGACGACGTCCTCAACGGCATCGCCTGGGACGCCGAGAACAGGCGGCTTTTCGTCACCGGCAAGAACTGGCCGAAACTGTTCGAGATCCGCCTGACCGGCCCGCGCTGACGTCACAAGTCCCCCCCTGTGCGCGCTTGCGCATGGGGAGGTGGCAGCGAGCCCTGCGCGAGCTGCCGCAAGCGTTCTTGCCGCCGCTGAGAATCCCTCCGTCTCTTCGCTACGCTTCGAGCCACCTCCCCACGCCTGCGGCGCAGGAAGGAAACAGGTTGCAGGAATTTATTCTCTCTCGCCTCTTGCGACCGCCAGCCGTCGACCCCACGTCCCAGTCAGGTCTTTGACATCTCAATCCGCGAAGCGCGTCGTCCGCCCGATTTTCGTCCGCTGAACAAACCGCCCACGCACAAGTCCTTGTTTTCCCTCGTCCGACCAGTCGTTTCGTCCGTTTCGTCAGGGTGTTTTACGTCCGCACCCACCGGACGAACGGTCGCTACAGGAAGCTGTACGGATCCACATCCACCGTCAGCCGAACGGATCCCGGCACCTTCACCCGGCTGAGCCACGACCGCAGGAACCCCTGCAGGTCGACATCCCGGTCCGCCCGCACGAGCAGTCTCTTGCGACGCCGCCCCCGGATCAGCCCCAGGGGCGCATCGGCCGGGCCATAGACCTCCAGCCGCTCCGCGTTGGGGATCGCCGCCGCCAGGGCGTTGGCGACCTTCTCGACCGCCATCGCGTCGATGCCCGACAGGATGATCGCGGCCAGCCGTCCATGCGGCGGCAGTGAGGCCGCCTCCCGCTCAGCCATCTCGGCCTCAACGAAGGCGTCCCGGTCCCCGGCCGCCAGCGCCATCAGCACCGGATGCTCGGGCGTCCAGGTCTGCAGGATCGCCCGACCCGGCTTGTCCGCCCGCCCCGACCGGCCCGTCGCCTGGGTCAGAAGCTGGAAGGTCCTCTCCGCCGCCCTCAGGTCCCCGCCGCGCAGGCCGAGGTCCGCGTCCACCACCCCGACCAGGGTCAGGTGCGGGAAATTGTGGCCCTTGGCCGCGGCCTGGGTCGCCACCAGGATGTCGATCTCCCCGTCCGTCATCCGCTGGATCAGGGCCCGCATCGCCCTGGGGTCCGGGATGGTGTCGGAGCTGAACACAGCCGTCCGCGCCTGCGGGAAAAGCTGGCGCACCTCCTCCTCGACCCGTTCGACGCCGGGCCCGACCGAGACCAGACTGTCCTCGGCCCCGCACGACGGACACAGCTTGGGCCGCACCATCGAGAAGCCGGTCAGGTGACAGACCAGCCGCCCGGTGTAGCGGTGCTCGACCAGCCAGCTGTCGGTGTCCGGCGAGGTCATCCGATGCCCGCAGGCCCGGCACAGCACCACCGGCGCATAGCCACGCCGGTTGAGGAACAGCAGGGTCTGCTCCCCCGCCAGCAAGGTCTCCGCGATCGCCTCCCGGAGCGGCTGCGACAGCCAGGTCTGGGGGTCGGGCGGGTTCTGCCTCAGGTCCAGCAGGCTGATCGCCGGCAGCACCGCCGCCCCGTGCCGGCTCGACAGCCTCAGCCAGCCGTAGCGGCCGTGATGGGCGTTCCACAGGGTCTCCAGCGACGGTGTCGCGGAGGCCAGGACCACCACCGCCCCCTCGATCCGCGCCCGCGCCACGGCCAGGTCGCGGCCGTGATAGACCAGCCCGTCCTCCTGCTTGAACGACCCGTCGTGCTCCTCGTCGACGACGATCAGCTTCAGCTTCGTGAAGGGCAGGAACAGGGCCGAGCGCGCCCCGACCACGATGTTGCAGCGGCCCGCGACCACCGCCTCCCACACCATCCGCCGACGCGGCGGCGCGACCCCCGAATGCCACTCCGCCGGCGCCGCCCCGAACCGCTTGGTGATCCGCTCGATCAGGGCCTGGGTCAGGGCGATCTCGGGCAGGAGGATCAGAATCTGGGCCGACGGGTCCCGCTTCAGCGTCCGCGCCACCGCCTCCAGATAGGCCTCGGTCTTGCCCGACCCCGTGACCCCGTCCAGCAGGAAGGGCTTAAAGACGCCGGCCTCGGTGGCCGCAGACAGCACGTCCGCCGCCGCGGCCTGGTCCGCGTTCAGCGTCGCCGGCCTATGGTCGGGATCGGGCGGATCGAAGGCGGCCTCCGCCTCGATCTCGATGACCTCGAGCACGCCCTCGTCGACCAGCCCCTTGACCACGGCAGAGGAGACCCCGGCCGCCCGGGCCAGCGCCGCCCCCGGCATCGCCGTCTCGCCGAGCGCCTCCAGCACCGCCGTCCGCCCGGCCGTGGGTCGCGCCGGGACCCGGTCGCCGACGCGCCTGAGCCGCCGCTCCGGCCGGGGCCTCGGCGCCCGCAGTCCCTTCAAGGCCGTCGCCGCCATCTCTCCGGGCGGGCTCAGGGTCCAGCGCGCGGCCCATTCGACGAAGTCCACGGTCCCCGGCGGCAGACGCGGATCGTCCAGCTTCGCCTCGACCGCCTTCAGCCGCCGGTTCGACCCCGTCGTCTCACGCACCTCGGCCACGATGCCCCGCATCAGGCGCGGCCCCAGGGGCACAGAGACCTGATCGCCGCGCGCCAGGTCCATGCCTTCGGCCACCTCGTAATCGAAGGCCTCGTGCACCGGCAGGGGAATGAGAACCGAGGCGACTTGCACCTATTCCTCCCCCGTCGGGGGAGGGGGACCGCCGCGCGCTTGCGCGGGGGTGGAGGGGGCCCGCCGCCTCCGTCGGACTCCGGATCGGGCCCCCTCCGTCTCTCCGCTTCGCTTCGAGCCTTGAGGATCGGCTCGTACACGAGCCGACCGCAAGCCCCCGACGGGGGAGGATTTAGAGGCTCGCTCTCGCCTGCCTACGCCGTTAAAACCCGGACCCATGAAACTCTTCCTCGACACCGCCGACGTCGCCGTCATCAAGGACATGCTGCCCACCGGGATGGTGGACGGCGTGACCACCAATCCCACGCTGATCGCAAAGTCCGGGCGCAACATCGCCGAGGTCATCGCCGAAATCTGCGCCCTGGTCGAGGGCCCGATCTCGGCAGAGGCCGTGGCGACCGATTTCGAGACCATGGTCAAGGAAGGCGACAAGCTCGCCGCCATCGCCCCGAACGTCGTGGTGAAGCTGCCCCTGACCTGGGACGGCCTGCGCGCGGCCCGCGCCTTCGCCGACAAGGGCGTCCAGACCAACGTCACCCTTTGCTTTTCCGCCGCCCAGGCCCTGCTGGCCGCCAAGGCCGGCGCCACCTACGTCTCGCCCTTCGTCGGCCGCCTCGATGACCACGGCGCCCAGGGCATCGAGCTGCTGGAAGAGATCCGCGCGATCTACGACATCCACGGCTTCGAGACCCGGATTCTGGCCGCCTCCCTGCGTCACCCGGCCCATGTGACGGCCGCCGCGCTCGCCGGATCGGACGCCGCCACCCTGCCCGCAGACACTTTCAAGGCCCTGATCAAGCACCCGTTAACCGACAAGGGTCTTGATGCCTTCCTGGCGGACTGGGGCAAGACGGGCCAGTCGATCCTCTAGAGGATCGACAAACCGGGACGCTCCATTCTGTAGTTTACGACCCGGCGTTCCGGGAGGAGCGCCGACGTGACGTCCAGGGACCAGACCGCAGACCTGTTCGCCGCCGGCGACCTTCACTGGCCCGACGTCCGCGCCTGGCTGCAAGCCAACCCCCAGACCCTGCTGGACGACCGTTCCCTGCTGGCGGAGGTCGGTCTGAAGCCGCCTGGGCGCAATGTCGTCGAGTTCGGCCGCGCCGCCCTGACCCGGCTCGAGGAAGCCGCCGAGCGCGAGGCCGACGCCAGGAAACGTATCGAGTCGGTCGCCCGTGCGAACTTCGCCGCCCAGACCCAGACCCATGTCGCGGCCCTGGATCTGATGGAGTCGCGCAACCACTCCGATCTCGCCCGCAGGCTGGATGCGGTGGCGCAGGGCCGCTTCGGCCTCGCGGGCGCCGCCATGGCCATCGAGAAGCCGGGTGGCGTGCCCTTCGGCTGGCGGGGGCTGGAGGTCGGCGCCGTCGACACCCTGCTCGGCGACCACGGGCTGACCTGGCTTGGGCCCATGTTCGACGGTCTCGACCTTTTCGGCCCTTCGACGGAGCAGGCCAGGTCCGTGGCCCTGATCCGCATGGCGCCGCACCTCGGCGGCGAGCGCCCCGAAGAGGCCCGCCCCGGCCTCTGCGCCTTCGCCTCGCCCGAGGAAGAAGGCTTCACCCCCGGCATGGGCTGCGAACTGGTCGCCTTCATCGCCCGGGTCGTCGAACGCACGGCCGAGCGATGGCCGATCCTCAACTGACCGCCCCAAGGCGCCTCAGCGCAAATGAGGCCCTCTCGGCCTGGCTTGAGCATCTGGCGCATGAGCGCCGCCTGTCGCCCCGCACGCTGGAGGCCTACGGCCATATCGGTCGCCAATATCTCTCCTTCCTCGAACGCCATCGTGGCGAGCCGCAGCGTCTCGCCGACCTCGGGACCGTCGCCGCCGCCGAACTGCGCGCGCACCTCGCCGAGCGACGCTCCGGCGCCAATTCCTGCAAGAATGGGCCACTCAATGCCCGCTCGCTCAGCCAGACCCTGTCGGCGATCCGCACCTTCCACGTCTTCCTCGACCGCCGCTGCGGCACGCCCGCGCCCCAGTTGGCCCTGGTGCGCGGGCCCCGGGTGAAGCCCTCCCTGCCCCGCCCGGTCAGCGCCGATCAGGCCCGGGGCATGCTCGCCGAGCCCGCCCTCGATCCGGACGCCGAACCGTGGGAGGCGTTGCGCGACGTCGCGGTCCTGTCGCTGCTCTACGGCTGTGGCCTGCGAATCTCGGAGGCGCTCGGCCTGACCCGCGCCGATGCGCCATTGCTCGAAAGCCTGCGCATCACCGGCAAGGGCGGCAAGACCCGGATGGTCCCGGTCCTGCCCGCCGTGCGGTCAGCGGTTGACGCCGCGCTCGCCGCCCAGCCCTTCCCGCTCGAGCCGTCGGACGCCCTGTTTCGGGCCCGTCGCGGCGGCCCGCTCAGCGCCCGCCATGTGCAGGCGACGGTACAGAAATTGCGCGGCCGACTAGGCCTGCCGGCATCGGCCACGCCCCACGCACTGAGGCACAGCTTCGCCACCCATCTGCTGGGCGCGGGCGCCGATCTGCGCAGTATTCAGGAGCTGCTGGGCCACGCCAGCCTGTCCACGACCCAGAAATACACCGCCGTCGACGCCGCCCATCTGCTGGGCGCCTACGCCGCGGCCCATCCACGAGCCTAGTGGGCCGGAAGGCGATCTCCGCGTCCGGGCGCGACGGCTTCACGACCGATCGCGTTCGAGCCGGGCACCCGGTAGTTGACGACGATCGGTTCCGGACAGCCGTTCACTCGGCGATCCAGCAGGCGATAGAGGCCGACCGGGTCGCCGCCGTCGCGCCATAGAAGGCTGTTTCCGGCATTCGGATACGTCGCCAACCTGACATCGCTGTCGCAGCCGAAACCGGTGTCGCTCAAGACCGGCATCCGCGCGGCGTTCTCTTGCGCAGGACGCTCCGGCACGATCATCTCTTGAATTGTCCCGGGCCGAAGGGAAGGGGCAGGAATCTCGGCGGTCTGGGACGCGGCGGTGAGAAGGAGCAGCATCGACAACATCGGAATCTCCATTCTGAACGCCCGGTATACACCCTCCGGCTGCACTCCGACATGACCAATCGGTAACGCGGCGCAGGCTAGGCGCGCCCCGGCCGCCGTCCTAGGCTCGGGCAAATGCTGCGGGGAGGCGGCCATGATCGAGCGGACAACGCAGACCAGGGACGAACCCGGGCGCGAGGGCCTCGACCGCCGGCTGATGCTGGGCGGCGGCGCCCTTCTGCTCACCGGTCTCGGCGGCTTCACGCAACAGGCCGTCACCCCGCCCGCCCCGCCGCCCGAAGCCCTGTCGCTGTCGGCGAACCTGCTGACCCGGATGGCTGCCGCCGTGCGGCTGAACGGCCGCAGCCCGCGCCTTTTCGTGCTGGACACGGGCGCCGAGCGCACCTCCATCGCCCGCGATCTGGCCGAGGCCCTGGGTCTGCCGGCCGGTCCCACGGTGGTCGTCCACGGCATCACCTCCGCCCAGGAGACGCCCACAGCCGTGGCCGGGCGGGTGACTTTCGGGCGGCGACGTTTCAACAACGTGGTCATGCCCGTGTTCGAGCGGTCGCTGCTGGCCGCCGACGGCTTGCTGGGCCTGGACATCCTGTCCCAGTTCCGGCTGTCGATGAACCTGGCGGACCGGACCGTCAGCCTGACGCCCTCGGGCCCCGCCTTCTACGCGGGGGGCTCCGCCTCCGTCATCCCGACGCGCCTGCCAGGCGGCGCGCGGGCGCGACTGGATTCCTCGGGCCAGTTGATTCTGACCAACGCCGTGGCCGACGGCGTCCCGGTCCAGTCGTTCGTCGACAGCGGCGGCCAGTATTCGATCGGCAACACCGCCCTGTTGCGCGCCATCGGCGGTCAGGTGGGTTCGCGGCCCATCCCGCTCTACGGCGTCACCGGCCAGACGATCGACGCCTATGCCGGTCGCCTGAACACCTTGAGGATCGGCCGGCATGAGCTGGGCGCCACGCCCCTGCTGTTCGCCGAGCTGCACGCCTTCAACACCCTGAAGCTGGGCGACCAGCCGGCGCTGCTGATCGGCGCCGACGTGCTCTACCGTTTCCGCCGGGTCGAGCTCGACTATGGCGCGCGTCGCATGGGCTTCGGCGGGCTGCAGCCGCGAACCACGCCCTCGGCCATCGAGCGCCGCTAGATCGCCCTTATGGCTCCGCCATCAATGCGGATCAGGGAACCCGTGACATAGGCCGCCCTCGGACTGGCGAGGAAGGCCGCCACGGCGCCGAACTCGGCCGGATCGCCCAGCCGCCCGACCGGAATACTCTCGACCGACTTCGACTGCGCCTGTTCCGGCGTGCCTCCCGTGAGTTCGGCGGCGGCCTTGTCCAACTGCTGGATACGCGGCGTGTCGATACGGCCGGGCAGGAGGGTGTTGACGGTCACGCCGTCCGCGGCCACCTCGGTCGCCAGGCTCTTGGCCCAGCCGGTGATTCCGGCGCGCAGGGTGTTGGACACGCCCAGCATCGGATTGGGCTCCACCGCCGAGGACGAGGCGACATTCAGGATGCGGCCCCAGCCCGCCGCGCGCATGGCCGGCAGGACCCGGTCGCTCAGACGGAAAACCGACAGCACCATGGACTCGAACTGAGCGCGCCACAGGTCTGGATCGAGCCCCGCGACGCCCGACGGCGGCGGCCCGCCCGTGTTGTTCAGCAGGATCTCGATCGGCCCGCCCAGCAAGCGCTCGGCCGTATCCACCGCAGCCAGCAGGCCCGCGTGATCCGCCAGATCGGCCGTCACGATCACGGCTCGGCCGGTCGACGTCGCATTGATCCCGTCGGCCACGACTTGCAGCTTTTCCGCGTCCCGCGACAGCAGGGCGACATGGGCACCCTCCGCCGCCAGCGCTTCGGCCACGGCGCGACCAAGACCGCTGGATCCGCCGCAGACGAGCGCGCGTTTGCCGGCAAGGTGGAGGTCCACCCTAGGCCTGCATCGTCCAGCCCTCGACGCCCATAGCCGCCTGTTTGACAGCTTCCGAGCGGGTCGGATGGGCGTGGGAGGTGCGGGCGATGTCTTCCGATGAGCCGCCGAAAGCCATCGTGATGCAGGCCTCGGCGATCAACTCGCCGGCAGAGGGGCCGAAGATGTGCACGCCCAGCACCTTGTCCGTCGTCGCATCAGCCAGAACCTTCACGAAGCCCTCGGTCTCGTGGTTGATCTTGGCGCGGCTGTTGGCGGTGAAGGGGAATTTGCCCTTCTTGAACGCGACGCCGGCGACCTTGAGCTGTTCCTCGGTCTTGCCGACCCAGGCCACTTCCGGCCCGGTGTAGATGACGCTGGGGACTAGATCATAGTCGACGTGGCCCGCCTTGCCGGCGATGAACTCGATGACGGCGACGGCATCTTCTTCCGCCTTGTGGGCCAGCATCGGGCCGTGGGTCGCATCGCCGATGACCCAGATCCCGTCCTTGCCGGTCTTCAGATGGTCGTTGACGAGGAAGCCGCGCTTGTCGGTCTCGATGCCGACGCTCTCCAGGCCCAGCCCGGCGGTGTAGGGACGACGACCGATGGCGACCAGGACCACGTCGCCGGTCAGGGTTTCGACGGCGCCGCCAGCGGCGGGCTCCAGCGTCAGGACCACGCCGTCCTTGGCCAACTTCGCCGAGGTGACCTTGGTCCCCATCTTGAAGATCATGCCCTGTTTGGTCAGGCCGCGCTGGAAGGCGGTGGCGACCTCGGCATCCATGCCGGCGCCGACCTTGTCGAGGAACTCCACGACGGTGACCTCGGCCCCCAGGCGACGCCAGACGGAACCGAGCTCCAGCCCGATCACGCCCGCGCCGATGACGATCAGCTTCTTGGGAATCGCCGACAACGACAGTGCGCCGGTGGAATCGATGATCTTGCCCTCGACGAAGTCCACGCCCGGCAGAGGGGTGGGCTCGGAGCCTGTGGCGATGACGATGTTCCTGGCGGTCAGGATCGTGACGGTTCCGTCGGCGGCGGTGACTTCCACCTTGCCGGTACCGACGATCTTGCCCGTGCCCTTGATCCACTCGGCCTTGTTCTTCTTGAACAGGAACTCGATCCCCTTGGTCAGGGCCGTCACGCTTTCAGCCTTCTGCTTCATCATCTGCGGCAGGTTGACCTTGGGGGCGCCAACATCGATGCCCAGGGTCGGGAACTCCTTGTTGGCGATCTCGAACAGTTCCGACGCGTGCAGCAGGGCCTTCGAGGGCATGCAGCCGACGTTCAGGCAGGTGCCGCCCAGGGTCTCGCCCTTTTCGACGCAGGCCACCTTCAGCCCCAGCTGCCCCGCCCGGATTGCGGCATTGTAACCGCCGGGTCCGCCGCCAATCACGACGACATCGTAGGAAACGGGAGCGGCGGGGGCGGCGTCTGCCATGAGAACCTCTGTATCGGGCGCAGTCGGGGAGTCGGCCGCTGTCCTAGCGCCTGACCGTTCCGGGTCAACCGCTGGCGGGGATATGGGGGTCCCTTCCGGCCTCAAGTAGCCCAAGGGGCGATAGGCCGACGAAGAATGTGGATCAGGCGGCGAGATGGCCGGGCGAACGATGTCGCCGCCTCCGTCGCGAGACGGCGACAATGATGAGGCCGACCACCAGCAATATGCCCAGCACCAGCCAGGTCGGATCGACCGACAGGCCGATCGGGGCCACCGCCTCGGCCGACTGTCGGGCGATCTCGCCTCCGCCGGCGGAGGCGTCCGCCTGGATCGAGGCGCTGGCCGGACCGCCGCCGCCCGATCGGTCGATGGCCAGCCTCAGCACCGCATCAGCGAGGAAGCCGAGGAAATAGGCCACAGCCGCCTTCGGATTGCCGGCGCCGAGCATGAAGGCCGCAACCAGATACAGGGCCACCGCTCCGATCCACAGCGCCGTCTGGGGGATGCCGCCTCCGGTCTCGACGACGGCGGAGGCGCGCTCGGTCGCTACCGTCGTGGAGGCGCCCTCGAAGAAGGTGGAAAGAAAAGGCCAGGCCAGCCAGCCCGCATAGCCGATCACGGCCAGCACCAGAACGAACCGAAGGATCTTCATGGCCGGGCTCCGAACGCGATCAAACGACGTTCGTTAATCTAACACGCCGCCCCGCCAAGCCAAGCCGTGAAGCGTCAGGCCGCGCCCGCGATCGCCGGTTCGACGGGCGGCAGGATCACGGTCGCCTCGGCGCCCTCGCCCTCGGCCCCGGTCAGGGTCAGGGCGCCGCCGGACTGGCGGGCGAAGGCGTGAACCTGGGCCAGGCCCAGACCCGCCGCGCCGTCGCGGGTGGTGAAGAAGGGTTCCAGCGCACGGGCCGCAGTCGCGGCATCCAGCCCCGGGCCGGTGTCGCGCACCGTCAGCCGCGCCCCACCCTCGGCGAGCGCTTCCAGCCGCACGGCCACGGATCCCGCGCCGCCCAGAGCCTCGACCGCATTGCGGACCAGCGCCTGGACCGCGCCTTCGAAACCGACCGGATCGACGCGCACCGGCGCCGCGTGGGAAGGCCCCTCGATCAACAGATCGACGCCCGGCCCGGCAAGGGCCCGCAGACGGGTCTCCATGGCGCGCAGCAACACGCCGGAATCCAGCACCTGGGCATGGGCGTCCTCGCCCTGCGAGAAGGCCGACAGACGACGGGTAAGGGCCTCTCCTCGCTGCCCGGCCGCCAGCGCCGCCTGGCCCAGACGTCGCACGCGGGCCGGGTCGTCGGCGGTCTTCAGCAGCATGTCGAGCGCGCTGGTCATGACGGCCAGCAGGGCGTTGAAGTCCTGGGCCACGCCACCGGTCAGGCGGCCGACGCTCTCCAGCCGACGCGAGGCCTCGTTGCCGGTCTCGACCTGGGACAGGGCCTGTGCGCGCGCCTCTTTGGTCGCCCGTTGAGCCTCGGCCCGTTCCGCTTCGATCTGGGCGCGAGCGGCTTCCAGCTCGGCCTGCAGTTCCGCCTCGCGGGCCGCGGCGGCTTCCAGTTGCGGCGTCAGGGCGGCGGCCGGCTCGGCCAGGAGGACGGCTGCGGGGGCCATGCCGGGTTCAAACTCAACGACGGGGGCGGACTCGACCTCGATCTCAACCGCCGTCTCCGGCACGACGGGATCGCCGGCGAGCAACAATGCGTCGACCGCCTCGTCCGGTGCGTTCAGCGGCAGGATGCGCCAGGCCACGCCGTTGTCGCCGCCCATCGTCGAGACGATGCCATCGGCCTCACCAGGCTGGGCGCTGATCGCGGCGCGCAGGTTCTGGCGACCCTCGACCCGCTCGGTCTCGCCCAGGAACTGGTCGGCGAAATCGGCGCCGATGACATCGAGCGTGCGCCCGAACAGAGCCAGGGCCACCGGATTGGCTTCGCGCACCACGCCGTGAGCGGACACCACCACCAGGGCGCTGGACGCAGCTTCGAACACGCGGCGGGTCAGGTCGTCGCCGGCCGCGACCGACGCGGTCTCGGGCTGGAACGCTTCCGGCGTGGTCAGACCTTCGGTCTCTACGAGGGCGGCTGTCGAGCCGATGATCTGGCCGTGGGCGTCCTCGATCGGCATGGCGGTCACCGAGACCAGCATCTTCCGCCGGGTCGCCGGGTTGGCGAGGATGTGCTGAAAGCCCTTTACCGTCTGGCCGCGCAGGGCCCGCGCGCTGGGCAGCAGGTCCGGCGGCACGGGCCGGCCGTCGGGATAGGTGATTCCCCAGGTCGCCGAGTGGAACCGCAGACCGATCAGCTCGGCGTCGCGGCGGCCCATCAGCTGGTGGGCGGCCCGGTTGGCGAAGACGAATTTGCCGCCGCGATCCGTCTGGACCAGGGCGACGGGAATGGCGTTCAGGGTCTCGTACAGCCGCGTCTCGGCCGCCTCGCGGGCCCGGGACACCGCCCCCAGCTCATCCGAGGTCGAGACATGGCGGGTGCGGTTGGTCACCGCGAACACCAGAGCCAGAATGGCGATGACCGAGGTCACGGCGGCGACGATTCCCAGAACGAGGACCCAGTCGATGTCGCCTTCCATGAACATGTTCGGTCTTCCTGTCTTGGCACGCGGCGCGGCGTTCGACCGGCTGACTGCAAGCCCGGCGCCGCCCGGCGTCACAAGCCGGTTACGGCCTGTCCCGGCGCGGGTCCAGTCGCTTTCGCGCGATCCGGAGAAGCATCCCCGACTGACGCAGAAGGACCGGGCGTCGCCGCCCGGCCCTTCCCGTCTTGATACGTTTTATTCGCCTTAGAAGTTGAAGCGAATACCTGCGTCGAAGCGACGGCCGAACCGTTCCCACTCGATCGTGTACTGGCTTTCGCGAGAGTAGCGACGGCCCGGCGTGTTGGTCAGGTTCGAGGCGTCCAGATAGACCTCGAAGTTGTCGGTGACCGCATAGCGGACCGAGGCGTCCATCTCGTCATCGGCGGCCCAGTAGGTGCTGCCGCCGTCCGCGACCGGACCACAGGCGTCGAGCCAGGCCGTGCGCTTGCGGAAGTTCAGGCGAGCCGACAGGCCGTATTTCTCATAGTAGGCGCCCAGATTGTAGACGACGTCGGAGGTGTTCGGCAGCGACACCCGCGACCCGTCCGGAGCGGTGGCCTGGCTCTGGTTGGCGGTGACGTTGATGGTCAAACCGAAGCCGCCCATCCATTCCGGCAGTTCCAGCTGTTCGACATACGGGTCCAGCTGCAGCTGGAAAGCGCCTTCGAAGCCCCAGATATAGCCTTCGCCGCCGTTGACGAGGGTAGACAGACGATACTGCGAACGATCCGTGCCCGTGGTGTTCAGGACGGTCGAATTGAACAGGCGCGTGTCGGTGAACAACACGTCCTCTACCCGCTTGTAGAACAGGCCCGCCGAGAAGAACCCCTGCGGCTGGACGTACCATTCATAGTAGGCGTCGACGCCGTATGCCCGTTCCGGCTTGGCGTCCGGGTTGCCGCCCGAGACGGTCTGGTTGGCGTCGTTGAAGGTGAAGTTCGGACGCAGCTGGTCGTAGTCGGGACGGGCCGCGCCGGTCGAGAAGGACAGGCGCAGCTTGCGGTCCTCGTCGATGTCGTAGTTCACGTGGACGCTCGGATAGACCAGCGTCTGTTCGTTCTCGACCTCGACCCGGGTGTTGGCGCCGCCCAGGGCCACGATCGCCTGGCCGGTGTTGGTGATGTGCTCGATGCGGGCGCCGGCCAGGAACGAACCCCAGTCATAGCCGAGGCGAACCATGCCGTAGGCCGCCGCGACCTGTTCCTCGACATTGTAGAAGTTGGCGTTGATCGGCGTGTAGGGGTTCAGGGCCGCGGCGCGCGACACCTGGTCCCGCATGGCCTGCAGGTCGAAATAGCGGAAGGTGTAGCCCAGCGGAATCCTGCCCATGAAAGGCGTGCTGAGCGAGACCGGCAAATAGGTGGTCGACACCCCGGCCGCCGCGAACTGGGCGGCGGTGGTCAGCGCCATCTGGCTTTCGTTCGATTCCTTGGTGCGCTGATCGTACTGCCCTCCGAGAGTGACCCGGGCGTCAGCCCCGAACAGCGACAGCTCGCGCCGGGCGTCGAAACGGCCGGTGTAGGCCTCGGTTTCATCGATCGCCCGCAGCGAGGTCAGCTGGGTGAGAGTGCGCTGGAAGTCGTCGATGTTGGTGACGCGAGCGCCGCGGCTGTAGGTCGTGGCCGCGCCTGTTCCCGTCGTGATCGTATTGTAGAGCTCGATGTTGTGGCGGTCGATATTGGTGAAGTCGTAGAAGATCGTCGGACGCAGGTTGCGGGTCGACGGGCTTTCGTAGCGGGCTTCGCCGACCACCGAACGATCGTCGATCGAGCGGGTGAAGTTCAGGCGCCAGTCCAGGTTCCAGGCGCCGAGCTCATGCTCTCCGCCCAGGGTATTGGTGAAGATCGACTGCTCGTAGGCGCGCAGGGTGGCGCGCTGGTTGATGTCGATGCCGTAGACCGTGCCCAGCAGCGAGGTGTTGCCGATGCAGCTGTCGGCATAGCCGGTGTTGGTCACGACGCCCGTGGGCACGACGGCGCAGGGCGCGGCGGCCGAGCGCGGCGGGACCGACGGATCGGCCTGACGGTCGTCCATGTCGAACAGGAAGTTGTCGCGCGCCTCGTCGTCCTGGAATGTGGTGTAGATGGACTCGAAGAAGACCCGGTTCGTGTCGTTCGGACGCCAGTCCAGACGGCCCGATTGCGAATAGTTGGTGCGGGTCAGGCGATAGAGCTTGTTCTCGGTCTCGCGCGCCCACAGGCGGTTGGCTCCGCCGGGCTGAACGTCCTGGGACACGATCTCCCAGTCGATCTCATAGTTGTCGGTGACCATGTTGCGCTCGTAGTACGAGCCCGAGGCCAGGATGCCGATCTCTCCTATGCCGGTGTCGAAACGGTCCGACACGACCAGCTGGCCTTCGTATTCCTCGCGGTCGCCCAGTTCGACGACGCCGGCGCCCAGCTTGCCGGCGACGCGCAGGCCTGGATAGTCGAAGGCCGAGCGCGTGACGATGTTGATGTTGCCGGCGATGGTCTCGCCGGTCAGGTCCGGGGTGACCGCCTTGTTGACGACGATCTGCGAGGCGATGGCCGAGGGCAGGCTGTCGAAGCGGGTGTCGCGGCCCTCGGGGCTGACGACGCCGATGCCGTTGATCGACAGGGTGGTCCAGTTCACCGGCGCGCCACGCAGGCTGATGTAGCGGGGCTGGCCCTGGTCGCTGGCCACGGCCGCGCCGGGCACGCGGGCGATCGCCTGGGCGATGTTCTGGTCGGGCAGACGGCCGACGGCGTCGGAAGCGATGACGCTGACCAGGCTGTCGGAGTTGCGCTGGACCTGAAGGGCGGCGGCTTCGGATTCGGCGATCGGCCGGCGGCCGGTGACGACGATTTCGTCAACCTGATCGGCGGCCTGTACCTGAGCGAAGGCGGCGTTGCCGATGAGCAGGGGCGCGACAGCAGCCCCCAGCAGAAGTGCGCGTTTCATTTTGAGCATCCCCGATGGTCCGATCGACCCCCCGGCCGTCGGCTCTGGAGGCCGCTGCTAAGCCACAGCGACGACGCCACAGCGACGCTTGTGCGACGCTGTGGTAGCGGTTGCCTGGCCAGGATGTGACAGTTCTTCCGTAGACGGTGAATGACCGCTGCGGCCGTCCGAGAAAGCCGGAGCCCGGGGTTGACCGGCGGTTTCCCACGTGGTCTGCGCCGCCGCGCCACGCCCTTTCATTGAGGATCCGCCATGCGCCAGATCGGCCTCTGCACCGCTGCAATCGCCTCACTGCTCCTCGTCGGTTGCGCCACCCACGAGGTCGACTACCAGGGCGAGGGCGAAGGTCTGGTGGGCGCCGGCGTCCGCGTCCGGGCGGCGCTGGAAACGCCGTCGGTCGGCACCGGCGGTGGCGAGGATGCGGCCGACGATCCCGCCATCTGGGTCGGTCAGCGACCGGTCGAGGTCATGGGAACCACCACCGCCGGCTTCGTCGCCGGCACCGACAAGAAGGCCGGCCTCTACATCTACGGCTTCGACGGCGTCGTGCTCCAGTTCCTGCCCGAGGGGCTGCTGAACAACGGCGATGCGATCGAAGGACTGACCGTCGCCGGCCGGCCTCAGGTCGTGCTGGGCGCCAGCGACCGGACCCCGGGCAGGGAGGGGGTGTCCCTCTATCTGTTCGATCCCGCCGGGACGGGCCAGAACGGCGTCCGGCCCTGGGGCGCCATCCGCACCGACGTGGTCGAGCCCTACGGCTTCTGTTTCGCGCGTCGTAGCGGCGAGATCCATGCCATCCTGGTCGGCCACAAGGGCGAGGTCCGCCAGTTCGTCCTGACCACCGACGCCGCCGACCGGCCGGTCTCGCGCGAGGTCCGTCGCTTCGAGATCGGGTCGATCTCCGAGGGCTGCGCCGCCGACGAGGCGACCAACGCCCTCTATCTGGCCGAGGAGAATGTCGGCGTCTGGCGTTACGGCCTCGACCCGGCCTCGGGCGACGTCCGCACCCTGATCCAGGGCATCGAGACCGACAGACTGGTCGCCGACGCAGAAGGGTTGACGATCCTCGCCGACGGCGCGGCCCGCTATCTGATCGGCTCCAGCCAGGGCGACAGCGCCTTCCCGGTCTGGCGCATCGACGGCGCCGCCCCCGAATACAAGGGCCGGTTCGTGGTCGAGGACGGGGTCGTGGACGGCGTCACAGGCACAGACGGTCTGGCGGCCATGGGCGGTCGCGTCTCGGACGCCTTCCCGGAAGGGCTGGTGGTCGTGCAGGACGACGTCAACGACGTCGGCACCCAGAACTTCAAATACATCGACTGGCGCGTGATCAAGGCGGCCCTCGGCCTCGATTGATCCTCAGGGCCTCAGGTCGCTAGTCTGGCTGGATGACCGACGACCACAACACCCACGATTCGCCCGAAGGCCCTGGCGAAGATGGCGGAGGCTTCGACGCCGACGACTGGTCGCGGCTGAAGCCCTTCACCGGCCGCGTCGCCACCCTGGACGACGTCCAGGCGCGGCGCGCGGTCTTCGCCCTGGGCGACTCGGAAGACCCGAAGGTCATCGACATGGACCTGCCCCAGCCCGTCATCTGGTGGGACGATGACGGCGAACAGGGGGCGGTCGCGGTCCAGGCGGAGGTCCATGCCGGCGCCTTCGGCGAACCCATGGAAGTCCTGGGCCTGATCCTGCCCGACGGCGACGCGGTGGTAGCCCTGCTGGATGACGTCGATCTGGTCGACGACACCGATCCCCACTGGCGACGTCTGGTCGATGAGGCGATCGACCCGAACGCGGCGAACGAGGACTGAGGGCGACCCTCCTCTTCGGCGGTCTGGTCCGGGTTCGTCCGCCGAAAACACCCTGACGAAATGGACGACACCGCAACCGGACCTCATAAAATCAATCACCTGGCTCCCCCGCCTTCGTCCGGCGGCGGGATTATGCGAAATGCCGGCGAGTGGCGCGTCCTGGTATTGTCAAAGACCCTGGCGATGACATGGGCGCCAACACGCCCAGGCACAAGGACGCAATGGGAATAAATTCTTTCTCCGCACCTTTTGGCCATGGGTGGCCGGACCGTCTTGTGGCCGAAGGTCCCTTTCGACCGTGGGCCAGGGTCGCAAATGGAGCCACACAAGACCTTCGGAGGACCCGCTCCGGGCCAGGTCGATCTCAGCCCGTGGCGGCCAGCAGGGCGACCATGGCGAAGCCGGCATAGGTACCGATGGCGTTGCCGATGGAGCCGATCAGGATGGCGGGCAGGACCAGGTCCTGACGACGCTCTGACTCGGCCAGGACGAAGGCGGTGGAGGAGCCGCCGATGTTGGCGCTGGAGGCCAGGGCCAGGACGATGGGCTCCAGCTTCAGCACCGCGCCAACGCCGAACAGGACAACGGAATGGACTGCAAAGACGATGCCGACATAGGCGAACAACACCGGCGTCAGGCTGCCGGCCGCGACCAGGGCGGCGAGGTCGGCATTGGCCCCGACGACGGCCAGGAACAGATAGATGCCCCACAGGCCGAGCGTATTGGCCTGGGTCAGGCGGGCGACGGCGGGCGCCTGGGCCACGAGCAGGGCCAGGGTGGTGACGATCAGGATGGAGGGAACGGTGATGCCCCGCGCCTCCAGCCAGGTCGAGGCGAGGCCGGACAGCCAGATGGCGACGGCGGTCAGGGCCAGGGGAATGGCGATGGCCAGCGTGCCGGTGAGCGGTGGCGGCGGCGTGTGGGCGTGGACCGGAGCCTGTGCCGGATCGCCCGGCTTGCCGAACCATCCGGACTTCAGCAACAGGGCGGGCAGGGCCAGGGTGACGATGATCCAGACGTCGGTCATGACGTTGTCGACCACGGTTGCCGCCGTATAGAGCCCGCCGTCGCGCGTGATGTCGTAGGCCTGGGCCACAGCGTTGAAGTTGGCGCCGCCGCCGATGTAGGTGCCGGTGAACATCCCGGCGAGCGGGCCGTAGGACGCCCCGACCATGCCCTGGATCGGCGTGACGACATTGGCGATCCAGACGCCCAGGAAGGTGCCGACCGCACCGATCAGGAAGGCCCCAATCATCGGAGCCCCGGCCCGCTTCAACGCCTTCAGATTAACGTCCAGCAACACAAGAAAGATCGCCGCCGGGATGACGTAGGTGAAGATCGGATCATAGACCGGCCCGCCCGAGGCGGCGGGCGGAATGACCCGGAGATTGGCCAGTAGCGCCCCCAGCACGATGACGATCATCGCCGCCCCGAGCTTTTGGAACACTCCGATCCGGCCGAGCGCATCGGACAGGGCTACGATGACGACCAGGACAGTGAGAACGCCGAGCGGGCTGGAAATCAGGGCGGCCGATGAAGTCATCGAACGACACTAGCCGGATTGGGGACGGTGGCAATCAGGCCGGCGCGCGAGGCCTGACGGGAGGCTCCGCCTGCCTCTCGCTCATGGTGCGCGAGGCCTAGGTGACGTCCATTGGCGCCTGCCCCCAGGCATGGTTTCGGATCGTGGATGCATGACCGCGTTCGGCCCTAACCGTACGCTGCTGATTGCACCGATCAGGGGTCGACCGGGTTTCACGCCGGCCAAATCGTATCGCCTCGGGGCGTCAGGCGCCGTTCAAGATGCTGCATGCTGCGCCTGACATTCAGGACTGATACCCGTTGTCTCTCGGGAGCATTTGACCCGTGATCATGACGTGCCGGAAACCAGATGTCAGGCCTTCGTCTACGGCAAGATCACGCCCCAGTCGGCGACGGTCATCATGATCACAACCACCATCGGCAAAAGCACGAGCAACCCATAGGCGGTCAGGTGGGCCACCCCACGCCACAGGGCCGAGATCGGGCCCATCTCATAGTACCGGGCTGCCGCCACGGTGAAATAGGCCAGATAGGGCAGGATCAGAAGGTAGGCCGGCAGATTGCCCCCCAGGCTGTTGATCCCGGCCAGGATCATCATCATCACGAACGAGATCGCATGGGCCCACATGGCGAAGATGACGTGCTCCAGGAACAGCCGTCGTCGCCCGAACAACGGGATCAACAACGTCGCGTAGAGTGGCATCAGCAGCCACAGCAGGTTCGGCAACCAGGCCGACATCCGCTTCGCTGCCTTCTCGTCGATCTGGATCCCGGCGATGACGGCCTCGAGCGAGGTGCGTTCTGGCGGGGTCTTCGCGGCCGCCGCAGCCTGTTGGAGCGCCAGTGTCACCGCCGGATCGACGGCAGGCTCGATATTCTTCTGCAGCCAACGCGATTGCTCGACTGCCCCGGTGACGATGTTGCCCACACCCGGATCACGGGTCACCACGACAGTCTGACCCGGCACGACCTTCCAGGTGGACTGATACAGACGGGTGTCGCCGAAGTGCAGCACGGCCAGAAACAGGGCCGTCGTGGCCACGAAAAGCTTCAGCGGCGTGATATACAGCGACCCCGCCCCGGCGCGGTAGGCCTCCAGCAACCGACCCGGCCGCACCGCCAGTACCGCCAGGGTGCGGGCCAGCTTGCCGTCGATCAGGCTGTAGGAGGCCGCGACCTCCTTCGCCATGGCAAGTAACGGCGCGGGCCTGGCCTGAGAGTCCTGACCGCAGGCATGACAATATCGCCCGGCGAGAGGCGTTTCACACGCCGCGCAGACACCCGGTTCAGTCGCCATGGCTCGCCCTCAACCCTTAGACGACACTCTAGAAAAATCCCGTCTTCCCAAGCAAGCGAATGCGGCGGCTGCCCGCCGGCGGCCAGGAGATGAATCTGCCGCCAGCGCTCCTTCCTGGAAGAGCCAGACCAGATCACAGCAGCGGAGCGGCGGTTGCCGTTGAAGTGACGAATGTCTGATTTGGGAAGGTCCGCTCGCCCACCCCCTCCCGGACCGTCCGAATGTCCGCTTTTGAGGCGCCAGGCCGGCGAGCCAGATCGCAATAAGAGAATATCCAGGGCTGTCATAGGCGCGGGCGCCGGGAGTCGACCCTGGCAAACTCACGCAGTTCGGCACGGAATGGATAAAGGCCCGGTCGAAACCGGCCTCTTCAAATCGACTGGAGCGGGCGAAGAGATTCGAACTCTCGACCCCAACCTTGGCAAACTCACGCCGCCCGGGGCGCAGACAGCAAAAAGGCCCGGTCTCGCGACCGGGCCTCTTGGTTCGACTGGAGCGGGCGAAGAGATTCGAACTCTCGACCCCAACCTTGGCAACCTCACGCCGCCCGGGGCGCAGACAGCAAAAAGGCCCGGTCTCGCGACCGGGCCTCTTGGTTCGACTGGAGCGGGCGAAGAGATTCGAACTCTCGACCCCAACCTTGGCAAGGTTGTGCTCTACCACTGAGCTACGCCCGCACTTCAGTCGGAGGCGGGCTTGTAGCGGAGACGTACGACGGATCGCAAGTCCCCTGTAGAAACTTTCCTTGCGCTCAAGCAGCGAGCCGCCGCGCGGTGAGCGATAGCGCCCTGCTTCGCCTCAGCGCGGCGCCATCCTGATGGCCCCGTCGAGGCGGATGCATTCGCCGTTGATGTAGACGTTGCGGGCCAGCTCCAGCACGAGGCTGGCGTAGTCCGCCGGCCGCCCCAGGCGGCTGGGGAAGGGGATCTGGGCGGCCAGGGCGTCCTGGATCTTCTGGTCCATGCCGGCCATCATCGGGGTCCACATGATGCCGGGCAGGATGGTGTTGCAGCGGATGCCTTCCTGGGCGAGGTCGCGGGCGACCGGCAGGGTCATGGCGTAGACGCCGCCCTTGGACGCCGCATAGGCCGCCTGACCGACCTGACCGTCCTGGGCCGCCACGGAAGCCGTGTTGACGATCAGGCCGCGCTCGCCGTCCTCCACGGGCTCCAGGGTCATCATCCCTGCGGCCGATTGGCTCAGGACACGGAAGGTGCCGAACAGGTTGACGCGGACGGTGCGCTCGAACTGGGCCATGTCGTGGGGCTTGATCTCGCCGGTGTCCCTCTTGCGCGAGACGGTCTTCATGCCGGTGGCGATGCCGGCGCAGTTGACCGTCAGCCGCTCCTGGCAGTGGGCGGCGCGGGCCTTGTCGAAGGCGGAAGCGACCGAGGCGTCGTCGGTGACGTCGACGGAGCAGAAGATGCCGCCGATTTCTTTGGCGATCGCCTCGCCCTTTTCAGCGTTGAGGTCGAACAGGGCGACCCTGGCGCCCGTGGCCGCGATGGCGCGCGCGGTCCCCTCGCCCAGGCCCGAAGCCCCGCCTGTCACCACTGCTGCGATCGACCCGTCGAGTTTCATGGAATTCGTCCCTATGTTCTGATTTGAACTTCTGATTGCCGCGGGGATTTAGCCGCCATGACCGCCAAAGCCAAACCCGCGTCGGGGCCGATCACCCCGGAAGACGCCATTGATCCGGCCAGGGCGCTCGTGCCTTCGGTCCAGAAGGTCAACGAGGTGCGGGTGCGCACCGGCTTCTGGCCCAAGCTGGGCCGGGTCGCCTCGCGTATTCCGTTCGCCGACCAGGTCGTCGCCGTCTACTATGCCGCGCGCGACCCGGAGACGCCGATGGCGGCCAAGGGGATCATGCTGGGGGCGCTGGCCTATTTCGTCATGCCGCTGGACGCCATCCCGGACGTGCTCGCCGGCATCGGCTTCACCGACGACGCGGCGGTGATCACGGCGGTCATCGCCACCCTAGGCGCCAATGTCCGCAAGAAGCACCGCGAGGCGGCCGAGAAGGCTCTCGACCGCCTGCGCGACATCTAGCTCTCGACGGTCACCACGACCTTGCCCATGACCGTGCGGTCGGACAGGGCCTGGATGGCCTCGTGGGCGCGTTCCAGCGGGAAGGTGCGGCTGACGCGCGGCTTGATCTTGCCCTCGGCCCAGAACTTCATCAGGTCGGCGACATTGGCCCTGTGCCCCTCGGGATCGCGCGCGGCGGCGGCTCCCCAGAAGACGCCGACCACCGACACCGACTTCAGCAGCGTCAGGTTCAGCGGGAAGGACGGGATGCCGGCCGGGAAGCCGACCACCAGATAGCGGCCGTTCCAGTCCATCGAGCGCAGGGCCGGTTCGGCATAGTCGCCGCCGACGCCGTCATAGACCACGTCCGGGCCGTCGCGGCCCGAGGCCAGCTTGAACTCGCCCGAGAGCTCCTTCTGGGCCGCCTTGTCCATCGGCCCCGACGGATAGATCAGGCCGTTGTCGGCCCCAAGCTCGAGCGCGAACTGGACCTTGTCATTGGTCGAGGCGGCGGCCGTGACCTGGGCGCCCATCGCCTTGCCCAGTTCGACGGCGGCGGCGCCGACCCCGCCCGCGGCGCCCAGCACCAGCAGGCGTTCGCCGGCCTTTAGCTGGGCCCGGTCTTTCAGGGCGTAGTAGGAGGTGCCGTAGGTCATGATCAGGGCGGCGGCCTCCTCGAACGACATGGCGTCCGGCATCTTGATCAGCGCCTCGGCCCGCACCGCCAGCCGCTCGACCATGCCGCCCCAGCCGGGCATGGCGATGACGCGGTCGCCCTTGAAGACACCCTTGACCCCCTCGCCCACAGCCTCGACCACGCCGGAGACCTCGCCGCCCGGCGAGAAGGGGCGCTGGGGTTTGAACTGGTATCTGTCCTCGATGATCAGGGTGTCGGGGAAGTTCACCCCCACGGCCTTGACCTCGATGATGACCTCGCCCGCCTTGGGGGTGGGATCCAGCACCTCCTCGACGACGAGGCTGTCGGGGCCGCCGACGGTCTTGGACAGGACTGCGCGCATGAAATGCCTTTCAGGGGTGATGGGAAGAGAGCGGCTCAGGCCACGGAAACAGGTTTGTCCTGGCGGATCCAGCCAGTGACCGACAGGCGGTTGCCGCCGGCGAACGGGGCTACATAGGTCACGGCGTGTTCATAGGGGACGGTGAACAGGTTCAGGGCGTTGAACCTGGGCGTATAGGCCTCGGACACATGGCCGTCGTCGTCGATAAAGGCCAGCAGCCCGCCCCAGTCCGCCCGCCAGTCCGGCGTCAGGCTGAGCACATAGGCATAGAGCCGCTGGCGTCTCTCGTGGGCGTCGTTGTGCTGGTTCAGATAGTGGCCCGGCTGGAATCGCGTGGCCTGGCTGTCGACATAGAGGGGCCGATCATCGCCCGTCGTCTCGCGCACGAAGCCCAGAAACGCGTCGCTGTTCAGCATCTCGTGCAAGGCGCGATAGACCGGCCGCACCAGTCTGCCGTTCTCGATGTCGGTCGAGATGCGCACCGTGTCGAACATGAAGTGCAGGCCGCTGGAGGTCTCCGTGTGCGCCACGGCCATGAACTGGCGATACTGCTCGGGCGTCAGGGCCTCCAGGGTCTCGACCGGAATGTCGGCGTTCTTGCCGCCGCTGATCGTCGAACAGACCCACAGAGTTTCGGCGACGAGGGTCTCGTACAGGGTCGCGGCGCTGTCCGGCGTCAGGAAGCCGGGGATATGGACGCGGCTGAACGATTTGAACGCCGGGCGGATGTCGCGCCCCTTCAGCCCCGGATCGATCTTCGCCACGTCTCGTCGCCCTGTGGTCAGCCTGTCGTGCGGCGACGGTTGTCACAGGATGGCCCCCGTGTCATCGCCCCCCGACGCTAGCCAGTCGAACCGCTCCATGGAAGGGCGGACGAGCGGCCCAAGGAGAAACGCCATGACCCGACCCGCCCTCATCCTGCACGGCGGCGCCGGCGCGCGTCGCAGCCGCGACTACACCGCCGAGATCGCCCATATGCGCGAAGTGGTCGAGGCCATGCGGGTGCGGCTGGAGGCCGGCGCCCAAGCCCTCGATGTGGCGGTGGAGACCCTGGTCCTGCTGGAGGATTCCGGCCTCTATGTCGCGGGTCGCGGGGCCTCGCCCAACCTGGCCGGCGAATACGAACTGGACGCCAGCCTGATGGACGGGCCGAGCCGCCGCGCGGGCGCCGTCGCCGCCTTCCAGGGCTATCGCAATCCGATCCGGGCGGCCCGCGCCGTGATGGAGCACAGCCCGCACGTCCTGCTGGCCGGGTCGGGGGCGGCCCGGTTCGCGGGTGAACACGGCCTGGCGCCGATCGACGATCCCGATGCCTGGTTCACCCGCGCCGGCCAGGGTGAGGACAACCATCCGCCGGGCCAGGGACCGGCGCTGAGCCACGGGACGGTCGGCTGCTGCGTGCTGGACACCCAGGGTCGTCTGGCGGCCGCCACCTCGACCGGCGGCGTGTTCGGCAAGCTGCCGGGGCGGGTGGGCGACACGCCGATTCCGGCGGCGGGCGTCTGGGCCACGGACCGGGTCGCGGTCTCCTGCACGGGCCAGGGCGAGTATTTCATCCGCACCGCCGCCGCCGCCCAGATGGACTGGCGGGTCGAGGCGGGCGCCTCGATCACCGAGGCCGGTGAAGCGGTCATCGCCGGCATCGGCGCGATGGGCGGCGACGGCGGCCTGATCGCGCTCGACGCGCTGGGCCACCGCGCCGATCCCTTCAACTCCCAGGGGATGAAGCGCGCCTGGCTGACCCCGGACGGCGAGGTCGGGGTCGAGGTTTTCGGGAAGTAGCGCGGGCGTTCTCCCTCCCCCTAGGGTGAGGTCTTCGCGCAGCGACGGGGTGGGAGCGGCCGGTGATGCGGATGCCGGCCCGGGATGTTTCGCCTTGCCGCCCCCACCCGGTCTTCGCTTCGCTCCGACCACCCTCCCCCGAGGGGGAGGGAAAACGCGCGCCTTACATTACAGCGCCGTAACTTACGCCGGTCTTCCAGCCTGATACGGTTGCTCCGCAACTCCGGAGTCCGTTCATGAAATCCCGCCTGAAGTCGGCCGTCGCCGCCCTCGCCCTCGTCACCGCTCTCGGGACCTTCTCGCCGGTCCTGGCCCAGGACGCTGCGGGGGCGCCGCCCGCCGCCATCGAGGTGCCGCCGCTGGGCTTCGTGAAACGCACCCTGCCGAACGGCATGGACGTCTACACCGCGCGCGACACGACGACGTCGAACGTCACGGTCCAGGTCTGGTACCGGGTCGGCTCCAAGGACGACCCGCAGGACCGCTCCGGTTTCGCCCACCTGTTCGAACACCTGATGTTCAAGGCGACCAAGGACTTTCCGGACGAGACCTTCGACCGCCTGACCGAGGACGTGGGGGGCAACAACAACGCCTTCACCAGTGACGATGTCACCGCCTATCACGAGACCATCCCGGCCAATCACCTGGAGCGGCTGATCTTCGCCGAGGCCAGCCGTCTGGGCTCTCTGGTCGTCGACGAGAGCGTGTTCGAGAGCGAGCGCGACGTGGTCAAGGAGGAGTACCGCCAGGGCGTGCTGGCCAACCCCTACGGCCGGATGCGTCTGTTCCTGCCCATGCTGATCTTCCAGCACAGCCCTTATCGCCGCTCGACCATCGGCTCGATCGAGAACCTCGACGCCGCGACCATCGAGGACGTGCGCCGTTTCCACGCCACCTATTATCGCCCGGACAACGCCGTCCTGATCGTGGCCGGCAATTTCGACCAGGCCGAACTGGACGGCTGGATCGACCGCTATATGGCGCCGATCGCCAACCCGGACCGCCCGCTGGAGGTCACAGACGCCTCCGAGCCGGAGCCGACCGGCCCGCGCGAGATGACCGTCCACGCTCCGAACGTGCCGCTGCCCGCTGTGATGCGCGCCTGGCCGACCGTGCCTTACGGCCACCCGGATCGCGCCGCCCTGACCGTGCTCGACGGCATCCTGTCCACGGGCGAGAGCTCGCGGATGTATCGTTCGCTGGTCTATGAGCAGCAGATTGCCGCCCAGGCCGGGTCCTCGCCCGACTTCTCGCAGCAGGCCGGATATCTGATGGCCCAGGTCATCATGTCTGACGGCCATACGGTCGACGAGGGCCTGACCGCCATTGATGCCGAGATCACGAAATTCCGCGACCAGCCGGTCACCGACGCCGAGCTGAACGAGGCCAAGAACGAGCTGGTCGCCGACGCCCTGCGTGGTCGCGAGACCATCGATGATCGCGCCAGCGCCCTCGGCTGGGCCCTGATCAACACCAATGACGCCGCGACCGCCGACCGCGAGATCGCCGAGATCCAGGCCGTCACTGCCGCCGAGGTCCAGCGCGTCGCCCGCCGCTATCTGACCGACCAGCGGGCTGTGACCCTGCGCTACCTCAACGCCGACGAGGCCAATCCGGTGACGGCGCAGCAGACCGGGATTACCGCCCCGGTGACCCTGGCCGACCTCGCCCCCGTAGGTCAGGTCTTCACCCTGCTGCCGGAAGCCGAGCGCGCGGCCCTTCCGGCGACGACCGATCCGGTCGCCCCGACCACCCCGCCCGTCGCTGACTTCCGCCTCGACAACGGTCTGCGCGTCCTGGTCGTGGAGAAGGATGGCCTGCCGCTGGTCTCCGCCCGACTGAACTTCGACGCCGGTTCCGGCGACGAGGCGGGCGGCAAGGCCGGTGTCGCCGCCCTGACCGCCGCCCTCCTGACCCAGGGGACCGCGACCCGCAGCGCGCCCGAGATCGCCACGGAGATCGAACAGCTGGGCGCCTCGATCGGCGCCGGCTCGGGGCCTGACTTCACCAACATCTACGCCAACGCCCCGGCCAACGTCTTCCCGCAAACGGTCGCCCTGATGGCCGATCTGGTGCGCAACCCGGCCTTCGCCCAGGAGGAGCTGGACCGTCAACGCGACCAGACCCTCGACGGCCTGCGCGTCGCCCTCGCCACGCCCGGCCCGGTCGCCTCCCAGGCCGCCGCCCGTGTGATCTACGGCGACGCGGCCTACGGCGCCCCCGGCTCCGGCACCCTGACCAGCATCCCCGCCATCACCCGAGAGGACGTGGCCGCCTTCCACCAGCACCGCTATCGCCCCTCGGAGGCGACCCTGGTCTTCTCGGGTGCGATCTCGGAGACCGACGCCCGCGCCCTGGCGCAGTCGGCCTTCGGCGACTGGCGGGACACGAACAGCACCGCCGAGGCGCGCGTCGCCCCGCTCGGCCAACCCCTGCCGCCCCGCGTCGTCGTCATCGACCAGCCCGGGGCCGGCCAGGCGGCGGTGACGGTTGCCCTGCGCGGCGTCTCCCGCACCGACGCCGACTACTTCCCCCTGACGCTGGGCAACACCCTGCTGGGCGGCAGCTTTACCTCGCGCCTGAACCAGGAAATCCGCATCAAGCGCGGCCTCAGCTACGGCACGCGCTCGTCGCTGGGCGTGCGTCGCGAGGAGGGCCTGTTCACCGCCAGCGCCCAGACGCGCAACGATGCGGCTGTGGAGGTGTCCGATCTGATCCTCGCCGAGATCACCCGCCTGTCGACCACCCGGCCGACGGCGTCGGAATTGACCACGCGTCAGGCCATCCTGACCGGCGCCTTCGGCGACTCGCTGGAAACCGTGGATGGCCTGGGCGGCCTCGTCGCCAACCTGGCGCTCTACGACCTGCCGATGAGCGATCTGGCGGCCTATGTCGGCAAGGTGGAGGCCATCGACGGCGCGGCGGTCCAGGAGGCGTTCGCCGCGCACCTGCCGGTCGACCGGGCCAGCCTGGTCATCGTCGGCGACGCGGCCCGGTTCATCGACGCCCTGCGCGCGAAACACCCGAACGTCGAGGTCATCCCGATCTCGGCCCTGAACCTCGACAACGCGGCGCTGCGGTAGGGCTTCAAAGTCTCCTCCCTGTTCGCTTCTTGGCGAATGGGGAGGTGGCGGCGAGCCTTTGCGAGCTGACGGAGGGGCTCTGGAGGCCGCAAGAACCCCTCCGCCTCCTCCGCTCCGCTACGGATCCACCTCCCCATCGCTACGCGACAGGGAGGAGACGCGGCTGTCAGTTCTCGCCCGCTTCGTCGTTCGGCTTGTCGTCAGCGGCATCGGCTTTCTCGGCCACCACGACGTCGGAGGCCTGGTCCGGGGCGTACTGGGCGATCAGGCCATAGGTGACCATCTGTTCCGGGTCGTTCGCGGCCCAGGCGCCGTTCGTGACCAGGCCCTGGGCGAGAACCGGGGCGGTGCGCAGCGCTTCCTGCACCTCGGGGTCGTTCATCGCATCGGCGACCAGCGCCTCGACGTCGATATTGGCCAGGGCTTCCTGGGCGATCTGGCCGGCGTGGCGGCTGACCTCGGCGGTGAAGGCCGCGATCTCCGGCTGGTATTCGGTCCAGATGGCCGCAATCCGCGCCTCGCGCTGGGCCTCGGTCAGGCTTTTGTCCTCGGAGATCGCTTCGGCGCGTTCGCCGAACGCCTCCATCCGCGCTTCGAAGGCCCCGGCTTCAGCTTCGATGGCGGCCTCCGATGCGGTCTGGGGCTCGTCCGCGAGCGCAGCGGACAGCGGCAGAACGGCGAGGGCGGCGGCGAGCGAGAGGGCGCGGATCATGGCGGGCAGCTCCTTGAGTTCGCACGCAAGGTCGGTCCGCCAGCCCGTCAGCTCAAGTGAAATCGCGGTAAGGCGGGCTCAGGGCGCCGGGGCCGCGGTCGCCGCCTGTTCGATCTGGGTCCGGACCAGACGCGGGACCGAACGCAGTTGCGGCAGGGCCTGGGTCAGGCCGGCGAGCATGCCCGGGCGCTCGGTCTCGGGCGCCGCAGCCATCTGTTGATTCATGAAGACCTCGAACGCTGTGGCGAAGGCGTCGGCGTCGGGCTGATAGCGCGCTTCGATGGCGTCCAGAGACGCGGCCCGTCGGGCGGCGTCCGCCTCGGCGGCGGCCGTCTGCATCTCCGCCTGCATGGCCTCCACCTTCGCTCCGAAGGCCTCGGCGGTCGCCTCGAACGCCGCCTCACCCGGCGAGGGAGCCTCGGCCGGCGTCGCGGGAGCCGTCTGAGCGCTGACGGCGGGGGCCATGGTGGACAGGGCGGCGGCGATGACGAGGGCGCGGATCATGTGAGGGCTCACGAGTTCGGGATTTGAATTCGCCCGACAAACGACGCCGAACGGGTCGCAGGGGGCGGTCTCAGTGCGAAGGCGCGGCCTCCGGGGGCGGCGGCAGCAGGGCGGCGGCTTCGGCGCGATCGCGCATGGCCTGGGGCAGGGTCGCCAGCTGTCCGGCGGTATTCTCGACATTGGTGCGCAGGGTCTGCTGCTCGGCCTCCGGCAGGGTCGCGAACTTCTGCGCGGCGAGGTTGAAGAAGTCCTGGATGAAGGCGTCGATCTCGGCCTGGAATCCCGTCTGGATGGCATCGAGCTCGGCCTTGGCCGCATCGGGATTGAGCGCCGTCAGGCGAGCGGTGTCCTTCATCTGCGCATCGACGGCGAGCACCCGATGGCCCAGAGCCGCGGACCGCTCGTTGAAGGCGGCTTCTTCCGGGGAGACAGGGGCTGCGACTTCCTCCGGCCCGGCGTTCGGCGCCGTTTCGGCCTCGGTCGCCGGAGCGACTTCGGCTGGGGGAGAGGCAGGCGCTTCGGTCTGGAGCGAAGACGAAAGGACGCCGATCAGCAGGAACAGGGGGAGGGACAAGAAGGACATTCAGACTCTCTCGGGTTCAACCGTCGTCCCGTCTCGCGAAATCGTCGCCGGCTCAAGTCGAAATTGCGTGAAGCCGTCCTACTTCGGGCTCGGCCGGGTCCGTGCGCCCTGGGCCTGGGCGTTTTCCTGGTAGCGGGCGACGATGGCCGAGATGGCGCGTCGGGCCTGATCCTGGTCGCCGTCGGCCTGAACGATCGCCTGGACGATCTCCTGGTTCATCAGGGCGCGGGTCTCGCGGTCGGTAACCGCCGGGACGAGGGCTGGAATGTCCACCCACGCCGATGCCGCCGGAATCACGGCCGGAATGGCGTTCTGCGCCAGCGAAGGCGTGGCGGCGACGAGGACGGCGGCGACCGCCAGGAACACGAACTTGCGCATGGGACCCTCCCTGAAAGAAAGGCGGACGATGTCCCCGAACCCTTCATTGCGCAAGACCGTGTTCGCTGAACGGGCCGAAGAGGCGCCTTTCGTCAGACGCCTCCGTGGTTTCAGGTGCGGCGGTCGCGCTTGGCCAGGACCCGCAGACGCAGGGCGTTCAGCTTGATGAAGCCGGCCGCGTCATTGTGGTCGTAGGCCTGGACGCCCTCTTCGAATGTCACAAGATCCTGATCGTACAGGCTGTTGGCGCTCTCGCGGCCGATGACGGAGACATTGCCCTTGTAGAGCTTCATCCGAACCGTGCCCGAGACCTTCGCCTGCGACAGGTCGATGGCGGCCTGCAGCATCTCGCGCTCGGGCGAGAACCAGAAGCCGTTGTAGATCAGCTCCGCATATTTCGGCATCAGCTGGTCCTTCAGGTGCATCGCGCCCCCGTCCAGGGTGATCGACTCGATGCCGCGGTGGGCGGCGATCAGGATCGTGCCGCCGGGTGTCTCATAGACGCCGCGCGACTTCATGCCGACGTAGCGGTTCTCGACCAGGTCGAGGCGGCCGATGCCGTTGTCGTGGCCCAGTTCGTTGAGCCTGGTCAGGATCGTGGCCGGCGACATGGCCACGCCGTCGATGGAGACGGCGTCGCCCTTCTCGAAGCCGATGGTGATGATGGTCGCCTTGTCGGGCGCGTCCTCGGGCGCGATCGTGCGCTGGTGGACGAACTCGGGGGCCTCGACGGCCGGGTCCTCGAGGACCTTGCCTTCGGACGACGAGTGCAGAAGGTTGGCGTCGACCGAGAACGGGGCCTCGCCGCGCTTGTCCTTGGCGATCGGGATCTGGTTCTTCTCGGCGAAGTCCAGCAGGGCCTCGCGGCTCCGGTATTCCCACTCGCGCCACGGGGCGATGACCCGGATATCGGGCTCAAGCGCATAGTAGCCCAGCTCGAAGCGGACCTGGTCGTTGCCCTTGCCGGTGGCGCCGTGACAGACGGCGTCGGCGCCGACCATGCGGGCGATCTCGATCTGGCGTTTGGCGATCAGCGGACGCGCGATCGAGGTGCCGAGCAGATAGTCGCCCTCGTACTGGGCGTTGGCACGGAACATCGGGAAGACGAAATCGCGCACGAACTCCTCGCGCAGGTCGTCGATGAAGATGTTCTCGGGCTTGATGCCCATCTTCAGCGCCTTCTCGCGGGCGGGGGCGAGCTCTTCGCCCTGACCGAGATCGGCGGTGAAGGTCACGACCTCGGCGCCGTATTCCGTCTGCAGCCACTTGAGGATGATCGAGGTGTCCAGGCCACCGGAATAGGCCAGGACGACCTTCTTGACGGGCTTGTCGGAGGCTTTGGCCATGAGGGCTCTTTCGCAGAACGGCGTGGGAGGATTTGGCGGCGCTTAAACGGCCTGACGCCCCGCGATGCAAGGGCGAGACTGTGGCGGACGCCGGCCTATCGCATCGCGTCGCCGCGCATTATGTCCGTCTGCATGACCGACACGCCTGAAACGCCGTCCGACGTCCCGCCTGAACGGGTCCTCAGCGAGCCCGCCAAACGCGCCCTGGCCGAGGCCGCCGAACGTCGCGCGAAGGCCGGGGCGCTGGCACCGGCGACCGAGCACGGCGGCCCAACCGGCCCCGAACCGACCCGCTACGGCGACTGGGAGAAGAAGGGTCTCGCGGTCGATTTCTGAGGGCCGAACAAATCCGGCCGAACGGTGTTAACCTTTTCGTCCTGCTGGAGAGTTTCATGCGTCGCCTCGCCCTGATCATCCTCACCACCGTTGTCCTCCCGGGCGCGGCCGACGCCCAGACCTGGGGCCAGCCCCGCTACAGCGTTCAGCCCGCGCCTTACGGCCAGCCGTATGGAGGGCCGGTCGCCTATGGGTATGGCGGCTACGGCGGCCACAGCCAGTCCTACGGCGAGGGCTACGGGGCCGGATATGGCGATCCCCGCGCTTATCGCCCGCCTCTCCGGTACGGCCATGCCTACGACCGGGGCGGCCGGTACGGCCACAGCAACCGCTCCGACCGGTGGACCCGCTGGTCCAGCCCGCCGGGACGCGGCTATCACGACGTCTATGGCTACAACGACGATCGCGCGCCGCGCGGGGCCCACCGCTGAGGGGCTGAAGACGCCAGCTTCACGCCAGAAAAGCGAGATTTAACCACGTCTTGAACGGATTGCTCCCGCCCGGGGAGCATCCGGAACCCTTCCGCGCGCGAAGACCTAGGGTGGCCTCGAACGTCGCGGAGCCGCCCAGTGAAAACCCTAGTCTCGATCCTGACCGCCCTCCTGCTGCTCGGCGCCTCGCCGGCGCTGGCGAGCGAACGTGGCGGCGGCGGCCAGCATGGCGGAGGAGGCGGCTATGGCGGCGGCCATGGGGGCGGCTGCGGCGGAGGCTGCGGGGGCGGCGGCCACGGCGGCGGCAACATCAATGTGAACGTCAACGCCAACGCCAATGCCAGCGCCTATGCCGGCGCGGGAGCCGGCGCCTACATCAACGCCCGGGCCTATGACGTCGGCGCGATCAGCGGGCGCGGCGGCCATGGCGGCGTGATCTCGACAGGCGGGGGCTATGGCGGCGACTATGGTTACGGCTACGGCGGCGCCGGATATGTGGTGGTGGTTCGCGGGCCCGGATATGGTCCCAGCCGGCCGTTCGGCTATGTCGCCCAGGGGTTCGGTCGCCGTTACGTGACCACCGACCGCTGCTGCGGCCTGCGCCCGGCCCCCTGCTACGACAACTGCGGCGGCGGTTATCCGCCCCCTCCTCCGCCGCCTCCCCCTCCGCCCCCGGCCTGCGACTGCCGGGACGGCCACGGCCAGGGTCACGGCGGCTATGGCTATGAGCAGGGCTATTCCGGCGGCCGGGGCGGTGCCTCCTACAGCGTGCGCGAAAGCTACAGCGAAAGCAGCAGCTCCGCCGGCGGCTATTCCAGCGGCTATCAGGCCGGATACGGCAGCGGGGACCGCTATTCCGATCGCCGTGACGACGGCCCGCGCTATGCGCCCGTCCCCTATCAGGCCTCGCCCCTGGAGCCCGCCCCCTACGATCAGGGCGGTTACGACCAGGACTATGCCCCGCCGCAGGTCCACTACAGCTCGCCGTCCTATCCCGAGCCGGCCTACGCCCCGCCGCAGGTCTATCAGCCGGCCCCGGTCTATGTGCAGCCGCCGCAAGACTATTACGGCGACCTGCCTCCCGGCGACACCGGCGACGGCTATACCTACCGTCAGGAGCCCGGCGAACGGGGCTGACCCCCCCTGGATCAGGCTTGTTCCGGATAGACCTTGCGCACCGACAGCGACCCGGCCGGCAGGGGCCGCAACACCGCCCCCTCTGCCTGAGTCAGGTCAAGCCACTCCAGCGCCTGACCGGGCGCCAGAACACAGACCTGCCGGTCGTGATAGGGCGCTACATCCGGCCCCGGTCCGGTGGTCAGGATGGCGAAGGCGCCCTGTCTGACCACCCCCGCCATCCACATCCACGGCGCGTCGACCAGGTCGAACCGCCATTTGGTCTTCCGCTTGTGGCCCGGCTCGGCGTCCGTGAACTCGAAGAAGCCCGCGGCGGGGATCAGGCAGCGCTCCGACGACCCGAAGGTCCGCCCGTCGGAGCGAAAGTTGAACACCGGCTTCCCGCCCGGCCCCTTCCACGCCCAGGTCATGGGGGCGAGGCTCAGGCCCTCCCCGGCGCGCAGGACCACGGGCGGACTGTCGCCGATGGCGTATTCGGGCGGCATGTTCGGCCGCCCGGCTGGAAACTCCAGCACCAGCCCCAGCTGGCGGATGTCGTCATCGATCGTGCCGAGCGTCGGCGGCGGGACGAAGCGGTTGCGCATCAGGCGTCGGGCTCATGACCGGTCAGTCGCAAACCCTGACACAGGCTGTCGGATGAGGGGAGTCACGCCGTGATCCTCCCTCGTTTCAGTGGACACCCATGCTAGCTTTTCGGAGCTGGAGAGGAGTGTCTGATGAGTGTTCAACGCCGGGTGTTTCCGGAATCGTTCAAGCGGGAGGCCGTTGATCGGGTCGCCAACAGCGGGCTGAGCGCCGGCGCAGTGG